>CAYZYQ010000061.1:0-17628 GCA_964482645.1 uncultured Lentisphaeraceae bacterium | reverse complement strand
AGTTCCTGCGCAGTTGCTCATAATACTCGTTGTTCATAGCACTCATAACATAGGACACCATGGGGAAACCGACGAAATCCTCCGTGATTCAAATGACTGGACGCCATCGACCACGATGTCCAGTTATTTGAACCACAAGGGACAAAGAAAAAAGATGTTTCGGCGTCCTTTCTGTTTGACTAACTGTAGCCATAGAATCCCCGCGCTTACAACTGCGATTTGGCGTAGAAGACTTTCCAGAGGAAAAGGCCGCGCCCCGGCGCGGTAGGGACGCGAGCCGTGCGCGGCGCGGCCGCGTCGAGAAGTTCCGTCACGGTTTCGGGCTTTTCGTCGCCCCGCCCCACGCGCACGAGATACCCCACCATCGAACGAACCTGTTTGTAGAGAAACCCGTCGCCCCGCACGATGAACACAACCCGCGGACCAGTCTTCCGCACGTCGAACGCGAAGATGTTGCGCACGGTCGTCTGAAGGTCGCGGTGCGGATTCGCCGCGAACGACACGAAGTCGTGCCGTCCCACGAACCGCGCCGCCGCATCCTGCATCGCCGCACGATCGAGCGGCTTGTGCTCGTAGCCCCAAAATGGCGCCAAGTACGGCGGCAGGATTTCCCCGTTGTAGAGGAAATAGCGGTATTCCTTGCCGGCGGCGTCCAACCGCGCATCGAAGTCCGGCCGCGCCCGAACGCACGACAGTACACGGATGTCGTTCGGCAATCGCGCGTTCATCGCCCGCACGAAATTCTTTGCGGGAATCGGCTGGTCGAAATCGAAATGCGCCACAAAGCCCTTTGCGTGAACGCCCGCGTCCGTCCGGCTGCATCCGTAGAGCCGCACTGGCGCTCGGTTCAACGCCGCCAGGACTTCCTCGACGCGCTGCTGCACGGACATGCCGTTATCCTGGAACTGGTAGCCCGCGTAGGCTGTGCCGTCGTAGGCCAGAACGATCTTGTTGCGCTGTGCCATGCCGTCCCCTAACGCCGTTTCCGCGCCGCCGGAGCCAATCGGACGAGGGCGGGTTCCAGCGCCGCAAGCGCGAACGTCAACCGCGTTCTCCGCGCCGCATCGGGAACGACCGTCGGCGCCGGCCCGAACACGGGCGTCGCCGCCACAGAACCGTCTGCAATCCCGCCTGTCAAGGACACGTCCAGCGGCGCATCGTAGGCATTGACGACGAGCAAATAGATCTCGCCGTCTTTCTCCCACGCCCGCCAGGAAACGGGTTCAGCCGGGCCGTTCCAGTCGGCGCGGATTGCGGCATGGTCGACACGGACGGACAACGCGGCCGGATCGGCCAGCAGAATCGGAAAACAGTCCCGGATCTCGCGTCCCACGCGGCAGCACTCCGCCCAGCGCGTTTCAAACGGCACACCGGCGGAGGGTTTCGAGAGGTCGAAGAAGGAGTAGAAGACAAGACCGTTCGCGCCGTTCGCAACGCACTGCCAGGACATCGACCGCAGTTCCGCTTCAGTCGGCGCGCGCATCCGCACCCGGTCGGCGGGATCTTTCTTGTAGCAGCCCCAGTTGAATGCCTGCGGCACTTGCCAGAGCGGCTTGCAGCCGCGCGTCCCCTTCCGCGTGTTGCGCGTCCACGTCGTCGCCATCGCCGCCGGACGGTCGGGAATCGGATACGGGTCGGTGCCAATGACGTCGAACGTCGGCAGATACTCGGCGATCTGGTCCTGCTGATAGAGAACAACCCAGCCGGGATGCCCGGCGTCCAGTTCCTCCATGAGATTCCGCCGCGCCGTCAGACGGTCGAGCATCGTGAGGGGAAGTTCGTCGTTCAGATACCAGGCGAGAATCGCGGGGTGGTCTTTGAACCGCGCCACACGGTCTTTGATGTAGGCCGTTTCGTCCGCCGCCGTGTCAATTCCCTTCGGCGCCCAGCGCGTGCCGGCGTAGATGTCCTTCACGCTGTAGATGACCATCAGCCCCTTCGCCTGGCAGTAGTCAAGCAAGTCGCGACTGTTCGGCGCCCCGTAGGGCATCAAGCAGTTGAACGGCCCCTGCGCGTAGAGATCGACGCGATTCGTCGTGATGCCGCTCCAGTACATGCCGAGCGGGAAGTAGGGGCGCCCCTGCACGATGGCGCGACCGTGGCGGTCGAACCACGTGGCGCGGGGCGGCAGACGATCTGCCCGCGTAAAATCGAGGTGCGCCGTGCCCAGGCGCGTCCCGGCAGCGGTCACCAGTTCGACCGAAACGGTCTGACGCCCTTTCGCGAGCGCGGCGACAGGCAGGGTCAGGCTATCGCCGTCCGCGTTCTGCGCAGGCCGGCGCTGGACGACGCCCTGCGCATCGCGGTAGCGAAAGAATGCCGTTGCCCCGCCGCGATTGGCGATTTCCGTTGCGTTCAACGCGGCCTTGAACGTGACATCGCCGTCCACGGCCAAATTGCGGTAGGCCGTCGAGAAGAGTCCTGACAACGGTTCGGGATGGAATTCGCGGACGACGAGATCGTCGAACCACGCGCGTCCCGTCATGCCCTTGCGGACGTAGGGGCTGACGCGGAACGATTTCGCGTTCGACGGAATCGTGGGCGTCCGGCCGCGGACGCACGTCCAGTCCTTCGTCCCCTTAACACCCTCGGCATAGGCGCCGCCGAGCCATTTTCCGTTTGCGCCGTTCCACTCGATGCAGATTGTGGCGCCGGACTCATCGCCCGCCAGATTCTCCGTTTTAATCCACACTTCGTATTCGTAGGAGCGGCCGGGCTTCAAGTCGATCGACTGACCGGGGAAGGAATAGAACTTCGGGTCGTCGTTCGTGTAGCACAGTGCACGTGTGCCGCTCCGGCCAACGCCATCGCGGTAAACATAGCGCGTACCAACCGTCTGCCACCCGACTGTCCGGCCGTCCTTCACGTCGTCGAATCCACCATTCACCACAAGCGGCGTGTCGGCGAAAACGCCGCCCGTCAACAGGTTTGCCACCGCTGCCAGACACAGCATCCGAATCTTTTTCATCGTGCCTCCTTCATGCTTTCGTGTTGTTCCTACGCCGCCCCACCCGGCCACGCCTACCATCTCCTGCCTAGACATCCATCGTCTACGTACGGGAAATGAAGAAGACGGCCGCGAGGATGCAGACCATCGCCGCGCCGTAGTTCCACGACACGGGCTGTTTCATAATTAAAATCGAAAACGGGATGAACACGAGGAGCGAAACGGCCTCCTGCGTGATTTTCAACTGTTCAAGGCTCATCGTCTGCGCTCCGATGCGGTTGGCAGGCACGGCGAAACAGTACTCGGCCAACGCAATCGCCCACGACGAAACGATGGCAACCCACAGCGGCGCATGGCCCAGATTCCGCAAATGGCCGTACCAGGCGATGCACATGATAAAGTTCGATACAACCAACAGGCCGATTGTCGTCAAATTCAGATGTCCCATAGGCTTCGTATTATAGCAGAAGTTTGTGCTATAATGTGCCGCCTATGGATTCGGACAATTGTTTTAGGCCGCTGTCGCTGGAAGAGAAGTCCTCGGCGTGTACGCTGTCGGACATGGAAATCTTCATTTTCCCCGATTTGATGTACGCCCTCGTACTCGCCAACATCCTCTCACCACGTCTCTGGGCGTGGCGGGACCTCGACTGGTTCGCCGGCATCCGCGAGATGCGCCCCAAGAAGCGCCTCCAGCGTCTGCGTCAGCACATCATGGACAACTACACCTTCAACCTCGACCTGGAAACGTGGGGGCTGACGACCCAGCAGAAGGAGTTGACGCGCTTTGCCCCCTTCCTTGATCCGGCCGAAATCGCGAAGTCGAACGCCCTGTTCGGTTATCAGGGCGATGTCTACTACTACGACATCGACATCCGTCGCCATTTCGGCCTCGACAAATATACGTCCGACACGATTCCCTACTGGAAGACCGAAACCGTGGAGGCGATGGACGCGTTCCGCCACAAGGCGAGCCATGCCGTCGGCGCGGGCGAATGCGTCTCGTTGGCGGGCCTGTACGCGGCGGCCGCGTTCGTCGTCTGCGGCCTCCCGCTCGAATCCATCTACCTGATGGCCACGCCGCTCCACTCGCAGAACTTCCTCGACGTCGATACGGGCATCCTCACCAACAACCGCCGCCTCGTCACGCGAGCCATGTGGTCGAACGGCACCGTCATCTCCCAGCAGGCCCGCCGCGCCCTCGAACACGAGCGCGTCACCATCGTCTCGCACGTCACGGGCTACATCCATCTGCTCTATCCAACCGCCACCATCGCACCGGCGGCCTATGCGGACTTCGCATCCAAACTCCAGGCGTTCCTCGTCCCGCCGGACGACGCCGCCGATCAACGGCGCGTGACGCCACGTCTGCCCGACCCTACGCGCGTGACGTTCCAACCGAACGCCGCGCCGCTCGCGCTCACGCCCGACATGGGCTACGCGGAAATCGCCGACCGCCTGTCCGCCCTCCGCACCACGAACCGCGCCGCCGCGCTCGCGCCCTACGCCGCACACGACCTCTCCACCACCGAGGCCGCGCCGTTCGTACACGCGGCGTTGGAACGCGCCCCCGTCTCCAAAGCGGCACTCGCCAACCTCCCTGCGCAAGCTGTTCTCGACCGCATCGCCGCCCTGCCCGCCGAATCAATCTACGACGGCTCCGGCCGCACGGCACAGCCGGATGAAGTGTGGAACTACGGGCGCGGTGACGGACTTGAAAAGTGCTTTTTGGTCGCAAACGTCCTCGGCGGGACGGAAATCCGCATCGACGCCGGCATGGCCACGCTCCTCGACGGCGGGCAAACCGTCTGCACGTTCCCCACGTCCAAGCGGCCGCAGGAAACATCCATCCAGTTGCCCGCTTCGCCGTCCTCCAAATAAAAGGACGCCGTTGCCGACACGGCGAACGACGTCCTTCGGGCGAATCAACGGCACACGGAATCAGAACGCGCGGAACGCGCCGTCGACTTTCGTCTTTCGGTTCTCGTTCGCCTTTTCACGCGCCGCCTTGAGGATCTCCTCGTATTCGTCGACCGCCAAAGCGCCCGCCGCGCCGTCGTAGGCGGAGATGACCGTCTGGTACGACGGGGACGCGCCGGCCAGACAGAGCTGGATCTGCCGACCCGACGCGACGTCGAACGCATAGAGCGGACGGAACCAGCTCAGCAACCGCGCCCACGTGTCGTACCGCTTTTCCAGCGCCTCGATGAGATAGTGCCGCTTGCCACGCGCACCGACTTCCACGCTGTTCTTCGCACAGGCGCAGATTTTGACAATCTTGTGGTCTTTCGGCGTCACGTAGACGTAGTAGTCGTCGAAACCTTCCAGACGGTTCGTCGCCGCCGGCGTGAACTTGGCCCGCAGAAGCACGGCGTCGGCGTCGTAATCGTACAATCCGGCAATCGGCTTTTCATCCGAATACTTCGCCTTCAACAGCGCGGCCGTCGGGCCGTTCGCCTCGTTGAAAAGGTTCTTCACGTCGATGAACGCATAGTCCTCCGCTTTCTTGCCGAACTGAAGACCCAAGAAAGAATCCGCGCCCTCGGCCGCCGTCGCATCCGTCTTCCCATCGCCCTTCTTGTCGGCGCGGGCGAACTTCAGGCGCGTATCGCCCACGTTGTAGGACTGCGCGTACTCGCTCGTGCTCGTTTCCAGCACGTTGCCGTCCTTGTCCATGCTCGTGCGCGTTTCGCGGCGGTGTTCCGTGACCATGTTCCCGTTCGTCGTCACGGAACTCTCCGTAAAGATACGCGAGACGGATCCGTTGTCGTTCGTGACGACGGAACTTTCCGCCGTCTTCGAGGTCTGATCCTTCTTCTCGGCGGCATGGGCTTCCCCGCAGCCGGCCAGGAGCGTCAGCGTCAGAGCCAAACCGCACATTCCGATCATCGGTATGTTTTTCATGTTCTTTCTTCCTTTTCTGTTTGGTTGAACTCCCCTACGGAAATTGAAAACGCAAACCGCGAACCGCGCCCGGGCGCAGAGACGAGCGACACGTCGCCGCCGTGGAGATGCGCCACGTGTTTGACGATGGCCAGCCCCAGCCCCGTTCCGCCCAACTCGCGGCTGCGGTCTTTGTCCACACGGTAGAACCGCTCGAAGAGACGCGCCTGGTGCTCGGGCGCGATGCCCGCACCGTGATCTTCGACGGACAACTCGGCGCGATCGCCCGTTCGCGTCACCGCAATCTCGACGGTGGGCGAACCGCTGTAGCGCAGGGCGTTCTCCACGAGATTGGACAACGCCTGTTCGACGAGCCGTGCATTGCAGACGGCCACGCACGGCGCGGACGCCGCAACGGTCAGCTCGACGTTCGCCCGCCGCGCTTTCGTCTGGAACCGGTCGCAAACGGACACCACGAGGTCGGCCAAATCGGCCGGCGCGAAATCGCGGTGCGGTCCGCCCTCCGCGTGTTCAAGACGGCCGAGCGACAGAATGTCCTGCGCCAGATCGTTCAGGCGCGTCGCCTCACGACGCAACAGCCCCAGCAACGTCGCCCGATCCGCGTCGGACACCGGCTGCCCACAGTCCAGCAAATCGACCGCGCCGAGAATGCCCGTCAGGGGCGTCTTGATCTCGTGCGTCACATTCGCGACAAATTCACGGCGAAATTCCTCTGCCCGACGCAACGCCGCCAACTGCCGCTCGTTTGCGCGAACCTGCCCCAACAGACGGACAACGAGGAGAAAGACCATCAACAGCCCCGACGCGCCGACCAACCCGGCAATCACCAACCCGACGTGGGAGCGATGAACCGGCGCGAACACGCGCTCGGCGGGAATGCCCAGACGCACAACAGAATCGCCCACACGCCGCGCACAGAAGAGCGTGTTGCCACCCGTCGTCGCCGACGTCCGCAACACGACGCTCTCGCCGTCGCGAATGGCGGCATCGACCTCCGGCCGCGCCCCCGGCCCACCCTTCGCCGCGCCGCTCTCGGAATCAAACTTGATGCCGCCACGCAGACTCAGAATCGTCACACGCACGCCTTCCGCCGCGCACTTGTCGCCGAACGCATGGATTTTCCGGTAGTCCTCCGCCGCGATGTCCTCGTCGATTTCGCCCGCCGCCCGCGCCGTCTGGGCGCGAAGATCGCGCTTGGCCCAGTCTAACACGGCGTCGTGAAACGTTCCGACTTCGGACACGAGCACGCCGATGAGGCCAAAGAAACCGAGCGCGGCCAGCAGACAGAAAACGGTGCCGAGGTGCAAACGTTTCATGGCTTCACCCGGTACCCCACCCCACGGATGGTTTCGATGTGGTCGGCCCAACGGCCGAGTTTGCGGCGCAGTCCCACAATCTGCACGTCGACCGTCCGCTCCGTGACAAGACGTTCCTCGCCCTGCGTGGCGTCGATGATCTGCTGGCGCGTGAAGACGCGGCCGGGACGCCCCGCGAGAAGCGCGAGGATGCGAAATTCAAGGCGCGTAAGCGACAACACGGCATCGTCGAGACGCGCCGCGTTGCCACGCTCGTCAATCAGCAATCCGTCCAACCGCCGTCCCGATTCCAGCGGATCCTGGCGGCGCAGCACGGCGTGGATGCGGGCGAGCAGAACTTCGCGCGAAAACGGCTTCGTCACATAGTCGTCCGCCCCCAGTTCGAGGCCACGCACGACGTCGCCGTCCTCCGACTTCGCCGTGAGCATGATGATCCGCGTGTCGGCAAACGCGGGGTCTTCCCGTACGAGGCGGCAGATCGAAAGCCCGTCCAGCCCCGGCAGCATGAGATCCAACAATACGAGCTGGGGATGGATCTGGCGGATGAGCGCCAACCCCTCGTCCCCGCGCGCGGCGGATTTGACGCGCTCGAACCCCGCGTTCTTCAGCGTCATGCCGAGAATGGTGCGAATGGTCGAATCGTCTTCGATAACGAGGATGCTGGCGAGTGCTTTCATGCCGCACAGTATAGCACCCCGGTGTTAGGCAGGTGTTAACGCAGCGCAGAATGCGGACGAATACTCGGCATCAGGGATATGTGACCATCTTGAACGTCGGGCCGGTGGAGGGCGCGGGCTTGCGGACGAACACGAGCGTGTTGCCCGCCGGCACATTCAACGTGTAGGCGTTGTTGTCCGCCACGATGTCCACACGACCATCCGCCGGACGAGTCAGGCGCACGACCTTGACGCTCTTGGGCAGCGCCGTCCAGCTGCGGATGTCCGCCGCCGTACTCGTCTTCGCCCATGCCGCCACGCCCAACTGCGCCATCTTGAGCGCCATGTAGTGATCGCGGTTGCCCGAGTTTTCCGCCGCCGCGCCCAACGCCACCTGGACGCCCACCTTCACGAGCGTCCGCGTGACTTCACGCGCCAACGCCCCGCGCATGTAGACGTCGAACTCCGTCTGCGTCAGACGATCCACGTCCGCCAGATCCGTGAACGGCGTCGTCGCGCCGCCCGCACGGACGCTCCACGCCGACGCACCGAACGTCCGTTCGCGCAGACGCGGCAACGCCATGCCGGCGTAGAGGACGTACTGGTTCAAGCCCGGCACGAGCAGGAACGGCAAATCGATTCGCCATTCCTCCCGCGACGGATTGAGGCCGTCCTCCACCCAGATCCAGATCTGGTCTTTCGGCCGCGTTCCCGAAGCCGCCGCCGCCGCGTCCTGCTGCAACACGGTATTGGCGGGCTGATAGGCCGCCGCCGTTTTCAACACGCTGCCGCCGTCGTTGTTCAACCAGCGGAAGATGCCCGCGACATGCAACGCATAGAGATTGGCGTAGTCCGCCGCCGCCAATGCGTCAAGCCGCCCGGACGTCGCGGGATCGTACCCGCTCTGCGCCTTGACCTGCGCCGCGAAGTCGGCGTTCGACAAAATCAGATTCGCCTGTTCCGCGCGATTGCCTGTCGGCTGCGCCTGCTGCTGCCCTTCGTAGGCGGCCGCATCGGCGGCGAGTTTCTTTTCGGCGGCTTCGATATCCTTGCGCCGTTCCCACACCCAGTTCTCCTGGTGCTGTCCCGCGCGGTTCAACTCCGTTCGCGCCGGACCCGTCTTCCCCTGCGTCATGTAGTCGATGGCTTTGTAGAGACAGGTGAAACTCCGATCGAGACCGCCGCCATCGTAGGCGAATGCGCGATCGTTCGTCATCATCGCCAACGCGCCCTCGCCGCCCTGCGCGTAGACGGACGTCTGGTCGTTCTGGGCGAAAACCGATTCCGCCGCATCGAACTGGGCGATCGCGGCGGACTTGTCGCCGCCCATGTAGTAGGCGCCGCCGGCCATCAAATGCCACAGGAGACGCGAATCGTCGCCCTTTTCGGCCAACGTGCTAACCTCTGCTGCCGCCGCCGGATAGTCCGCCACAGACACGTTGCGCTCGTAATCGTCAAGCACGTCCTTCGTCGTTCGACACCCGGCAAACACCGCCACTGCGGCCGCCGCCACGACACACCGTTCAAATTTCATGTTATTGCCTTTCCTTAGTGGAAGGATTATACCAATTCCTCCCGCCGGGATTCAAGGTTCGTGTCGTTCGCTCGACACATATGGAACCATCCAGAATTTGGTTTGATGGGCAACGGCGATATGCGCGTTCGTACCGAACGAAGGTAGACGAGCATGAAGGTAATTATAGCCATTTTTCTTGTCCATCCACATCCACCCACGTTTGGAGTAAAATGAAAAAGATTCGGTAAATTGACTTGCCCCCTTGCAAGGAGACGAGAAATCGGGTATACTATGCGCCGTTTTCACCGCACGATTGCCTCGTGGTGTAACGGTAGCACTGCAGATTCTGATTCTGCCTGTTGGGGTTCGAATCCCTGCGAGGCAACCATTCGCGACTGCGCCAAATGGTTGTGCTATAATACGGCGTAATGAATTCATCCTCAAAAAAGATTCTCTTCGGTATTCTGTTCCTCGTTCTGGCGATTTGCTTTTGTTACAGTCCCGTCGGCGGATTCGAGTTCCTCCGTTTCGACGATCACGACTACACGTTTCGCTGTGCGTTTGTCCACGACGGATTGTCCCTCGCCAACGTCCAGACGGCGTTCACCAGTGTCCGACATGCGGCCATTTGGATGCCCCTCACCTACGTGACCTACATGGCCGACATTTCGCTGTTCGGTCCTGGCATGGGGCCGCACCATCTCGTCAACGTCGCGTGCCACGCGCTTGCGGCCGTTGCTCTGTTCATCCTTCTGCTCCGTCTTTTCCCCGGCCGGGTGGGATTTGGTCTCGTCGCCACGTTGCTCTGGGCGCTCCATCCCCAGCGCGTCGAAGCCGTGGCGTGGATTGCCGGCCGCAAGGAAATCCTCTGCGGACTCTTCACGTTGCTTGGTCTGCTCGCGTGGGAACGCGGTACGTGGCGCGGGCGCGTTCTGGGCGCGTTCGGCTGTCTCCTCGCCTGCATGAGCAAGCCTACGGCCATGTGCTTCCCCCTTCTCGCAGCCACCGTAGATGTTCTCTCGCCGCGTGTGGATACACGCGACGCGACGAGGTTTCGCCGTGTCCGCCCCTACGTGCCGCTTGTCCTCATGGCCGTCGCCACGGGTGCACTGGCCGTCTATTCGCAGACCCATGCCGACGGCTACGATGTCCGCACGTTGTTCAGCGCCTCCCTCCCCTGGCGGATGTTGAACGCCCTCGTTGCCCTCGGCCTCTACCTGTTCCAGATGTTTGTACCCGTGGGCATCCATCTCGACTACCGCGCCGTCCCCGAACATTTTCCGCTGCACGGCGTCCTTGGCCTAACGACGCTCGCGCTGGCCGTCGTCGGCCTAGCCGTCGTCTGTCTTTGGTTGGGTCGGCGCGGGGAGACGGGCCGAACCGCCCGCCGCAATCTGCTCGTCCTACTCGTTGGCTGGTTTGGCGCGGCACTTGCGCCCACACTGGGTATCTTCGGCAGTTTCGGCGAACACGCCCGTGCCGACCGATTTCTCTACGTGCCGGCCATGGCGTTCGCCATCCTCCTCGTACCCGTGCTAGCAAACGCCGTGCAGATTGTCCACGTGCGGCATTCGTGGGTGGCACGCCGCCTCGTGCCGACGGTACTCACCGTACTCGTCCTCGTCTACGCAGGCGCCGCCCTGCCTGTCATCGCCTCATACCGCAACGACTTCACGGCCTTTTCGCGCACGTTGGCGTACGATTCCGATCACGGCCGGGCACTCGCCCACGTGGCAAGCGAGGAGTGTGCGCGAAACGGACGCATCGACCGTGGCATCACGCTGTTCCGCCGCAGTCAAGAGCTGCGTCCCCGCGACGATACGGCGGCGCAACTCGCCTACGCGCTGATGATGCGCGGCCTGTCGTCCGACTACGCCGAAATCCGCCGCCTGTGCGCCAAGTTCGCCTGTGACCACACGCGCGACCGAAAGGGCATGGCCTTGGAAGCGTTGGGAACGACGGCGATGCGCCAACGCAAATGGGTGGAGGCGATCGCCTGTCTGGAAGATTCCATCCGCGCCCCCGCCCGGTTCTACTCCGCCGAAGACGCCACCCTGCGTCTTGCGGCCTGTTACGCCAACGCCCGACGTACGGACGATGCTCTCCGCACGTTGCAGCCGCTCACGCAATCGAAACGCGCCGACATCCGCAGTCAGGCCCGCCAGGCGCTGGGTACGCTACGGGCGAACCCGAAATCGCTGCTCTTCTTCTGAGACGCCGCCATCTCCCCGACGCGCGACGACGTCAAGCGTCAATCGAAACGCCGCCGAGACGAAGAACGGTACAGACGCCCTGTGCGTCGACGCGGACGACCGTCGATGCGACACCGCCTGGCGACACGCCGTCATCAACCACGAGATCTGCCGACAACCCCACGTCGGCCAACGCGGCGGGCGCGTCAGTGGCCGGTCGACGCCCGCTCAAATTGGCGCTCGTCACGCGCAACACGCCGCCACACGCCGCCAACAACCGGCGCGTCCAAACGTGATCCGGTACACGCATCCCCTCGAAACCGTCCCCCTTCGGCAACACGAGCGTCAACGCGCCCGGCCAGAATTTCGCCGCAAGCCGTTCAGCGGAGGCGGCCAACGGCCCGCCAAGAAAACGAGCCGCCGCCGCCGCGTCCGCCGCCAAGAGGGCGATAGGCTTTTTCGCCTCGCGCCCCTTGATCGTGTACAGACGCGCCACGGCGGCGGGACAGGCGGGATGCGCGGCAAGTCCATAGACCGTATCCGTCGGAATCACGGCCACGCCGCCCGCCTTCAGCAGCGCCGCCGTTTCGGCCAGCGCAGCATCGTCGCATGAAAGAATTTTCATCAACGCGACGCCTCGGATGCCTTACTTGCCGAGTTCGCGGATCCGCACGTTGCGGAAGTAGGGCTTCGCGCCGCCATGCATACCCTGAAGACCGATTGCGCCCTTCGTGGGCAGGTCGGCCATCGGACGCGACAGCCACGGCTGAATCGGCGTCCCGTCGGGATTCGTCTTCGCGCTCGTGTACTTGGAGAGATCCGCGTCGACCGTGACTTCGCCGTTGACGGCCACCTTCACGTGCTGGCCCTGCGCCCAGATCGTCATGCGATTCCACTCGCCCGCCGGCTTGACGTTGCTCTTCGCCGGGCCGACATGGCCGTAGAGCGAGCCGTTTTTCAGGCGCGGCGGATCGTTCCGCCACTTGTCGGAATTATCGTCGAGCAATTGGACTTCAACCGAATTGGGAATCCACTGCGCAATGTTCGAGCAGTAGATGATTACGCCGGAGTTCGCGGCCGGATCGAGTTTGTATTCGAGGTCGAGCACGAAGTTCTCGTATTCGCCCTTGAACCAAAGGGCGCTGTCGACCGTGGAGAAGATGCCGCCGTCCGCCGTCCGCGACCACGTGCCCGCCTTGAAGTCGGCCACCGTGTTAAGCGCGGCGCCGTCCGCGCCCAGCAGATTGCGCCATTCACTTCCGCCCGTGCAGGGATGGACGCCCGAACAACACAGGCATCCCGTCATGAACAACGCGCCCGAAAGCGCGACGCCCGTCAGCAATTTACTCGTCATTTCGATTTCTCCTTTTGTTTTCGTTTCACCAAATCAGTTGATCGCCAGCATCGCGTCGATCGCGCGTTTCGCACGAACGGCAATGTCCGGCGGCACGGTGACGACGGGCGAAAGGTCGCGCAGACAGTCGCGCACCTTGTCGAGGGTCGTCTTCTTCATGTTGGGGCAGACGAGATCGTCCGCCGGATAGAAGGTCTTGTCCGGATTCTCCTTGCGCAGACGGTGGAGGATGCCCTGTTCCGTACCGACGATGAACGCCGGTGCGTCCGACTGCCGCGCATAGGCGCACATGCCGCCCGTGGAAAGGCAGTGGTCGGCGGCCGCGCGGACGTCCGCCGCACATTCGGGATGTACCATCACCGGGGCGCCGGGATGCGCGGCCCGCGCCTTCTCGATTTGGCGGACGGTCAAGTGCGCGTGGGTCGGACAGTAACCCGGCCACAACACGTATTCGACGCCGAGTTTCCCGGCGATGTAACCACCCAGATGCTGGTCGGGGACGAAGAGGATTTCGCGGTCTTTCGGGAACTGCGCCATCACCTTCTCCGCGTTGCCGGACGTCACGCACATGTCGCATTCAGCCTTGACCTCGGCCGTCGAATTTACGTAGCAGACCGCCGCCGCACCGGAATGCCGCGCTTTGAGCGCGCGCAGTTGCTCGCCCGTAATCATGTCCGCCATCGGACAGCCCGCCGTCGCATCGGGAATCAACACCGTCTTCGCCGGATTGAGAATCGCGGCCGTCTCGGCCATGAAGTAGACGCCGCAGAAGACGATGACGTCCGCCTCCACCGTTGCCGCTTTGCGGGCGAGCTCCAGCGAATCGCCCGTGAAATCCGCGATGTCCTGGACTTCCGGACGCTGGTAGTTGTGCGCGAGGATGACGGCGTTCCGCCGTTTTTTCAATGCAAGAATTTCTTCGACCATGGCATTCCTTACTCTTCCGCCCCGAACGCTAGAGGATTTCCTGATCCACCAGCATCCATGCGTAGGCGATGAACGAACAGACCCAGACGAGGCCGACCCAACGGCCCAGCCGCCCGTCCACACGTGGCTGTTTCCAGTTGAAACCGAACGCGAACAGCGAGAGCGAGACGAGCAGCATCATCGGCAAATCGCGTACCACGACGTAGGAACTGAAATCGGCGAGCGGACTGAGCAGCCCGGCAACGCCGACGATGCCCAGCGTATTGAACAGGTTAGACCCGATGATGTTGCCAATCGCGAATTCGCTTTCGCCCCGCCGCGCCGAGGCGACGGCCGCCGCAAGTTCGGGCAGGGACGTGCCCATGGCAATGATCGTCAAGCCAATGACGAGTTCGGACACGTGCAACACGTCCCGCGCGAAATCCACGCACCCCCACACCAACAACTGGGACGAGACGATCAGTACGAGGAGCGCAAAGAGCGAAACGAGCGCGGATTTCAGAAGCGACATCTCCGGCGCAGTCTCGTCCGTACACTCGGACGGCGGCGCTCCCATCTTTTTCTGATCGTACAGACAGTAGAGCGGGAAAAGGACGAGGAAGACCGCCAGCAGAATCAACGCGTCGACACGGCTCAGACGACCGTCTTGCAACAGCGCATACGACAACATCGTACTCCCGGCCAGCAACGGCACGGCCACACGGCAAACGGAGGCCTTGACGACGAGCGGAGCGACAAGCGTACTGATGCCGAGAACGACGGCGATGTTGAACACGCAAGAACCGTAGGCGTTGCCGAGCGAGATGTCCGAATGCCCGGCCAGCCCGGAGAGAATCGACACGAAAAGTTCCGGCGCGGACGTACCAAAGCCGATGACGATCATGCCCACGATGAGCGGCGAGAGACCCAACTTGCGGGCGAGCACGGCGGCGGCGGCCACGAAACTATCCGCGCTCTTGACGAGCGCCACCAGCCCCCCGACGATGAAAACCAACGAAAGAGGCGACGAAATGTTTTGATTGATGTCGAACATGAATTTCGGAACATTATATCATATAATGGATCTTCTTTCTTGATATTCACCGTCGTCGTCCATGAAATCCTGCCAGATTTCCCGTGGATTTCAAATTCGAATGGATCATCACGCCAGCCAGGAGGCGGAAATGTCGCTCGGCACATGCCAGGCATTCGGCGCGAGGTAGACGGGAAAAACCTGCACACCGTCCGGGGCGCAGTTGCGCTTGAACGCCTGCGTAAACAAACGATGGAAGAAGACGTCGAGCCACCGCGCAATCGTCTTCGCGTCGTAGGACGCGCGAAACGCCTTTTTCGCAGCGGCCAGAATCTCCTTCTTCCCCTTCTGTTCGGCCACGAAGTGCCACAGGAAGAAGTCGTGGAGTTCGTAGGGGCCGACCCGATCCTCCGTCTTCTGCACGATTTCGCCATTCTGCGCCGGCAACAGTTCGGGACTGACCGGCGTGGCGAGAATGTCGTACAGCGCCTCGGCCGCCTGACCGCCATTCGTATCCGCCCACCAGCGGCAGACTTCGCGGACGACCGTTTTCGGCACGCCGGCGTTTACGCCGAACATGCTCATGTGGTCGCCGTTGTAGGTACACCAACCGAGCGCGATTTCGCTCATGTCGCCCGTACCGAGCACGAGGCCGTTGCACTGGTTCGCCTTGTCCATCAAAATCATCGTCCGCATCCGCGCCTGCACGTTCTCGAACGTGACGTCGTGGTTCGCCTCGTCCTGCCCGATGTCCTTGAAATGGCGACGACAGGCCGGCGTGATGTCAATCGTTTCCAGCGTGAGTTCCAGTCCTTCGCAGAGCAGATCCGCGTTGCCGCGCGTCCGTTTCGTCGTGCCGAATCCCGGCATCGTGTAGACGTGGATACCCGACAAATCGAGTTCCAGCACATAGAACGCCGTCACAGCCACGAGCAACGCCAACGCACTGTCCAATCCGCCCGACAGGCCAATGACCACATCGTGACAGCCAATGGCGTCCAGCCGACGGACAAGACCGAGCACCTGCCGCACGAAAACGTCTTCGGGATGTCCCAAGAACGGGTTGCGCGGATCGTCGCCCTTGCCAATCCACGTCCGCACCGCAAGCCGTCCCTTCAATTCGATCTTCGGCGCGTTTTTGATTTTCTTCACGCGCTGATCGAACTTCGCCCAGGCCGCCTTCTCGGCCGCGAGGAACGCCGGATGCTCGCCCAACGAACCACAGTCCCCGCCGCGCAGGAAATCGGTCGGGATGCGCATCACGCGCTCCTTGTCCTTCGCGGCGAACTTCACGATCGCCAACAGAAGATCCGCATTTTCCTTCAAGGCGCCGGGGCGGACACGTACCGCCCCTTCATCCATCCAATGGAGTTCCATCGTCACTCTCCTTTTTGCACAGGTTCGAGAATCACATAGGCCGGCACACCGGGAATCGGCAATCCGGCCACGTCAGGAAGTTTCTTCAAATCGGCCTCGAAGTCGTCGAGCGAAATATGGCGGACATTGAACTTTCCGAGTTCCCGCACAACGGCGGGATCGCGCAACGTCGTCTGTTCCATCGCCGTGCAGTTCTTGCACCACGGCGCACCGAGGATAAGGAGCGTCGGCTTCGCCGTATCGGCCGGCGCGGCCGCCGCCGCCGCCACGTCGTCGCCGCCAGCGGCCCCACGCAAGCCGTTCACGCCCTGAACGGCGTAAAGCAGCGCAAGGCCGAACATCAGCGCGGCGAAGACGCGGTTCACCCACTTCATCCACGCGCCGGGTTTCGGCAGAACGGACAACCCGGCCGCCGCGAAAGGCCAGGGCAACCCCATGCCCGCGCCGAGAATGAACGGCAGCACGACCGCCCACGTCTTGCCCGCCGCATACCATTTCGCCGTCAAGAGCAACGTCGCCAACAGAATCGGTTCCACACAGGCCCCCGCCAACACGGCCGCGCCCACGCCGAGAAAAAAAGGTCCGCCTTTCGCGAGCTTGGCACGATGTTTCGTAAAGTCGATGAAGAAAATCTCCGCCATCGCGCAACCCAGCACGGCAAAGACACCCGCGACGAACAGGTTGAACCACGGATTGCCTTGAATCGCGCCGAACGCAAGCCCCCCGAACGCGGCCGCCAGACCCAACGCGCCGTAGGCCGACGCGATACCGAATCCATACGCCGCGCCGCGCCGCCAGCCGCGCCCCACGAGCATCAAGTTCACCGGCACGAGCGGCAACACGCATGGCGTCAGATTCGCCGCAAGGCCACCCAACAGCACGAGCAGGAACACGACGACAAGCGAGTGATTCTCCAAATCGTTCGCATCAGATGCCGCACCCGACCGACCGTGTAGAAAATCAAGAAACGCCGCCGGGCGCATGTAGCCGACGGCCAGACGACGGCCGTCCGCCACCGCGATTTCTCTGGCCGCCGCGACCGACACGTCTTTCGTCTTCGCCGTTCGCGCGGCCGCAATCTGCGCGGGCGACACGCCGACGGCCAGCGCCATTTCTTCGGAAGGATAGCACGTCTCGCCGATGCACACCGGCTCGGCCCGCATCCCGACGGCGAACAGTCCTGCCAGAAGCAAGACCGTCCGTCGAATCGTCACAGCAAATCCGCGTTTCATAGAGACATTCTACCAAAACGACGGCTGCTTTCAAAGTGCGCACAGGATTGGAGGTTCCCCATTTTTTTTTCTTGGCTGGCAGCGAAACGTCTGCTGGCGCATGGGCTGCCGCGCGGGCGATGACCGTTGCCCTCCCAGACTCCGAAACTCCCGGGGCGAAAGCAACAACACCCCTGCGGCGCAACGTGAAAACCG
>CAYZYQ010000060.1:0-17862 GCA_964482645.1 uncultured Lentisphaeraceae bacterium | reverse complement strand
TCCAAGATCGTGCAGTAGAAAGGCAGTAAAGTGCAGAAGCCCGCCCTCGAATCAAGGAATGGGATCGAAATCAGGGGGGGGGGCGAAAAAACTGTATCAAGAGGGGCTGAAAACTGCGGCCGTGCGGGATGTGTGGGGGAGGGAGGTGGATGGAACGCACGACCGCAGCTGGTTGGAAGTATAGCAGACGGTTGTTAGCCGAATGTCAGAATCCGGCCATGTGCGTGCGTATTTCCGCCGCCGCCCGACTTCAAACAGTCGTCACCCCACGCCGATGATTTCGTCCGCAACGTAATCTCACGAAACGAACCAAACGGAATTGTCCACGGTTTTACCACTGAAAACACGGAAACAAGTTACGTTCAACATAATGGGCTGTACCCGACACTAAAAAGCTACGGAAATTGTCAACGCGGCATGCAGGAAAGATGAACGGGAAATTACAGACCGGCGGCGCGTTGGATAGCCGTCACGCGCGTGCCCGCGTCTGTCGTTTCGGCCAACACGGCGGCAACGGAATCATCACGTACGAAAAGCACGGTGTCGGACATCCCAAGCGATATTTCCGTCCACCCCTCTTCGACATATCGCATCCGGGCGGCGGCCAGCACGTCCGCCGCTGACGCCCGCGTCGTGAACGCCGCAAACACCGTTCCGTTCTTCAACGTGAACGCACAGTCGGCACGCCCCTCGCCGAACGATGGCATCGCTGCCGGCCAGACCGTCGATGACGATTGTTCATCCAGCGGCCGCTGCCAGAACCAAAGTCCGAAAAATGCGGCGACGGCCAACGTCAATGTTTTCACGGCGTACTTCCCCCCACGACTTTCACGCCGCCCAACGCGGGCATCCAGACATCCTCCGCAAGATGCCCCTCATCCGAAAAGAGCGGCTCGCCACCGAGTGTCAGCGTAAAGCGGAACGATTTCCGCGCCGATCCCAACACGAGCGTGATGGGTGTGACAGCATCCGCGCACCACGCGGGGAATTGCGGTTCGGCGGGCAGAGCCGCCACCGCATCGGCCCACGGATCGGAGGTGGGAACTCCCCCGCCCAACGACGCGGAATCGGGATGGGCATATCGCGTCACGCCGGCGGCGCTGCCGCCCGCCGTCGTCGAACCCGCCGCCGCGTCGAGCGCGGCAACACCGGCGTCCGTCCGCGCATCGCTCAGCATCGCGATGTTCTTCAAGAAGACGGGCGCAAATCCAACCAAAGCAGACACGACGAGCGCAAAAACGAACGCGCAAATCGCGAACTCGATAGCCGCCTGACCTCGGCGGGCGCGAAGGACATCAACATGAACATCAATGCGCATGGGTCGTACCTCCTCCCCGGCGCGTCCCTGCCGGACTGGGCGGATCGCAGTACTCATCGTGCGCCCGTTCCATCAAACAGCGTCCACCTGCGTGGAGATACTCCGCATTTTCGCCGTACTCGGAAAGGATGGCGCAATAGGGACATCCCGCCAGGCGTAGACCGTTCGGTACGTGAGACTTGACGTGCTCCACCCAATTGCGGTCGCTCGCGCCGCGATTGGATGACCACCCGCCGTCTGTGGCGTCCGGCGTTCCGACGCCGCCGAGGGGGAAGAGACGGACGTGCGTGAACGACGGCAACACGAGCGGCGCGTTGAATGTCGTGCCGTCCGCCACCGTGAAGAGGTCGATCACGCGCCGCCGCCCGCCCGCCGCGTCCACCGCACCAAACGGTTTCGCCGCCGCCGTCCATGTGAACGCATTGGTTCGGGCGACGGCGGCAAGCGGCACGAGCGTGTCACACACGCGGAACGCCGCCACGGCGCCCATCACATCGTATTCCGCGCGAACCGGCCGCTCCAGCGGAAAGCGCGTCGTGCCGCCAAGATCGAGTTCGCGCCACGTCCGCCACGCGGCGGAATCGTAGAAGTACCATGTCCGAGGGCGCGAAAGCACGTTGTTTTCAAACAGGCGGTCGGGCGTGACAACGCCGTCCAAACCCAGCTCGCGGGCGACGGCGAGTATGACGTCCGCCGCCTGTGGCCGCGCTTCAGTCTGCAAAGCGACGGTCTGCGGCTGCACGTGTAAACTCAAAAACTCCGCATTCGCGAAATCGCCCGCCGCCGTCTGCGCGGGCGGCGTCGGCCAACCACGCCACCCGAGCAGATCGGCCGTGGCGCGAGCGTGGTCACCGCTGTAGACACGCAGACAAACCCGCCGCCAATCGGCCGCGCGGACGGCTTCGTAGAATGTCAAATCGTAGAGCGGATGGTAGGCTGCAACAACGGGCAGGAGATCCGCGTTGTCGTTCCCGGCCGCAAGACCATCGGCGGCAACGGCACGGAGCATGGCGGCGTAGTCGGTCGATTTTGTCGGCCACGTGGCACTGCCACCCTCGCCCTGCGCGGCGGCACGTGTTTCCACGATTTGCGTAAAACCGTCGTCGACGGGCGCCTTGTTCGCCTTGGCCGCCGCGTTCGCGGCCATCAGCCCGACGAGCGGGCCGGCGACGGCGAGGCGTTCTTGCAGGGCGACAATCCCAGCCGCGACAGTTTCGTTTGATTCGCAACTCGCCGCCACGTGAATCATGTTGAGTTCGCCGATGAGGTTCAGCGCAATGCCCTGCCAGCGCGCGCCCGCAAGCGCGGCAGCGTCGCCCGCGTTCTGAATGCGCGTTTTGCCGCGAATGGCGGAATAGATATCCGTCTGCAGAATCAGCAGGAAGACCAGCCCCAGAATCATGAAGAGGAGGACGAGGACGACCTGCCCGGATTTGGACGATGGCGGATTCATTGCATCCAGTCCGGATAATGGGCCTCGATCGTCGCCTCGCCCGTAATCGTCGCGTCGGACGAATCGTCCGAATCGTCTGCGGCAGACGTGCCCGACAACCAGACCGTCCAATCGAAGAACTGCGGCCGACGCTGCGTAACACGGGCGACGATTTTAGAACCCGACCGCGTACAGACCGCCGTCGTACGGCCGTCCCGCCAGTAGTCGAAATCGAGTTCCGACTGACAGGCGGCCTCATCCTCGCATTCGAGGTACGCGCCCATACGGGCGGCGCACTGGGACGCAGACAACCCCCGCCCCGCGTCGGTCTGCGTCAGACATTCGCCGGCGGCAGCCATCGTAGCCAAGCGGGCGGTCTTTTCGACCATGAAATCGTTGAACCCCGCCGTCGCCGACCGGGCGCAACGTCCGGCGGCGTACTCACAAAGGAGTTTGGCGCGAAAATTGTCGACGAACTGGAAGACGGCGAAAAACGCGAACAGCAGAAAGAGCAGGACAACGGTCGTCTCCACCAACGCCTGCCCCCGCCGCCGCCGGGTCGACCGTGCGCGGCTGGACGCGCGTAGGGACATCAGTTGCCGAGTTCCTTGATGCCCTTCGGATCGTCGGGGTCGTCAATCGAATCGACGGCGGCCTTGGCCCGGTCGCCCAAATCGGAATCAATCGCCTGCGTAGCGCCCGCGACTTTCTTGCCGGCGGCCTTGCCAAAATAGGTGAAGACGGCGATCAGCGAGATGGCGATCAACGCGACGATGATGATGTACTCGACCATCGTCTGGCCTTTTTTCGATTTCATGCACTTCATGTTTCTGTCTCCTTTGAACGTTCACATCCGGCCGCCTGGCCGTCACGGATATTCGCTCGTCACGAGTTCCGTGGTGTTTTCCGACGCGCGGCGGGCGGCGGCGGCGAAATAGCACAGGACGGAACAAAGGACAATCAAGGCCGTGAATACAAGCACGTACTCCAGCATCGCCTGCCCGCGTCTGTCCCGTGGATTTCTCATGTCCGTTCAATTATACCAAAAACCACCACCGTCCCGCGCCGCAATCTCAAAGGCGAACAAACCGCGCGGTCACCAGACGGTGACGAGGGCGGCGGACGACGAGGGAAGGTCGAATGCGTACGTCCCCGTTTCCGCCCCGTGGCGCACCGAGACCGCTCTCCGGCCATCCTGGACGCGCACGTGCGGGAAACTCGTCCGGAACACAATTGTATGGTTCGTCGGATGACAATCGTACATGTCGTCCGCCGCCATCACAAACAACGCCCGCGCGTCCGTGGCCGCATCGCGGGAAACCATCTCGCCGACGAGCAGCGCCGCACCGTCCATCGCCCGCATCCCCTTGGCATAGGCCGTGTCGAGTTCGTTCTTGACGGACACGCCAATCGTGTCGAGCTTCTCCGTCGCGGGGAAGCCGATAAAATGCGTCGCCACGTTGCGGAAGCGCATGAAGGGTTCACCCAGACAGCGCAGTTCGGCGTTGACCGTCCGCAGACGGTCGTACTCGACGTTCTTCCTACCGTCGGCGTTGATGACGTTGTTCTCCCACCAGCCCTTCGTGTAGCAGGCCCAGGTGATTGATTCGGCGCCGAACGCCATCGCGGCATACGCCTGGAAACGCAGAGTATTTTCCGTCATGTGCCGATCCGCGTAGCGCGAGTTGACCTGCGGGATGTACCAGAAACTACGTCCCGTGGCGCGACAGGCGTCCGCCACGATTTTGAAGTTGTCGTACATTTTCAGCCGGAAGACGTCGTTGGCCCGCGCGTCCTTCATGTACGGATAGAAGTCGTAGGAAATGTAATCGAGCGGTACATGGCGGCAGTATTCATCGATGTACGCCTTGTAGGTGGGCGTACCGAGTTGGTTGGTCGTCTGTTTCCCCGAATTTTCCGCGACGGATGCATAATTCGGATAGAGGTTGAGATAAAGCGGCAGCCCCGGCGCCCACATGCGCAGGTTCGCCACCACGTCCCCGTAGTGCGGAAAATCGAGAGCCGACGGTTCGTCGCCGATGTCCGCCGCCCAGATCGCGGGATGGTCGGGGAAGTCGTTCGCCCGGCTGCGATACATCGCGAGCGGATTGCACGTCGCCATCTGTCCAGCGTTCCGACCGTCCCCGCCCCACCAACCGGAAAACGCGCCATTCGCGAAAACGGCCAACCCGTGTTTCGCAAACAAGTCCAGCGTCTTCACGTCACCAACGTCCATGCCGATGATAAAGTCGATGCCGCAGGCCTTGATGTCGCGCACCACCGCGTCCGTGCGGACGCCCGCCGGGTTGAGGCAGTAGGCGCCGATCTGGAACTTCCGCCGATCCCACGCCGGCGTGTTGAACGTCCCTGGCAGCGGCACGGCCCGGTCGGCAGCGACACGCGCCACCGTGTACGTGCCCGGCTTTTCCGCAATGTAGTCGACCCACCCGCGCACGCTCACGTAGGACGGCACGGGCGTTCCGTCGCGGCAGACGACCGGGACGCCGTCGCCGGCGGGCACGGCGGCGGAGGCAAGCAGATATTGTGCGCGATTCCATCCCGGCCCCAGGCAGCCGCCGGGAATCCGGCAGCGCGTCTTCCCCACGCGCAACACGGTTTCACGGGCGTAGTCGGGCGCGTCGTTCGCCGCCGCAAGAAAGGTCTCGGCCTCGTCCGCCGACGCGAAAAAGCCAAAACGGGAAATTTCAATTTCGGAATCCACCTCACTCGGATTCGCGGGGTCGAAACGGAACGACGTCACCGTCCCCTTCCAGACGGCGGCGGAACGCGCCGTGCGCATATCGACCACCGCGTGTCGCCACGTCCCGTCGCCGATAATCGGAAACGGCGTATACGATTTGTCGCTGAGCCCCTTCAACGTATCCGTCGTGAAGAAAATCCCGCCCACCGTCTGCCGTGTCTTCATGCGGTAACGCACGGCGAAAAATGGCCGCTCCACCGCCGCGAACGCATCCGCGCTTTTCATGGACGGCGACAGCGTCATATCCGTCCCCGTCGGGCGAATGGCGAAAAGGCCGAGTTCGCGCGTCGCCGCACCCTGCGCCACCGCGACGTTCGCAGCATCGGGACCGTTGTTGAGAATCCACGTCGGCGCCGCCGCGCCCGACAACAACCAACCCGCCCCGACGGCCCACGCCGCCCACCGTCCAACCTTCGCGTTCATCGTAGTTGTCCTTTCTTGTGTTCGTTCACTTCACGATTGATTTGATATCGTCCCGCGACGTGTGTTCTTTGAGCGGTTTGTGGATGCCCATCGATTCGCGTCCGTCGGCGGCCGGATGGGCCGACAACGCTTCCAGCAATTCCCGCGACGCCTTTCCGCCTTCCATCGGCGTGGCAATCACGTGTGGCTTGATGAGAATGATCAGTTCACTCCGCTCCTTCACCTTCTCCGTGCCACGAAACATCCAACCCAAGAGCGGCATCGATCCCAAAAATGGCGTCCGCGTATAGACCTCCTTCTCCTTCTCGCTGATCAGTCCGCCCGCCATGACCGTCATGCCGTCTTTCGCGACGAACGTCCCGGACAGGGAACGCGAATGAATCGTGTCCACGTGCGCGGACGAAACGGCGTTCAGGCTCGTCGAACTGTAGACAGGAATTTCGGCGCCGTTCTCGGTCAACTCGGAATTCTCCTGCAAGACGTGCAACGTCACCGTGCGGTCGGCGTTGATGCTCGGCGTGATGAGCAACATCGTCCCCACGTCCTCGTACTCGAACTCCGTGGCCGGCGAAGAGACTGTTTGGTTTTCACCGATAACCGTCTGCCCAGAGATGCCTTTGATCACGGGATGTTCGTGTCCGTCGAAAATGCGCGACACTTCGTTGTTCGCCGTCAAAATCGTCGGCGTCGCGAGCGTCTTGACCTTTCCGTCCTTCTGGAGCAGCTGGATACGCGCGGCCACGTTGTCGCCTACCACCTGAAAGCTCAACGCGCCCGCGAGCGTGGGATCGGCCCCCGTCACCGAATCGAATCCTGGGAAACCGGAAAGAATGTTGTCACGCGCCTCCGCCCCGTTGTGGCCCACGGTATGCGACGCGCGGTTGAAACTCCACTGGAACGTGGCATCGTAGTCGTCCGTCACAGTGAGTTCCAACACCTTGACCTCCAGCAACACCATCGGCGTCGGCACGTCAATGCGCTTGATGAGATCGCGAATCGCGTCCATCGCGCCGGCATCGCTCGTCCGCACGAAAAGCATATTCGCCTTACGACTGAGCGTGACGAAGATGTTGGCCGACTGCGGCGCGGCGCGGCCGTAGACCTGTTCGTAGAGATTCGTGTCCGCACGAGTAAACGCCTGGTCGATTTTTTTGGCCTCGCCCTGCGTCAGCCCCTGCAGCCGCGCCGACTTCCGCAACCAATCCCACTGGTTGCCCATCCGCTGAATGCCGCCGCCGCGCGAATAGGAGAAAATGCCCGAACTCGAGCGACCGCCCGACGAGGTGTTGGCGTCGGGCGCCTCCATGCGCATGAACGACGAGCCGCCGTTGTCCGCCAGCACCTGAAAGCGGCGAAACCGACGCGACAAATCGTTCTCCGCGTCCTCGTCGAACTCTTCTTCGCCCAGCGAGAGCATCGTCCGTTCCGGATAAAGGCCGTAGATGACGCTCGCCACTTCGATGGCGTTGGGATAGAGGAGAACGAACGATTCCGTCTTCTCTTCGCGGAACGAACTCAGGTTCTCGGCGTATTCCGCCATCGTCGTCACACGCAGAACGTCCGATCCCGTTTCACGTCGAAACCACAACCCTGTCGTCCGGCAGATTTCCTCCACGGCCGTCGCCGCCGTCACGTTGCGCAGGAAGACGGACACCGTCTTCTGCGCCGTCTTTTCGGACGCGGAGATGTTTACGCCCGTTTGGTCGGAAACGAGGCGCAGCAGATATTCCAGCGGCATCTGGCTCGCTTCCAAATAACGGATGAACTCCGGCGGCGGATTCGTCGGCGTGGCGAGCGCTTGAAACGATCCCGGCACGAAAAGCGGCGCCGCGCCGTCCGCCGTCTCGATTTCCACGCCCGCCGGCGTGATGGCGCGGATCTTCAACGTCAACGGTACGCCGTCCACCGTCTCGACAATCTGCGAACCGACGCGAACCGATTTGATCTGTCCGGCCGACTCGAACGCCGCCACGCCGTGCGCCCCCGTGCCGACGACAAGCGCGCGCAACTTCACCGTGTGCGCGTCAAGTGCGCGGACTTTCAGCCGATCGGCCATCTTCGCCGTCGGCCGCGTGGGATCGCCCGTCTGCGCCGTCGCCGGCAATCCCGCCGCCAACAACGCCAGACCCCAAAGACATCCCGTCCAAATTCGTGTTCCAATCATACCGTCCTCTTTCCGTCCACTCAGCCGCCCGTACCCGCGAGCGAGAAAATCGCCATGAAGAAAGCAATGTAGACAAATCCAACGATCGTCCCCGTGATGCAGATGATCACGGGTTCGATCAACACACTGAAGCGTTTTACCGCCACGCCCAACATCATCTCGTGGAAACGGGCCGTTTCACCGAACGTCTCCGCCAGCGAACCCGTCACTTCGCCCACGGCGGCCATGCGCCCCAACATGGGCAGAAACTCCGGCGCGGCCTGCAACGCCGTGGCCAGCGCCGTCCCGCGCATGACCGCGTCGTGCGCCGTCTCAATCCGCCGCCGCAGACGACGGTTGGCCAGCAGTTTCGCCGCAACGTCCAGCGCGTCCAGCAACCCCACGCCGCTTGCGATCATCGTCTGCATCGCGCGCGACAGGACGGCCGTACCCGACAGGCGCAAAATCTTCCCGCTCACGGGAATCTTGAGCAACAATACGTCTTCCCATTCGCGCCCCTTCGGCAGACACCGCACCGCGAACCACGTACCGACGGCAGCGGTAACACCCAACAGAAGCGGAACGCCATGCGCGAGCGTCCAATCCGAAACGTCCACGAGCATCTGCGTCATCTGCGGCAGCGTCGCACCGCTCGACCGCAAGAAGTCGGAGATTTTCGGAATGACCACGACGACGAGAAACGCCGTAACGCCAATCGTCAGCAAAATCGCCAATACGGGATAGACGAGCGCGTTGATGACGACCGTCCGCAGATTCCGCCGCGCTTCCATCTGTTCGGCCGCACGGGTCAGCGCGGCGTCCAGTTCACCGGACTGTTCGCCGACCCGCGCCAGACGAACCGCCAATTCGCCGAAACGGCGGCGCTGCTCATCCAGCGCGTCGCCGAACGACAGGCCTTGCATGACGCGGTCGCGAACACGCTGCCAGGCGCGGCGGCTGCGCGGGTTGCGCCCCTGATCGCACGTCGTCTGGAGCGCCGTCAGGAGCGACACGCCACTGCGAATCATCGCCGCGATCTGGCGCAATCCCATCTCCACGTCGAGGGACGTCATCGGCAACAACCACGCCGGATGCCCGTGCGGCGGCAACGCCCCCTGCCCTTTCGTTTCGGTGACGGCGAGAACGAGCAACCCTTCGGCGCGAAGATCGCCCGACACCTCCGCCGCCGAATCCGCTTCGCGCAGAATCGTCCGGCGGACGCCCGTTGCATCCTTGACCGTCGCGGAGAAGTATGCCATCGACTAGAAGCCTCCTCCAATCGTCCGCGCCGCCTCGTCGACCGTCGTCACGCCGGCCACGCATTTCGCCCAGGCATCGTCCGCAAGCGTCTTCATCCCGTGCGCGTGCGCCCAGGCGTAGAGTTCCGTCTCCGGGGCGTCCGCCGCGATCTGCGACGCACACGCGCGGTCGGGCATGAACAACTCGAACAACCCCACGCGCCCGCGATAGCCACGCCCCGCGCAACGGAGACACCCCGCCGGCGCATAGACCGTCTGCCCCGCGTCGGCCGGACGCCCAAACACGGCGGCCTCCGCTGCCGCCAACGGACGCGCCCGGCGGCAGTGGGGACAGAGGGCGCGGACGAGCCGCTGCGCAACGGAGAGACGCAACGTCGCGGCCGCCAGATGCGGCGCAAGCCCCATGTCCTTCAAACGTGTCACCGCGCCGATGGCGTCGTTCGTGTGCAAGGTCGAAAGAACGAGATGCCCCGTCAAAGCGGCCTTGACGGCCGTGTCGAGCGATTCGGCATCGCGGATTTCGCCGATCATGATCACGTCGGGATCGTGGCGGAGCAACGCACGGAGCGCTTTCGTGAAATTCACCTTGTCCGCACTGTCCACTTCCGCCTGGCTGACGCCGGGGATTTCGTATTCGATCGGGTCTTCGACGGTCAGCACGTTCAATGCGCGGCGTTGGAGCAGCAGATGGATCGCCGCGTAGAGCGTCGTCGTCTTGCCACTGCCAGTCGGCCCCGTCAACAACACGAGACCGTGCGGCTGGGCGAGAACGTTCTCGAACGCCGTCTGATCCGCCGACGAAAAACCCAGGCGGTCGAGCGTCAGACGTTCACCGTCCGTTTCAAGGAGGCGCAGCGTCAGGCGTTCGCCGTAGCGGACGGGCAGCGTGGCCATGCGGACGTCGAGCGGCGGGACACGGAAACTCCCCTGCATCCGCCACGTGAACCCGCCGTCCTGCGGCGCCCGGCGCTCGGCAATGTCCAACCCCGCCAACACTTTCAACCGGCTCGTCACGGACGCCTGGAGAGATGGCGCGAGGACAGTGACGTCCTCCAGTTCGCCGTCCGTGCGGAAGCGGACGCGAAGCCCCGTGCGCATGGGATCGAAATGCACGTCCGACGCATGGCGCAACGCCGCCGCACGAAGAAGATGGTCGACAAGCGCGACAGGATCGTCCGTCGTCCCCGTGATGCCGACGGACGGCGCGGCGCGGTTTTCGCCGTAGAGTTTGAGGAGTTCTTCGCGCAGCCGAGCCGTCTCGACCCGATAGGCCACGACGTCGAGGCCGACTTCGCGTTTCACCAGCTCCCGCGTCGGCGCATCATCGGGATCGGCCATCGCCACGGCAAACTTCCCGTCCACGACCGACAACGGCAAAACGAGCCGCCGCAGCGCGAACGCGGCGGGCAGTTTGACCGCACAAGCGGGGTCGATGAGAACGGTGGAAAGGTCGAGCGTATCAGCCATGACGGAAGAATCTAACGATAGAATGCATCCTTCGGTTCAACGGAAGCTCATCTGTACCTGCAGAACCGCGCGTCAAGGCGTGGGCGTCGCAGTCTTCTGCGCGAGTTTGCGGAGATGGTCGAGGTAGGCGGCCGGCGTCATGCGCTGGTAGCCTGTCTTGCCCCTTACGCCGCCTTTGGCATCCATCACGAGCAGCGTCGGATAGCCCCGGATGCCGTATTTCCGCGCCAAAGCCTCGTTGGCTTTCCGTTCCTGCGGCGTAATGCGTGAATCGTCCTGCGGGAAGTCGAGATAGACTGGCACGAAGTCCTTCCGCACGGCCGAGGCAAATTCCTTTTTCAGCAGGATTTCATCGGCCAGGCGAACGCACCACGGACACCAGTCGCTCCCCGTAAAGAGAACGATCATCGCCTTCTGTTCCTTTTCGGCTTCTTTCTGGGCGGCGGCGAAATCGGTCGTCCAGCCCTTCGGCGCGGACGCAAACGCACACGCCGCGCACAGGGCGCAAATCAATCCGGTTAATGTTTTTTTCATGGTCTGATCCTTTCGTTCAGTTTGATTCAAGAGTGTGTTGATTGTTCGGAAAGCCCGTTCAAGACGGCTTTCAACCGGTCGTGGAAAAGCGCGAGATAACGGTTCTTCGCCTCGTCCGAAAGAAGCGACGCGGCGACATCCGCGTCCACCCGTCCCGCTTTCCGGTCGAATTGGGAAATGAGCGCATGGACTTCATCGGTGCCAACGCCGTAGGCCGCGCCGAGTTCCACGAAGTCCGCCGCCGAATAAAATCCCAGTTCCTCATATCGGGGCGTATAGTGGCCATCGGCAAAAAACGCCAAGCCCGTCGCGGAGGGATCGCCGGGGAAATGAAGATACGTGTTCAACAGATCGTAGAACGGCGTGAGGATGAAGTCGCCCTGCGGACTTTCATAAAGCGAGAAGTTCTTCAAATGCGCGTCCGCATTGCCGAAGACGTAGTTGAAGAGAATGACTTTGAAGACCTTGGGATTCTCCACGGCGGCGGACGGACAGAATTCGCGCATCCGCGCGGCGAGTTCCTCATACGACGATTCGTACTTGTAGTTCTCGCCGTGCGATTCGCGGGAATACCCCGAAAGTTGGCAAAAATCTTCCTGGCGAACCGGCCGGCCGTCGCGCCTGTCGAAGCGCCGGGTGAGATACGCGAGTTCCCCGTCCTTGAACTGGACGAGTTCGTTCTCCGCCGTCTTGATCGCAAAGTGACGCGCGGCGATTTTCATGGTGAGGTGTTCGTTGATTGGAACGTCAAACGGCAACACGGCCGCCGTGTTGCGCGGCGCGGGCTTGAGAATCGCATCCCCGCCATGCGCGACGACCTCGTAGCCGCCGCGCACACGCCGAACCTGCACTTTCTCCTGGACGCCGGAAACGGACGCATGACACGTGGTGGCGGACACGTCCGGCAGACGCAAATCGGCGTAGGTGAAATCAAGCCTTAACATAGACCGCTCCGATCGCACCATAGGCGCTCGTCTCGACAAGGCGCGTAAAATCGTCCGTCTCGTCGATTCGCAATTCACGGCACTGACGCTCCTTCTGTACGCCTTCCGCGAGCAGTCCGGCGAAGAACGCGAACAGATGCCGAGAGCGGTAGGGAACGTCCGTCTTCGGCAACGTCAAAGACACGGCGGGCAATTCCGATGCCGCGAGGTAGGCAGGATCGTAGGCGAACGTGTAGCCCTGCGCGTCCCGCCGCAAAACCCCCGCGCGAATGTCGCGGTAGTAGACAATGCCCTGATCCAGTTTCATACGCCCACCGTGACTTTCAAACCGAGCGTCCGCGTCACCTTGAGCAAGGTGTCGAGCGTGACGTTGCCGTGAGCCGTTTCGAGATTGGAAAGCGTATGGCAGGACACGCCCGACAGTTTCGCAAGCCGCGCCTGCGAAATGTCCAACGTATTGCGCCGTTCAAGCACGTATCGAGCAATCGCCTCTTTGTTCATTGAGATGAACAGTATGCCACATTTCAGAGGGAGAGGCAAACGGAAACAGGCGGTCTGTTCATTAAATTGAACAGACCGTCCATCACCCGCGTTCGTTCCGAAGCGCGGGGTCGAGCAAGTCGCGCAACTCGTCCGCCAAATGGTTGAAGACGAGCACGAGCGCGAAAATGGCGAGCGTGACGAACGTCATTTCCCACCAAATGCCCTGCCAAAGGCGGAGGCGGGCGTTGTTGATCATGATGCCCCAACTCGGCTCGCCCTGGACGCCGATGCCGAGGAAGGAGATGAAAACCTCCGTGGCGACGGCGCCGGGGAAACGGATTGAGAACTGGATGAGGATGATGTGCGCCACATTCGGGAGGACGTGACGGAACATGATCCGCGCCGGCGAATAGCCAAGGACGCGCGCGGCCTGCACGTAGGCGCGGTCGCGGTGCTTCATCACTTCGGCGCGAATCGTCCGGCACACGCCCACCCACGTCGTGAGGCCAATGCCCATGTAGATGCCCAACAGCCCCTGCCCCACGACCATCGAAATCGCGAGGATGAAAAGAAGCCCCGGCATCGACGCCACGGTGGCGCAGAGCCAGACGACAACGGAATCGACTTTGCCGCCGAAGTAGCCGCCAAACAGTCCCAGCAACACACCGAGGGGAATCGCAATGAGCGACGTCATGATGCCCACGTGGAACGCGATTCGCGCACCCTGCACGAGCCGTTGCGCCACGTCCCGACCGAGGTTGTCCGTCCCCATCGGATGCGCCCACGACGGCGGCTGGTAACGCGCGTCCTCGTGGACAACGTTGTACGCCGGCGTCACGTCGCGGACTTTCGCCACGCGGTACTGCACTTCACCGTAGACCGCCACGGCGAAGTACGCCGCGATGACGAACAGACAGATTTTACCGCCGAGACGGAGTTTGCGCCAGAATGCTCTCATCCCAACCTCACACGCGGATCCAGCCACGCATAGGCGAGGTCGGACACCAGATTGACAACTTGATAAAGCAACGCGCCCAGCACGACCACGGCGCGAACCACGGCCATGTCCGCCGAATGGATGGCGTTGAGCGACACGTTGCCGAGGCCGGGAATGCCGAAGAACGACTCCAGCATCAACGACCCAGTGAACAGATAGGGAATCGCCAGCGAGACATACGTGACGATGGGAATCAGCGAATTGCGCAACACGTGCTTCACGAGAATACGCGCACCGGACAACCCCTTCGCCCGCGCCGTGCGGACGTACGGCTTGTAGATTTCGTCCAAAACCGCCGTGCGGAAGAAACGGATGTCCACGCCCAGCGAACTCAACACGCCGATGGCCACGGGCAACACGAGGTAAAACGCGCTCTCGTAGCCCCAGATTGGAAAGAGACGCAACTTGAACGCAAGGAGGAACTGCCCCGCCAGCACCCACACGACGTAGTTCACGCTCATGAGCACCGTGGACATCACGAGAATGCTCCGATCCAGCCAGCCGCCGCGAAAGGCCGCGCAGAGCAACGCAAGGGAAAGCGCCACGACCGTGCCAGCGACGAGAATCGGCACCGTGAGCGAAAGCGACGGCCCTACGCCACGCTTCAGCACGTCGGCGACGGGTTCGTCGTATTCCGTCGACACGCCGAAGTCGCCTTTCGCCAAGTTCCCGGCGAAGAGAAAGAACTGGGAATCGAACAGCGACTGCCCCTTCTCGAAGTTGACGAGCAGCGGCTTGTCGTAGCCGTACTTGTGGTTGAACGCGGCAATCGATTCCTTCGTGGCGTTCTTGCCCAGCACGACTTCCGCCGGCGATCCGCCTACGACATGGAACAAAACGAACGTCAGCACGAGGATGCCGAGTGTCGTCGGAATCAGTTCAAGCAGACGTTTGGCGATGTAGCGAAACATGGAAAACCATTCTAGCAAAACTCAAGTGGGGCGGCGCGTCACTTCCGGAAGAGGTGTTTCTCCGAGCCGTAGGGGAAGTCCGTCAAATGGAAATTGCCGACGCGCTCCCACGCCAGTGCGTATTCCTTCGGATAGTGGAGGTAGATCCACGGACAGTCCTCGTTGACGATTTCCTGAATCTTCCGCCACGCGGCGTTGCGCGACGCGGCGTCCGGCGCCGCGAGCGCCGCGTCGTAGAGGCGGTCGATTTCGGGGTTGCGGTAATTGCTATGGTTCGCGCCGGGCGAGACGTTCTTCGAGATGAACATCTGAAGAAAGTTCTCCGCGTCGGGGTAGTCGCCCACCCAGCCGAGCATGAACAGTTCCACGCGCCCGTCGTTCACGGCCTTCAGATAGGCGTCCCACGTCATGTAACGCGCCTCCAGCGAAATCCCGATCTTGTTGTAGAAGGACTGCATCAACTCGACCTGTTCGCGCGCGGCCTGCGTGGCGCGGCCGAGGGAGATTTCAATCACGAGCCGCCGCCCCGTGGCCGGGTCGATGCCGTCGGGAAACCCCGCTTCCGCCACAAGACGTTTCGCCTTTTCAAGATTGAACGCATAGGCGAACGGCGTCTCCAACCGCCCATCCACGCCCGGCGGGAGCGGCCCGTTGCACGGCAGCACGCGGTTGTTCAGAAAACGCTGCCAGGCCGGAAAATCGAACGCGCAGTTGAGCGCCTGGCGCAGTTTCCGATTCGCGCCAAGCAGTTTGTGATCCATGTTCACGCCGATGTACATGACCGTCATCGTCGACGCGCCGAGCAGACGCACCCCACGCGCCTCCAGCGCGGCATCGAGCCGGCCGTCGGCGTTCACAATGGCGTCCCAGTTGTCGTGCGACACCGCGCCGAGCAAATCGACTTCGCCAGACAGGAACATCAGCCACTGGGTCGACACGTCGTCGACGACCAGATACTCAATCCGGTCGTACGGCGTCGTCGGAATCGCCGGCCACCCGCGCCACGTCGGATCGCGGTCGAACACCATGCGGTGGTTGCGCCACCACTCGGTCAGACGGTACGGGCCAGAGCCGACGGCGACACCGCCGAATTTCGCACCATACATTTCCACCGCCTCATGTGGCACGACGGCCGCATAGGCCATGGCCATCAGCCACGGGAAAACGTGCAAACGCTTCTTCAACGTGATCGCCACCGTCCGCGTATCGACCGCCTCGACCTTCGCCACGCCGTCCATCGTCCACATCCCGCTGGACGCATTCGCCTTGTCCGCCAACCGGTTGAGCGAGTAGACGACATCCGCCGCCACCACGTCGCGCCCGCCGCCGCCGAAACAGGCGTCCGGCTGGAAACGCGCCCCCGCGCGGAGACGGAACGTATAGACCAGCCCATCCGCCGAAACCGTCGGCAAATCGCATAGACCCGCTTTCAACCGATAGGGCCGCGCAAAGTAGTCGACTTCAAGCAGCGGCTCGTAGACGAGCGAGACGGCCCGCGAATCGTAGATTGCCGACGCGCGAAGCGGATCCATCGACGCCACCCGTTCCAGCGGCCGACGCAACACGGCCGCCGACGCGACGCCCGCCAGACAGGCGACTGCACACGCAAGCCCTCGAGTAAAATGCGTCCCGCGCATCCCCGCCACCCTCAGCTCAGCATCCACGCCGCGCCCGAAACCAGCACCGCCGTGTAGGCGGCGGACACCACATCGTCGAAAAGCACCCCCGACGCCGTGTGGACGTTACGGTCGATGTAGCGGGCAATCGGCAGTTTGATCGCGTCCAGTACACGGAAGACGACGAATGCGACGAGCGCCAACGCCCAAACCGGACAGACCGGCTCCGGCGGCAGATACCAAAACACCGGAACACACAAATAGCCCACGATTTCGTCCAACACGAAATGGCGCGGATCGGGATCACGCCACCGCCGCTGCGCCCACGGCGTGAGCCGGTAATGTACGGCCGAACAGAAGATGACTCCCATCAGACACCACACGCGCACGATGCCCTCGCTCCAGCCGGCAAAGACCGCCAACAAGTGCCAGACAAGCCCCGAAAGCGCACCGAACGAACCGGGCACAATCGGCAGGAGGCCGAGGAAGAACCCACTTCCAAGAAAAAGTTTCCAGTCAAATTTCATTTTCACGCGCACATTGTACCAAACCGCCACGCGATTTGACCACCTTAAAAAAGTTAGTTTCTCCTAATTGACGGCCGTACCGCATTTTGTTAGACTACTCTCACTTGCTTCGTTCTTCCTTCTTCGCGAAGCAGGGGAGGCCGGCGGTTTCCGGCCTCCCTTTTTTTTTCTAATTTCAGTCGGCATCTTTCGTTTTCGGGTTCAGCATGTCCACCGCAGCCGTTTGCCGGCCGGACAGCAAGACCAGATAAGTCCGGACGGCAAGGGGAAGATCGGCGAAGACGACGTTGCTCACCGTACCGCCGTCCGCCACATGGACGAAACCCGCGATTTCCGCCGGATCGTAGACGATCAAATCGACGTCGCCCGTCTTAGCGAACGCGAGCGTGTTGGGTGTGCCCGCTGTGTTCCACGTACGCGCCGGCACATTGGCCGCCACCACCACGTCCGCCTCGGACGCATCAACCGTTACACGCTAGGGTCTGCCTTTGCCGAATGTACCGTCACCCCATTTGTATCCGTTGCGGCGTTTCCACGTCACCGCGCCGCTCACCGCCACGCAACCCGTCACCGACGTGTTGTCATTCTTCACATCCATCGTGACATTGGCGGGACCTTCGAGATTCAAGACGGACACGGACGCCGAGACGTCCACCGCATCCGACGCAGCCACCACAAAAGCAGTTATACCACATCGCCAGACGAGCGCCATGACAATCGCCGCGACGATTCCCGCCGCCCGTACGCCCCGTGCGCCGAAACGCGCTCGCTCAAAAAACAACACCTTGTCCATCGCCGGTCGCTCCTTGATTCCGATTTGAAATTCAGGTTTGACTTGGGACTATCCTCCCAAGCGACGTCAATTATAGTTTTTTTTTTTTTTTGCAAGTGCTTTCGTTCCTCCTTTCCGCGTCTCACGCGTATTCCGCCGAAGTATCATTGACCGATTACCGAATCACCACGCAAAGACCCGTTCGGGCTTTGATTCGAAGCGTGTTGCCCACGACCTTCACGGACACGCGCCGGCCGGCGGCATCCGTCCATTCC
>CAYZYQ010000059.1:2127-17989 GCA_964482645.1 uncultured Lentisphaeraceae bacterium | reverse complement strand
AATACGTGTATGATGCGCTCATTTCCTTCTTGTCCTTTCGTCGCCTATTATACCAAACATCATTTGCGGGTTCAATATTGCATATAAATCACATAATACCAATATTTCTTCGTTCTTTTGCAACCATGACACACGCTATTGTGTGTGCAACATAATAACAGAATGTCGAAACCGCATGGAAATATGACAGAATCAAGCCATATTCCATGCAGCAATCTTGCGATAAACCCACCCATTTACCTATCGTCATCGACAGACTGCCGCGAAGCGCGGATAAGGTCGAGCGTTTCCTTCTTCGCTCGTTCAAGTCCGTCTGTGAGCGATTGCGGAACGGCCACGCCCAGCTTCTGCACCTTGCGGATTTCAGATTCGAAAAACTTGACCGCCTTTATCTTCCCTTCGATGCGGCCACGCGCCGACAATTCCGGGAAGTCGTCTTCCAGTTCTTCGATGAGGTCGGACTTCTCGTCGGACTCCAGTTCGCGATTGTTTCGTACCGCGTCGTACGCCTTGACCGCCTCCGTGAACTGGTTTACGGCAATTTCGTGCCGCTTTGGCGAATAGGTGTTGCCACCTGCGCCAAACGTGATGAACGGAGCGAGCAATAGCCCGCGCCCCAATCCGTTCTCCACAAAAGCGTTCACGACATCGGACGCGCCCAGTGGGACGAACGTGTTGACGGCAAGTTCGCCAAGCCCGAACGGCTGGCCCGTGTAGTCCTTGCCCGTCCAAAGCGCAATTGTATTGGAGAGCAGAGGATTGAACTTGCCCTGCGCGAAGCGGAACGTCTCGTTCACCGCGTCCGCCCCGAACGACTGCTTGTGTCCGTCCTTCGCGGCCAGGTACTGCGTCTTTCCGGCTCCGGTTTCCTTTTCAAGCGTTGCCCACTTCGCGATGAGCTGATACCAGCCGACCTCGCCGCCGGAGAAGTCGAGCGTCGTGTTGCCGATACGAGGCTTGATCACCTGCAGGAACCTCTTGAACCACGACGAGCGGCGTAGCTTCTCCTTGTCGTCGTCGTCGCCGGCCAGCATCATCATGAGCGTGCCGAGCGCGATCATGGCGAGTTTGGCGCGCGCGTGTTCGATGGCATTGAACCCAGCGGTGCGAAACCGTGTCTTGACATCCGTTCCGCTGTCGAGAAGCGGATGTATCACGTCCCATCCGATGGCGAGCTGCAGACGCGAAAGTGCGAGCTTCGGCGCCCAGAAGATGCCTGTGAGCTGGTTCATCATCTGCTTCTTCTTTCCGCTGTCGATCTGCGCTGACCCGTTCGCCATGTTGATTCGGGCGGCAATCTCCTTCTTGGTGTAGTCCGTCAGCCCGTTCTGCCCGAAGAGCAGACGTGCCGTGAAGCCGTCCGCGTTCGTGAGGGCAAGGTAGATTTCCGCCGACAATGAGTTGATGTAGGAGGCGTAGATACGTTCGGAGCCACGCAGAATCGAGGCGACGAACTTTACGTCGTCAAGCGCGAAACGCCTTTCCGTGCCGTCCGCTTTCCGCCCGACGGTAATTGCCGCCGAGTGCAGCGACGAGAACATCTCCACGTCGCCGGAGTTTCCTTCCGCCTCGACGTTCCGCCAGTTCAGCCAGCCTTTGTCAACCGCCTCCTTGATTCGTGGATCGGCCAACAGCTCGGAATTGATGCGCATGGCAGCCTCGTCCGAAAACGCAGTGCCGATGGTGTTCTTGAATGCCTGCGCAGCCAGCCTGGGGTGTCCGAGCGACAGTTGAGCCATTTGCCGGAGAATCGCCGAATGATCTCCCGTGGCGAGAAGTCCGCGCGTCAGGCCGTTCACGAAACGGAGGTATTCGACTCCGTGACGAACGGGCCACGGCATTTTCATCAGCTCGTCGTGTGCCCGCATGTCCATTACCTGACGGCGCAGCCTTTTCATCTGCCGGCCGAGTTCATCGTACTGTGACTGCTGTTCAGCGGACATTGGTATCTGCGGCTTCTTCACCACGGAACGGTCGGCGTTCGGCGCGGTAAGGGACTGCCAGTAGGAGATGCGGCGTTCGCGAGTTTTCATGCGGTTCTCGTTGAGGCGGTTGATTTCCGCCTGCGTACGCCCGAACATTAGCCGGTCGCGCTTCTCCTGTCTCCACTCCGCGTTCGTATCGGCAATTGCCTGTTTCAACGACTCAATGTACTCGCTTGTGACGGGCGTCGCGCCGACAGGCTTGCGGAAATCGTCGTCCTTCGCCGCCTGCAACCGGTCGACCGCACGGCGTAGCGTTCGTTCAAGCGTCGCCTCGTACCGCTTGATGCGCTCTTCCTCGGAAAGACAGCTCTTGCCGCACACGCGGTCGCGCTCGGCAACAAGTTCCTCGTACTCGGCGCGTTTCTGCTTCATTTCCACCGTCCATGTGAGCGTACGCTTGGTCTGTGGCAGACGCTCGCCGGCGGCGATTTCGCGCTTCAAGTCCTCGATGCGGTTGTCGTACCACTTCATCCAGCGCTTCTGACGGCTTTGCAGCTTGCGCGGATCGCCCGTCTCTTCCTCCAGGTCGTTCTTCAGCACGTCCCGCGTGTGGCGGATGTCACGTAGTTCCTGCGACGGTTCCCCCTGAACCGGGCCTGTCTTTCCCGGCATCCGCCCGTTGAGCAGAGTTTCAATCTGCAGTTGCGTGAGAATCTGCGAACGTAGGTCGCGCCCGCCTTTCAGGACGTTGTCATGCCGGTTGATGTCCCAGCTGCGCTCGAACCCCGTCAAAATCCGCGCAACGGTTGTCTCGTCGGCCTTGATGTAGGTGTTCACGTCCTCCGTGACCGCCGCGAGAGCGTCCGACGCCGTGATGCCGGGGGTCTCGAACCGATGCCACAGAAGAAGGTCGAACAGCGGACGATTCCACGTCCCGTATTCGTCGCCAGTGATGCCGACGAGCGACCCGCCCACGGTGTCGGCGTGGACTTTAAGGTGCATCATGGCGTCGAGATACTTCTTGCGGTAGTCGGCGAGCTTCGTCCTCCTGGGCGTTCCGGACTTTCTCACGGCGTCCCTTGTGAAGAGTTCCTTGATCGTCCGTTCGGCCTGCGCGTGGACGGCCGCCCACAATTCGGACCTTGCGTCCTCGTCAAGGTCTCTCGCCCTGTCGCAGATGTCGTGCAGACGGCGCAGTTCCTCTGGTGTCAGCTCTCGTCCAAGTACGGACTGGCGCGTCTCCTTCATGCCGAGGAAATCGAACTCCTCCGAATACAATGCACGGTTCGCGGCAAGGGAACGTCCCTGCTCCGCCTTGCTCATACGCATCGCCTTGAACGCCAGCGCGTGCCTTTTCGATATTTCCGCCTCCTCCTTCCTGATTTCGGCTATCCGTTTCTGGAGGGACGCGAGTTCTTCCGTGCCTGCTCCTTCTCGCTGCGCTTCCAGAAGCAAATGCTCCGCGTCCATGCGGATCTGACGGATTTCCTCGTACTGCTTGCCAAGCGCAAGAAGATGCGGTCCGACGGCAAGCGTCTGCTCCGCAGAAAGCGGACGCGCATACCGTGCGGCATCTGCCACAAGATCCTCGATAAAGCCTGTCTGGTTGCGCATGGCCTCGGCACGCTGATAGACTTCCGCCCATGTCCTCTTCTTCGGGCGCCATGGAACGCGGCCTAGATTTCGCGCCTGTTGGTTCAAGTTCTCCTTCGTGATTCCGAGACGGCCGGCCGCCGAGTCGAGTTCCGGCGAGTCGAACAGAACTTGCTCTTTCCGCCGTCTTTCGTATGAGAAGGACGCGATGGGGTCGAACGGGAATATTTTTCCGTTGCGCGTCCCGATGTTCGCACCCAGACGAAGATCGGTCACTTCATAGTCGGCATTTTCGAATCTGTCGCGGGCGAATTCGTCCGACGAGAACCCCTTGCCCGTCATGTAGTCACGAAGATCGCCGAGGACGCTTCTATTGGTCGGGATGTCATCGGCCTTTGGCTGGCGAAGTATCAGGTAGAGCCGCCCGTTGTTTTCAGACACGCCAATCAATGTCGTGTCGAAATCCTTGCCGAGAATCGCGTTGGAGAGGAGAAGGTCGTCGAAATCCCATGTCGCGCCACCTTCTACCGGCATTTCGACGTCATCCGCGACCGCCCTGATTTCGCGGACTTTTACGACATGGTCGTCCGTTTCATCCGAAAACGCCGTCGAATTCCGGCCACGCCCCAAGACACGGCCCTCATCCGAAACTATTGCGTCGAGCCTGTCCGAATCGACGTAGACGCCAAGCCCCTTCGCGATTTTGACTAATGCGTTCCTCTGGCGAGTTTCCTGTAGGCCTGCACCCTGCGGTCTCCATTCTGTCTTGCCGCCGTAAGCATTTCGTCCAAGACTTTCTCCCGTCGCTCTGGCGGCAAGCGCGAGAACACCGAGGGCGTGATTACGTCCTTGCGCCCCCCGTACAATTTCCTCAGCGCGGTAAGGTCTGATTCTGCGTCTGCCATCTTTGATCTCCTGTAGGATGCCCGAAAGTCGCTTCGCGGCCACTTCGGGCGTGTGGTCTGAAATGATATCATATATTTCTTGAAGCTGGCGGTCGTCGCGAACAGTCTCATCGCCGTCGATGGCATTCAATTCCGGGCTGTCGAACTCCACTTCCGGTGTGCCTGGCGCCGCCTCCCTGCCGTCAGCCGCCTCTTGCGTCTCGGGGGATAGCGGCGGCAATCCCTGCTCCTTCAGGAAAGTGTCGGCCATGTTCCGCACGTTCGTGTCGTTGATTCCCAATGCCTCGTTCAGCCGCGCAAGGGTGACGTTCATTTCGCCAAGTCCCTTGCGTGCAGATTCCCGGTCGAATCCAGCTGCGTTTTCAGCCGCCTTTTGCGCGACCGCAAGCCGCTTCTGGGAATCGCCGACCTGCTTGTCGAGGAACTCCACGGCCTTTGCGCCCGTGGAGCGCGTAATCTCCGACTTGAACTTCGACAGGTCGCTCTGCGGAAACGCCGCGCCGATGCCCTGGAACACGGTGACGGGGAACTTGATTCCAAGCTCCATGATCGTCATGTACGCCCCGCGATTGGCGCCGACGCCACGCTCGTAGCGCACATCGAACCCGAACAGCTGGCCGACCAAGCCGACGTCCGTACCTTTTGCCGCGAAGAAGCCCAACCTGTCCTGAATGCAGTGCGTGATCGTTTCGTTGTCGGTAAGCTCCCGATGGTTTTCATCGACGGTCGTCCATGTGAACGGCTTGTCGCCCTTCGCCTTGTTGTACTTCTCAATGGCCTCGCGCTCGGACGAGACGCGCCTTTCCACCTCCATGAGGTCGCGTTCGGCCGTGCGTACGCGCAGGGCCGCACGGGCGGAAGCCTTTACCTGCGTCTCGAACTCCATCCGCGCTTTCTCGATGGCCTTCATCAGCTTGACGCGCTCCAGAATGCGCGGGTCACCGGCTGCGGCCGCCTTGCCCTCTTCAAGGGACATCACGGTGGTGTCCACGTCTTCGATCACGCGCTGGTCCATGCGGCTGTTCATGGCGTTCTCGATGAACTTCGCCTTGCGCCCCACGGTGTCCCATGAATAAACGTCGAAGGTTCCCTCGGTGATGTAGGTGTGGATTCCGACCTCCTCGTTGAGGTTGCCGGAGCGGATGCCGCGTCCGTCGCGCTGCGTCATCCATGCGGGCTTCCACGGAATGTCGAGGTGGTGGATCGCCACAAGAAGGTCTTGGACGTTCGTGCCCTCGCCCATCTTCGCCGTGTTGCCGATGAGGATGCGGATTTCGCCGCGCTTCACCTTGTCGAAGAGCGCCTGCTTCTGCGTCATCGTCTCGGCGTCGTGGATGAAGGCTATCTCGTTTGCGGGTATGCCGCGCCGTATGAGCTGGTTGCGGAGTTCGGCGTACATGTTGAACTTGCCGCGCAGCATGCCGTCGACTTCGGCGTCTCCGTTCGCCTCCTCGGACATGTCGCGGTCGTCATCCGTCTCCGCGTCATCCGTCTCGCCAACCTCCGCCCGTCTTTCGGCATACGGGTTCGCAAGGCGCGGGTCGTACCCGATGCGGCCTATGTTGTCGTCAATCCACGCGTTGATGTCAACGGGCGTCCCCTTCGGCTTCGGAGCGTTCTTCCAGCCCTTCATGTCCTGGGCCATGGAGTTGGATTGCGCCGCTTCCTGATTCGTCAATCCGGCAAGGACGCTCTGCATGTTTTCAAGCGCGGTGTAAACCGACGCCAAATCCTCAATGCCGTCCGCCGAATGGTCGGACACGCCCTTGTGCGGCGCCCAAACCCTCTCTCCCGTGTCGCCGCGCAAAATCTCATAGAAGCGGTTGCCGTCCGCGTCCGGCTTGTGGACACGGAGCACGGCCTTGCCGATTGCGGTCTCGTATGTGCCGTCCGCCGTCCGGACAAGTTGCCTGAACTGCTTTTTCTTCGGAACGCCGGAATCGCAGAAGACGAGTTGCGTTCCGTTGATCTGCCTCGGACGTCCGTCCCGCCCCGTCACGGTCTTGCCCGTGGACTGGTCATAGATGCGCTTTACTTCGTCCGCGCAGACGTTGGCCCGCCTGTGGCTTTCGTCCTTCACGCCGATGAGCATTGGGTCGATTGCGAGAAGCCGCCCCTCTGTCGTGACTTTCAGCATGTTGTCAGTGCGCGGATCGACCTTCGACGTCTGCATCCGCTCCATGCGACGGTTCAGGGCCTGGACATAGGCCACCTGCGCTGCGGACGGCTTGATGACGTGCTGTATCGGCTTCCCGCCAATCATCCTCGGACGCCTGATCTGGAGTTCGGAGTCCAGAACGATGTCCGCGAACGAACGGAAGAACTTTTTCATCTCCGGCACGTTCTGGAACTGTGAGAATCGTGCCTTTTCGCGGAATCCGACGCCGGACGGGTTCGGACTCCACTCGTTCACGACCTGTCCGAACTGGCGTGCCCAGTCATCAAAGCTCTTCACGCCCATTTCGTCCATCTTGGACGGGGCGAGGTAGCGCATCATGACGTACATTTCGCCCACGGAGTTTGAGATCGGCGTGCCGGTGGCGAACACCACGCCCTTGTCGCCGCCGTGCAGCTTCGTGACGTAGCGGCATTTCATTTCAAGGTCTTGCGCCCTCTGCGACACGGAGCCGGCCACGCCCGGCACGTTCGACATGTGCGTGTGGATGTCAAGCCCCTTGAAATTGTGCGCCTCGTCGACGAACAGGTAGTCGCAGCCCAGTTCCTCGAACTTGACACTGTCGTCCTTGCGCGAAGGGTCGAGCAGGGAGCGCAGCTTGTCCTTGCGGGACTGGATCTGTTTCTTGACGTTGTTCTGGTCTTTCTGTCCCTGCACTTGATGGAGAAGGTCTTGCAGGTCGGCAATCTCCGCCTCGATGTACTCCGCCTGGTGTTCTGGCGACATGGCGATTCGGGAAAAGGACGAATGGGCCACGATGATGCAGTCCCAGTCGCCGTTCGCCGCCCGTGCGAGGAACGCCCTGCGGTTCGCCTTTGCCAAGTCCTTCTTGGTCGCCACGAGCACCTTCGCGCCCGGATAGGCTTCGTGAAACTCGCGGTTCCATTGAGAGAGCATGTGGTTCGGGACGGCGAACAGCGGCTTGCGGGCTATCCCCAGACGCCGCAGCTGCATGCAGATTGACGCCATCTCGAACGTCTTTCCTGCGCCCACGCAATGCGCGATGAGCAAGTTGCCGCCGAACGTACCGCGCGAAACACACCGCCTCTGGTATTCGCGCCCCTTCGTGCCGACGCGCTCCGCCCAGTCCTTCGACAGTCCGCAGAATTCCAGGACGTCCACGTCGAAGTCGCGCATCACGTTGTCGTTCATCGTGTCGTTGTAGACGCGCTCGATGCGGTTTGCGCGGTCGATGTCGTCCGTCATCCACGACTGGAACGAACGTGCGATCTTCTCCTGCACGATTTTCGTCGCGGTCGTCGCCGCCTGGTCGACGGCCGTTTCGCCTGTAGGGGTCTGCACCTTCACGACGATGGATCTTCCGTTCATCGTACGTTCAAGCAAGTCCTCCACGGGAAGCCCCGACTCCTCGTCGTACTCCGTCGTGCCCTGATTCCGTGAATCCACCTCCCACAGGTGACGCCGCTGGTCGAACGAAACGCGCAGACGCGGCGACGTCCCCTGGAACACCACCTCGCGGAAGAACTGCTCGTAGACGTCCGTGGGGATCCAGTTCTGTCCAAGCTGGTAGGAAATGTCGGTCGCCGCCACGTCTTCGGGCTGAACCTTCTCCAGCGCATCCACGTTCCGCCGGAACGAGCCGTCGATCTCCGCCGCGGCCCTTGCCGCTTTCAGCTTGCGCCGGACGGAGCCGGAAAGGTATTCGTCCCGCGTTTCCAGTCCGCTCGATTCGGGGTTCACGAACACGCGCCCGGATTCGATCAGTTCCTTGCGGACGTCCTCTTCCGGCCTACCTGTCAGTTCGGAGATTCGCGCCGTGTTGACTGTGCCCGTCTCGTTGAGGGATATGCGCAATCCGTCAAGGGCGCTGTCGGCCCTGGTCGCGCGCGGTCGGGCGAAAATCGTCCGCTTCGTAAATATGTCGGCCCTGGAATACTCCTTGTGCGTCTTCTTGTTCCCCTTGGAATCGACGCCGTCCTCAATGGTCTTGACGTTTTCCATTCCAAGAAGCAATGGCGCGGCGGCATAGTCAAGATCCACGAACTTCCGGACGAGTTGCGAGTTCAGTTCGCCATACCGCGACGTGAAAGTGGCGTACTCACGGCTGAGCGCAGCCTGAAGCTTCTTCAGCTCTTCGTCGGAACAGTCGGCAAGTTGCCCGTCAATCACCGCTCGGAAAGCCTCGCGCAGCCTCCCCAGTCCCTGCACGATTTCCTGTGGCGTGACGAGTCGCCTCCTCAACTGTGCGGTCAGTTTCGGAATCTGTGCCTGAGGCACTTCCAGAAGCTCGCCGTTTTCGCGGCGAACGATCTTGCCGCCCACGACGCCGACGTTTCCGTTTTGCAGGCCGTTTGCGTCGGCGTCCACGATTGCCTTTTTCGGCGCCTCGGCCTCGTTGACGGACTTGTACGCCAACCCCTCCGCCGCCTTGGCGATCGCCGCGTCCATGTCCGCATCGGACACGCCGGCTTTCGCCCTGTAGTACATCTTCGGCCCGTACTGGCTCGATCCAACCTGCATGTCGCCAAGGCACAGTTCGGGATGGTCGACGAACCAGCCGGAAACGGCGCACCCCCTACGCTCCTCCGTGTGCATGAACGCCCCGTTGTCGGCCCTGCCCCCGACCTTCTGAATGAACACTACGTCGGTTGCAACGTCCGTCCCGGCGTTCTTCGTGAAGAAGCCGTTTGGCAGCCGCACCGCGCCGACGATCTTCCCGCCATGCTCGGAGAGGTAGCGGATGAGCTTCTTGTCCTTCTTGTCGAGCGTTCCGGGGTCGGTGACGAGGGCGGCCACGCCGCCAGGATGCAGTTTGTCGACGGACTTCGCAAAGAAGAAGTCGTGGATGACGAATCCGTGCTTCTTGTAGTTCGGGTCGAACGGATGGGTGTTTCCGAACGGCACGTTCGACACGACGGCGTCCATGAAGTTGTCGGGGATGAGCACGTCCTCGAAACCGGAGACCTGAACGTGCGCCTTGGGATAGAGCGCTTTCAGAATCTGCCCGGAAACCTTGTCGATCTCAACCGCCGTCCAGCGCGGGTTCACGTAGTCTCCCGTGCCGATGAGGTTGCCGATGCCGGCGGACGTTTCAAGGAACTTTCCGCCTTTCAGACCTGCGGCGGCAAGCGCCTTGTGGATTGAGCGGCAGAGGCGTATCGGCGTGAAGAACGCATTCAGCGTGGATTGCTCCGCGGACGACATTTCGTCGGTTGAAAGAAGCTCGCGCAGCTGCTTGTAGAGGTCGTAGCCCTCTTCGCCGAGCGGCGTCTTGCGGATTGCCGTCCACGTCTGCGGCGGAAGCGTCCCCTCGGACTGCTCGCGCTCGTAGGCGTTGCGGTAGGCGTTGTTGAAAATCGGTTTCAGCCCGCCCCAGCCGACATAGCGGGCGAGCTTCGTCTTCTCGTCCGGAGTCGCGTCGCGCCCGTCCTCGGACAGTTTCCGCACGATGCGGACGGCGTCGACGTTCTGGCGCACCTTGTCGCGGACGGAGCCGTTCTCGATGGCGCGTTCGTCGGCGTCGGTGACGATGTAGTTTTCGTTCTTGACCGCGTTCGGCGCTTCCTGTGTGAGCGCGTCGCGGACAGGCGAGGCTAAGCCTCTGGCGGATTCGTCTGCGCCTGTTTCTCTTGCGCCACTTCCTCTTCCCAGGTTGTCCTGTCTTCCGGATTCCAGTTGTACCCGAGATTCGCCTCTTTGAGCGCCTCGTCTATCAGCTGTGGCTGCCCGCCCATCATCGACATCCACTGCTGCGCTTCCTTTTGCGCCTTCGCCGACGCCCTCGGCTCTTCCGGCGGGTAAAGCCCCGTCTGCCATTTCAGGTCGCTCCACAGAAAGTGCCTGTCCTCCGGCTCTGCCGTGAAGTACAGTTGGATCTGTGCCTGTTTCGCCCGTTCCAGAACCGTTTTCGCCAGTTTCCTCGTTTTGAGCAGAGCCGTCGCCTCCTTTGGGCGATACTCCGTCAGATGACGGATGCTGTCCGCCATCAGACTGCCTAGACTGTTCCATGGATAGCCGTTCATTGTAGTCTTCCTCGCTTTGGTGTGTGTTATGCGCTTTTTCGATGTCGGAGTAGATGCCGTCCGCATCCTTCTTGGAAACCTCGTCCAGCCCCATTTGCTCCGCCACGGCGTTCCACACGCCGCGCAGATACGGCTTCATCGCGCCGAACTTCTCCGGGAAGCGCTCCGCCATGCGCGTGGCGAGCGTCCCGAAGTCGGCCACGCCGCTCTCCTTGTAGGTCTTGACGAGCTTCGCGACCGCGCCGACGCGCTTCTGGAACACGTCGGGGTCGAATTCCGGGGAGTCGAAGTCTACTTGCCCTGACGGGCCTTTCGCGCCGCTTCCTGCAAGGCCGCCCTGACTATCTCGGACTGCCTTTTCACGATCTCGGAGATGTCCGAGGTAGTAGTTTGCTTCTTCTCTGAGCTTTGCATGGTCTGGCTTCCTCTTCGCCTCAAGCTGTTCAAGTGTGATTTCCGGGGCCCCCGCCACGGAGTTGTCGTAGATGTGAATTGGAAGTTTATCACCATACGCCTCCGAAAGCAACCGCAGGTTCTCGCGGCTCTTCACGTGCGAGTTGGCGAACGAGAGCGGAGAGACGATGTGCCCGCCGTTCTTGACGCGGTTCTTGATTCCCTCCAAAGCCTGTCCCGGCGCACGGTAGACGAAATGAATGACCGGTGTCTGCCCGTTGGCGAGAATCGAGTCGATCTGCCGCTTCGCCACGTCGGGGTTTCCGAGTGTGGAATCTATCGTAAAATCGGGCGTTCCAAGTTTCGCGGCGACGGTGGACTTCCCCGCGCCGTTGCCGCCCGCGAGGAAGACGACCGTTCCGTCGCCCTTGCCCTTGCGCTCCTTCAGGAGCCGTTGGAACTGCGCCTCAAGGCGCGGGCCGACATAGCCCGTGCGGTCGACGTGCGTGCTCCAGTCGAGGCGGTCGTAGCCCGGCATGGTCTTGCGCACCTCGTCGCCGCTGACGATCGTGCCGTCCGCGTCCAGTTCGGGCGAATCGAACAGCGCGGCGAGTTCGTCCTCCTGCCTTTGGGCGAGCCGCTCCGCCGCCTCGTCCTTCATCTTGACGGACGGAGTCTTCGGCGAGGGCTTCGCAGAAGCCCCCTCCTTGCGTTCTGCGGGCTTCGCGGCTTTCGCGGGCGCGGTTGCCTCCGATTCCTTCGGAGCGGCCGCAGGGGCGTTTTCGGCGGCTCTAAAGACGTCCGCAATGCGCCTCCGTTCGGCAAGGGCGTTCTCCGCCCTTTCCCGCGTCGTGAACAGATTGCGCATTGGAAACAGCCTGCTGCGCCCTCCATATTCGACCCGCGTCTTTCCGCCTTTCCTCACTTCGGGGACAATGCGCCCCTCGTGGATTTCGCCGTAGTCGTCAATCGCGAATATGCGCGACACGCTGAAATCTGCGCTTTCCGGCTTCTTCTCCTCCTGCCGCCCGTCTCGTGTCTTCCGAATGTCGTCCTGCTTCTTCTGCCACTCCGCGAATCGCCCGTCCGTGTCGGCGAGCTTGTACTTCGCCAGCCAGTCCGCGTATTCCTTCGGGCGTTCGGGCGTGGACGATTCGGGCGACGTTGGCGTGGTTGTTGCGTTTTCTGCAACGGTCACCTTTGATTCCCCGTTGTCCGTCTTGACCCCGGCGGCGGCTTGTGGTACATTCTTCCCCGTCAAGCCGTTCGGACGACCGGAAAGAGCAGCCGGCTGTCCTTCCTCCGAAGGACGCAGTATGAGGAATTGCCCGCCCTCCCGTTCGGCTTGTCGTTTCAGGCGTTCAAGACCCTTTTCGTCCACGTTTCTCCACCCGACCACCTCAATCCCGTCCTTGGACTGCGAAACGTCTAGAATCGTCACGGCGTTTCCGTCGCCCGTCTGTATCGCAACCATGTAGTTCGACTTCGTGACGGGCTGTGACTGTCCCACGAGGTTCGGGTTGTAGAGGGCGCGTTTCAGGATCTCCCTCGACGCTGCGGGCGTCAGTTCGGGGTGGTGCGTGTAGTTCTTCTCGAAGATGTTCCGCTTGATGACCACGGGCTTGCCGTTCGCGCCGATGGCCGCGTCCACGTTCTTCGGAAGGGCGGGCAGACACACGTTCCGCGTCGGCGCGGTGAAGTCCCCGTCCGCGATTTCGCCGACGTCGTCCACGCCGTCAAGCGCAAGGGAACCGTCTTCCGCCAACGGGTTGCCCTGCCTGTCGCAAGACGTCGGCACTCTCATTTTGTAGGAGTTGGTGTACCCGACATCGCTTTCGCCGGTACGCCTCTTCCATTCGTCGAGAGTCAGCGTGATGCCGTCCGCGAGATACCTCCCGCCGCCGGCATCCTCCGCGTTCGGCTTCTCGGGCGAATGCGTGCCGTTTTTTTGCACACGTTTGGCCGGAACGGGCTTTTCGGACGGTTTCTCGGGAGCAGGCGTCGGCTTTTCCGCGACGTCGCCCTGCCGCCGTTCGGGCGTGGGCGTTGGCGTTGCGGCCTCTTCCGGTTGCATGGGCGCGGTGGCCTCCTGCGCCGCGTTTTCGGCGGGCTGCGCGGTCTCCTGCGCGGGAGCCTCTGCCGGCTGCGCGGCCTCCTGTGCCGCCTCCTGCGCCGTCTGTTCGGCGGGCTGTGCCGCATCCTGCGTCGTCTGTTCGGCAGACTTGCCGGCCTCCTGCGCGGGCGTATCCTGTGCCGTCTCGTTCTGTGCCGCCTCCGAAAAGGCGGACCCGCTTTCCATCGGCTTCGATTCGTGCAGCCCGTATCCGCCTTCGCGGATCTCCCGCTCCATGCGGGCGACCTCCGTCTCGAAGTCCGCGTCGTTCATCTTCAAGTCCACGCCCATCCTGCGCAGCGCGTTCCGCACGCCGTGGACGAGCTTGTCGACGGAATCGGCGTGGTGGCTCCGCCGCTGGATCGTGTTGGCGACCGCCTCGCGCAGGGCGCGTTCCGCGCCCGCGCCCATCTGGACGCCGTACGCCTTGCGCGTCCGCACGCCCTCGTTCCCGCGTTCGGCCGCATTCATGAACTCGTCGTCCATGGCCGCTTCACCGTGGCCGACGATTTCGTGCCGCAGGACGGTCTCGACCTCCGCCGGGCCGTGCAGGTTGTCGCGCACGAGCACGACCGTGCCGTCGGGGAGCTTCCACGCCCTGCGCGACGGGTCGTAGTCCTTGTTCTGCGACACGTCCACGCCCGCGATCTCGACGCCGGCCTTGACGGCCTCCTCCGCCGTCTTCACGTCCACGACCGTCGCGCCCTTGAACTGGGACTTCACCGTGTCGGCGACGTACTGCCGTTTCAGCTCGTCGCGCGCGCGGTCGAGCGCGAGTTCGTTTTTCATGCGCGTGGCGGCCTCCACGGCCTCGTCGAGCGTCGCGAAGTCCTGGCTCTTCCGCCCGTCGGGCGAATGGACGGTGTAGGCGGACGCGCCCGAGACGCCGTTCTCCGTCAGCGTGATCCCGCTGTCGGCGTCGACGACGCCGCGATACGTGCCGCTCTTCCCCGTCTTCGTGTCCGTCTGTGCAATCGTCTTGAAGTCCGGGACCGTCTTCCCGTCCGCGTCCGTCCGCGTCGGAATGGAGAACTGCTGCCGGGGGACTTTCAGCCTGTCCAGCTCCTCCCCCATCATGCGGTCGTGGTGCTCGTCCATCCGGCGCCGGAGGTCAGCCACCTCCTGCGCGAACTTCCCCTTGTCGCCGGCGATCGCGTCCGTGAAGCGCCCGAGCCACCCGTTCGCGCGGTCAAGCCGTTCGACGGTCTCCGCCTCGGTGAGGTTGTCGAGATAGGAATCCAGCGCGGCGGCCTTCGCCTCCAGGCCGGCCTTCCCCAGCTCCTCCTCGGACATGAGGTGGTTTTCGCGGATGAGGTTGTCGACGTTCCGCAGCGCCCTGCGCTGCGCGCATTTCGCGACGAACAGGCCGCCGCCCATCGTGATGAGCATGGCCTCGTTCAGTTCGAGCATGTTCTCCGGCGAGAAGAACTCCTTGTTCGCGTCCACGAAACGGGACAGCGCGGTCGTCGGATTGCCCTTGTCGTCCACGAGTTCGGACGCGCGGCGGTCCCAGCCCGTGAGGGCGTTCAGCACGGCGCCCTCGTATTCCTCAAGGTTCTCCTCGCCGAATCCGCCCAGGTGGAGCTTCCTGTTCGTCCACTTGAACGCGTTGGACATCCCCCCGGCGAACGCGCCCACGGCCTTTCCGACCCGCGTGGCGGCGACCTTCCCGCCGATTTCGCGCGCGAACGGGACCTTCGAGAGGATTCCGCCGGCGCCCGCCAGGAACATCTTGCCGCCGCGCTTGACGACCGCGCCGCCGAGACGGCCGAGCGCGACTTCCGCCGCCGTCTCGATGCCCGCCGTGCCGAAGCCCGCCAGCGCGGCGCGGCCCGCGTCGTCGCCCTTCGCGGCGAGGCGGAAACGCCCCTTGTCGTCGTAGCCGTACTCGTCGTTCGCGTAGCCGACCGCGTTCGCCGCGCCCTCCTCCAGGAACTGCGCGGCGATGCCGGCGGGTCCGAGGATGTACGGCGCGGTGTAGCCGAGCTGCGCGAGGCCGCCCGTGACGATGTTCGCGCCGTGGGTGCGTTCACGCGCCGCGCTTTCCGTCCGCGCGTTCTGCTTCACCGCCGTCCGCTCCTTGACGAAGTCGGACGCGATCTGCGCGGCGTAGGCGCGTCGCGCCCGGCCGCGTTCGCCGGGGTCGGCGATGCGCCGCCCCTCCGTCTCGTCCCACTCGTGCAGGATGGCGGACGGACGCGACCGGAAGCCGCCCGCGATGGCGCGTCCGGCCGCCGCGAAGGGCGCGGCGACGCCGAACTGCATCGCGTCGAACGCGCTGTCCATTTCGCCGTCGGACAGCTCCTCGTCGGACATGAGCCGCTGCGCGGCCTTCATCTGGAGATTCGCGTTGAGCCGTCCGCCGACCGAGAGGCCCATGTTGGCGACTTGGGCGAGAACGGGGTTGTCCGGCGCGTCCGCGCCCGTGGCGGCGGCGTAGTCGTTCCGCGCCGCCTCCGTGATCCCCATTTCGCCCTTCGCCCTGGCCTCGTCCTTCGACACGAGCGGAACGGGCGATTCGCCCTGCTGTCTTGGGAGCGGCTTTCCGTCTTCGCCGGGCGTCGGGAGGTCTTCGGGCGGCGTGTCCTCGTCGAACGCCACCGTTTCCGGACTGTCGCCTACCGCCGAAGTGTCCTCTTCGTCGGAAGAGCCGAAGAACACGGGTTCGGAAACGGACACCGAAGTGTCCTCTTCGTCAGAAGAGCCGAAGAACACGGGTTCGGAAACGGCCGCCGAAGTGTCCTCTTCATCTTCGACGCCAAAAAACGTTGCAT
>CAYZYQ010000059.1:0-2027 GCA_964482645.1 uncultured Lentisphaeraceae bacterium | reverse complement strand
TCGGAAACGGCCGCCGAAGTGTCCTCTTCATCTTCGACGCCAAAAAACGTTGCATCAGTCATCGTCGCGATCCTCACTTGTCGGGGAAGTATCCCCATTCGCCGTCGCTCTTGTTTCTCCCCCAATGGTAGGAAATGCCGTCCTTCTTGAGCCTGTACTGCCCATTCGGGGGTTCTTGCCGACCGGTTTTATTTCCGCCATTGCCGCCCGGCCGCCCCGCCTGTTCCATCGCCGTCCGCACGTCCTTCGGATAGAAGTGCCCCACTCCCATGTTCGGGTCTTTAGCTCCCGGATCCTTCCCCGGCTGTTCGTCCTTCCCCGTGCCGCCCATCGCGCTGGAAATGGCGTTCAGCACATTACGGGCCGCATTCTTCGTCTCGTCGTCGGCAAGTGGATTCGTCAGGATGTCCACGACGTCTTTCAGGTCTCTGCCATTGTAGGCCGGGCCTTTCGAGCCGCCGCCGGAGGAATCCGAACCTTTGCCTTTGGCGTTCACACGAATCATGGCGATGCGCTCCATCGCGTCCGCCTTGTATTTTGTCGCTTCGGTCTGCGTCTCGACGTTCTCCTTCGCCGCCTTTGCCTTTTCGCCCTGCATTTCAAGCCGGGCGGCGTTGTTCGCCCTGTCACGCTCAAGCCTTGCGGCGTTGTTCGCCCTTGCGATGCGCTCCTTCTCGCTCGTTGCGGACCGCTCCCACGGCGGCTGCTCGCCGTCCCGGACGGAAACGACCTCGCCCGTCTTTCCATTCTCGTAGCGGCGCATCTGGCGCGGATTGGGGTTGACCGCCTTGTTTCCGTCTGCGTCGAACTCCTCGTCACTGGGGTCGGGGCCTGCTGAAACCAGCTTCCAGTCCGCCGCGCCGTCATTGCCGCGCGTTCCGTGGTCCTCCCGGACGGTGCGGAAGCCGGTGTCCGCGTTGTTCTCGTAGTTCGTAAATCCGCCTCGTCCGTTCGCGCCGAACGCGCTTATCCCGCGCCGTTCCGGGCCGAGTATGGACGCGCCGAGCCGCCGTGCCGTCCCGCCGGCGAACGTCACGCCGCCGTCCGAGACGGGCGCGTCGGGGTTGCGCAGCCCCAGTCCGTCGAGCTGCGACGGCGTGTACCGTTCCGACAGCCGCGAATAGATGTCCCGCTGCATCCCGATTCCCATCTGCGCCCGCGAGAGCGTGCCGAGCTGCATTTCCGGCGACGCGACGGCGACGGGGGAGAGCTGCGTCCGCCCGTCCCGCCCCTTCGCCGCCGTGTAGAGCATGAAGTTGCCGCTCTCGTCGAAGTTCCCGCCCGCGACGGGGAAGCCCATGTTCCGCGACGCGGCCGCCAGCAGCGACGGAGGGACGAACCCGTCGCCGTTCCGCGCGTGGAGCATCAGGGCGGAGAGCGTCGCGTCCTTCATGCGCCGCGCCTCTGCCTTTTTCTCCCTGTCGCGCGTGACGATGTTGTCGAACTCCGACATGACCCGTTCGCCGTACTTCCGCGTCTCCGCGTCCTGTGCGCTCCGCCGTGCCGCATCCTGCGCCGCAAGCGCGTCCTGCCACGCGCCGCCGCGCGTTTCCGTCCGCTCGTTTTCCGTCATTGCGTTCATCTTCGCATTCTCCTCTACTGCTCGTTCGCCTGCACGGCGAGCACCTCGTACATGCCCGGGTTGTTGTTCTTCCACCACGTGGACGAATGGCCCGTGTTCTCCCAGAAGTCGCCCTTCGGCGACGTCACGCTGACTCCGCCGCCTCCGCCGCCGCTGTTGGCGGACACCTCGACCGAACCCGCCCTTGCGTAGTAGTCCGCCGCCGCGCCGTACGCCGACGCCAGGCCGGCGCAGGCCTTCTGCGTCAGGTTCAGAAAGTCCGTCTCGACGCCCGCCGCCGAGCCGAATATCGAGGCGGCGTTCGCGAACAGCGACCCCGCCTGCGCCTGGAGCGACCCCGCGTCCTTCAGAAGCCCGCCCTGCGCCCCCACGACCCCGGCGGCTCCCTTCTGCGCGTCGGCGGCCGCGCCCAGTGCGCTCGTGGCGGCGGCCGCGCCCTGCGAAC
>CAYZYQ010000058.1:12188-18620 GCA_964482645.1 uncultured Lentisphaeraceae bacterium | reverse complement strand
TGGTATAATAGGCGACGAAAGGACAAGAAGGAAATGAGCGCATCATACACGTATTGGCAAGACCCGAAGGACGGCATGTGGCTCGGCTACTGGAACGAGTACCCGGATTACACGACCCAGGGGCATACGCTCGACGAACTCGAACAGATGCTCGTCTCCCTTCGGACGGACATTCGGGAGATGATCGCGGACGGCACGATGACCGACAATCGCAGGAACGTCGGCATGATGGAGTTCGCATGAAGTTCCGCGATCTCGTCCGAAGGATTCGTGAAGAAGGAGCTGTGCTTGTCCGCCATGGACACGACCATGACTGGTACCGCAACGTGATCACGGGGCGGATGGAGGCCGTGCCGCGCCACCGTGAAATAAACGAGATGACGGCGCGATCGATCCTGCGCCGCCTTGCTGCGCCGTCCGTGGATGGCGGCGTATCGTGATTCGCTGCCAACGCTTGCGCGTCCGTTGGAGGGTCTCCAATTTTGGAGACCCTCCAATCCATTTCTCCCTATCGTTCCCCCCGTTTTTTTGATATAATTCAAGATTCCGTGCCGCTGGAGTCGGCGGCTGGATTGATTAGTTTTGTTTGGAGTGCGTGATGGCAGTAGAGATGAACGATGATTTCATGGTTTTCTCCGGCACGGCGAATTTGCCGTTGGCGGAGAAAGTGGCAGCGTATTTGGGGCGGCCGTTGAACAAGGTCGACATCAAACATTTCCCGGACGGCGAGACGTTCTGCCAGGTGCAGGAAGGCGTTCGCGGAAAGGACGTGTTCGTGATCCAGAGCGGCAGTCCGCAGCCGAACGAAGCCTACATGGAACTTTTCGTGCTGATGGACGCGTTGCGGCGTGGCAGCGCGGCGCGTATCACGGCGGTGTTGCCGTACTACGGCTACGCGCGTCAGGATCGCAAGGATCAGCCGCGTGTGCCGATCACGGCGAAACTCATCGCGAACCTGCTGACGAAAGCGGGGGCGGACCGCGTGTTGACGATGGATTTGCACGCGAACCAGATCCAGGGGTTCTTCGATATTCCGCTCGACCATCTGCACGCCGAACCGGTGATTCTCAAGTACATCCGCGACATGAAGCTGGAACATCCGGTCGTCGTGTCGCCGGACACGGGCGGGGCAAAGACGGCGTACAGCTACAGCCGCAAGCTGGGCACGGGTCTGGCGATCGTCGCCAAGCAGCGCACGGGCGATTCCACGGTGGATGCGTTCAGCGTGGTGGGCGACGTGAAGGGGTGCGACGTGATCATGATTGACGACATGACGGCGACGGGCGGCACGTTGAGTGCGGCGGCGGCGTTGTGCCATGCGCAGGGCGCCAAGAGCGTCCATGCGTTCGTGAGCCACTTCCCGCTGACGGGCAAGGGCATGGATCGTCTGATGCACGAGACGGAGTTGAACGAGCTTGTGGTGACGGATTCGATTCCGTTGCGCGAAGGGTTCGATCCCACGAAGTTGCCGTTCAAGCTGACGGTGCTGAGCGTGGCGCCGTTGATCGGTGAGGCGATCAAGCGCATTCACAACGGCGTGAGCGTGAACGATTTGTTCAACCACGAATAAAACGGTTTTGACGGCTGAGTGTAGCGCCGGTCGGCGCGAGAGTAGGCCACAAAGAAGAAAGAAAGAATAATGGACCAGATCAAGATCAAGGCGGAGGAGCGTACCGAGCAAGGTACGGCGGCCGTCCGCCGTCTGCGCCGCGCGGGATCGATTCCCGCATCGGTGATGGGCATGGACAAGAAGAGCACGAAACTCGTCAAGTTCAACGCCCACGAGTTCATGATGGCCATGCGCGGCCGGAGCGGCAAGCAGCTGCTCGTCACGCTGGACATGAACGGGACGGAAATTCCCGCGCTGTTGCGCGAGATGCAGAACGACGTGCTGAAGGGCACGCCCATTCACGTGGACTTCAGCGAGGTGTCGCTGACGAAGAAGGTGCGCATCGAAGTGCCGCTGTACCTCACGGGCGAAGCCGTGGGCGTCAAGATCGGCGGTGGCGTGCTCGAACAGGTGCTGCGCACGATCGTGGTCGAATGCCTCCCCACGCACATCGTGGAGAAGTTCGACGTCGACGTGTCCAAGCTTGGTCTGGACCAGACGATTTTCGTGCGCGATCTCCAGCTCGGTGACGACTTCACGGTCGTTTCGCGCGGCGAGTTCGCGGTGGCGGTTGTCAAGGCGCCGGAAGGCGCGGACGCGACGGCCAAGGGCGCGGCGGCGGACGCGAAGGCCCCCGACGTGATCAAGAAGGGCAAGGAAGACGCGGCGGCGGACGCGAAGAAGTAATCGGGAAGTTCCGGTGCTTTGATGAAAGTGATCGCAGGGCTGGGCAATCCGGGCGCGGAATACGCGAATACACCGCACTCCATCGGCTTTGAAGTCGTGGACGCGGTGGCGCGTGAAATTGGCGCATCCTGGAAACGTTCGTCCGCGTTCAACGGGGAACTGGCGTCTGGGCTGCTGGATGGCGTGAAGGTGCTGTTGGTGAAACCGACGACCTACATGAACCTCAGCGGCGATTGCGTGGCCCCCGTGGTGAAGTACCACAATGCGTCGGCGGCCGACGACCTGCTGGTCGTTTCGGACGACATCGATCTTCCGGTCGGAAAGATCCGTATTCGGAAGGGCGGTTCGGCCGGCGGGCACAACGGACTCAAGAGCATCATCGAGCGTACGGGGACGCAGGGCTTCGCCCGCCTCCGCATCGGCGTCGGCCGGGATTCGCGCAATCGCGCGAACGTGGTCGGGCACGTGCTCGGGAAGTTCAGTCCGGCGGACCGCGCGGTCATGGACGACGTGGTGGCGGAAGCCGTCAAAGCGATTGGAACAATCGAATGCAACAGTCTTGAAATCGCTATGAACCGGTACAACGGGTGGACGGCAGCGTCCGCCGCGACCGGGAAGGAACACGATAAATGAAAAAGTACGATGGTCTTTACATCTTCGCCGGGCAGGCGAAGGACGACGTCCTGCAGGGACTGATCGACAAGGCGTTCGCGGAAGTGACGCGCCTGGGGGGCAAGGCCCTCACCGAGCCGGAAGTTCTCGGCAAGCGTACGTTTGCGCATCCGATGCACAAGCGTGAAAACGGCGTGTACGTGCAGGTGCGTTTCGAACTCGATCCCGCCAAGGTGACGGAACTCGTGAACCGCTACCGTATCGTGGAAGAGGTCTTCCGCTTCCAGGTGCTGGCCGTGGACGAACGTCTTGAGGCGAAACTCGCCGCTCAGAAGGATGCCGCCGCCCAGCGCGCGGCGATCAAGGCGCAGAAGGACGCCGAAGCGGCGGCGGCTGCGGCCGCAGTCGAGGCGGCCGTCTGACGACGTGAAGTGAACGGGATGGTGTGACAATGCCGTCTTTCAACAGAGTGATCGTCATGGGGAACCTGACGCGCGACCCGGAAGTCCGTCAGGTGGGCGCGAACGCCACGAAGGTGTGCCGTTTCGCGCTGGCGTTGAATGAACGCCGCCGCGACCGGGCGGGCAACATGGTGGACATTCCCACGTTCGTCGAAGTCGACGCTTGGGAAAAGCTCGCCGAGTTGTGCGGCCAGTACCTGCGCAAGGGCCGTTCGGTCCTCGTGGAGGGGCGTCTCCAGATGGATGCCTGGGAAAAGGACGGACAGAAGCACCAGAAGCTGAAGATCCGCGCCGTGACCGTCAAGTTCATGCCGTTGCCGGCTCCCAACCAGAGCCGTCTGACGGGCGAACCGATCGTTCCGGCGGCCAATGTGCCGTCGTCCCCTCTGCCGCCTTCGATGGGCGATCTGGATGGGTACGACGAGGAGCCTCCGGCGCTTCCCTACTAAATCGAATCAACAAAGGAATTGTAAAATGGCTTACCAGAAGAAGAGCGAGCGCACGGACCGCGAAGATCGCGGCGAGTTCGTCTCCCGCCGTCGTCCCGCGATCCCTGCGAGCGACAAGATCGACATCAACGATATTGAAGTGCTCAAGCACTACGTGACTGAGTACGGCAAGATCATCCCCGCCCGTGTCACGGGCGTCACCGCGATGCAGCAGCGCCAGATCAAGAAGGGCGTCCGCCGTGCGCGCAACATGGGCCTGATGGCCTAAGGAAGGAGGACGCAATGGTCGAAGTGTTGTTGATGTCCGATATCAAGAAACTCGGCAAGGCGGGCGATATCGTCCAGGTCGCGCCGGGCTATGCGCGGAACTTCCTGTTCCCCCAGAACCTCGCGGCGTCCGTGACGACGGCGGCGAAGCGCCGTCTCGCGAAGCTCGAAGAGCAGCGGGCCGCTGCGCGCAAGGCGCGCAAGGCCGCGGCGGAGGAAGTGGCGAAGAAACTCGCCGGCCTCACGATCACGGCGCGCGTCCACACGGTGGACGGCACGAAGCTCTACGGCAGCATCAGCGCGACGGATCTCCTCGCGGCGATCGAGGCCGAGCGCAAGGTCAAGATCGAGCGTTCGCAGCTCGATCTGCCGGACCAGCTCAAGGAAGTCGGCGAATACAACGCCAAGATTTCCCTCGACGAGGGCGTGGAAGTGCCCTTCAAGGTCAAGATCGAAGCGGCCGACGAAGAGGCCTGATGCCGATTGGCGCCGACGGGCGGGCCGCCGCACAAGCGGCGGTTCGCCTGTCAAATTTTCCTATTGCCGTCGGCGCAAGAATCGTGTAGTATACTGAGCTGACTGGGCGGATTGCGCCCACTCATTGAGTTGAATCCATGCTTTCGAGATTTTATAGATTGTTCGGAAAGGCCGTGGCGATTGGCTTCCTCTGTTGCGTGTGCGGTTGCCAGACGGTGGTGGATTTCCTGGACAGCCAAGAAGGTAAGCGTCCGTCGGAGCTTGAAGAGCCGACGGCGGTGGCGACGTATTTTGAAGGCCCGAAAGTTCGGCCGGGCATCGCGCTCGCGATTTCCGTCACGGCGATGGGGGCGACGGATCGTGCCTCCAAGCAATACATGGTCGATACGGACGGGTGCATTTCCATGGAACTCGTCGGCCAGATCCAGTGTAATGGTCTGACGCTTGTCGAACTTCAGAAGAAGATCGAGGAAGCCTACAAAGAGTACTTCCGCGAACCATCCTGTTCGGCCACGTTCATTTACCAGCCGGGACAGAGCATGGTGTCCCCCTGGGGCACGGTGACGGTGCTGGGCGAGGTCTTGCGGCCGGGTCCGGTGGACGTGCCGGCCACGCAGGATCTGCGTGTCACGCGCGCGTTGCAGTTGGCCGGCGGCGTTACGTCGATCGCGGACAAGCGGCGGGTCAAGGTCACGCGGTGCGACAAGGACGGAAACCAGAGCAAGCGCGTTGTCAATTTAGTCGAAATCGGAGAAGAAGGGCGTCCGGAGAAAGATCTCCTCCTGAAAGCGGGAGATGTCATCTGGGTGCCAATGTCATGGTATTGAGTTTGAGAGGAAATTGGAGGATAGACGTATGAAGTACGTGAAGTTTGCAATGGCGCTGTGCGCATGGACGTTCATGGCTCTGCCGCTTGTCGCGACTGCCGAGATGGCGGCGTCGGAGTGGCGTGGACGTATCGGCGTAAGTGCCCAGAGTGTGGACACGTTCAAGGAAACGATGCGTCAGTTGTCGCCGGCGGATCAGGTGGCGTTCGTGGCTGAGGTGAACGCGGCGATCGCAAAGATGCCGGGTTCGTCTGAGACGAAGGCCGCCGCCTATGTCAAGTCGAATTTGGCCGCCGTGTCGACTGCGACGAAAGGGAACGGAAACGCCGTGTTGGCAGAGGTGTTCGCCACGGTTCCGCCGGAATACCTCACGGAAATCAACGAGCGTTTGGCGGGCAGTTTCAACCGCAAGTCGATGACGGACGAGAAGTTTACGGAAATCGCCCGGGATGCCATGTCTGCGGTCATCGCCCGTTGCCAGAAGGCCGAGAACGGCGGCGTTCGCGCGACGTTCGCCATCCTCACGTTCCTCCGCGTTTCCAATGGTTCGCCGGCCGATCTGCGTGATACGCTCGTTGCGTTGTTGCCGGACGCCTCCGTTCGCGCCCAAGCCGCGAACGAATGGATCAAGCCCGCGCTCGGCGAAGGGCAGGAGCAGACGTACGACCCCATGCTGGGCATCGCGCAGGCCGGCGACGAGCCGGATCACGCGGTTGTCGCGACACTGGTGGGTGGACCGCAGATCATGGACGCGATGTTGGCCGATTTGGCGGCGGAGAAGTCGAACGTTCCCACGCCCACCGCGAAAATTGCAGGTGGTGCGTTTCTCCCCGCGTCGATTCCGGGGATGGCGCCGAACAGTGACGCGCCCGGCATCGGACTCAACCGTGTGCCGCGCGGCTATATCCAGAACAAGGATGACGAGAACCCCTACTACACCCACGGCCGTGGTGACAAGCCGGGCACAGACGGTGGTTATACGCCAGGGCCGTCGCCGTATCGGGGGCAGAGTCTCTGAGATTGAACACAGCTATTTTTAGACG
>CAYZYQ010000058.1:0-12088 GCA_964482645.1 uncultured Lentisphaeraceae bacterium | reverse complement strand
CGGGGGCAGAGTCTCTGAGATTGAACACAGCTATTTTTAGACGAGGGTCGGTTCTATGAAAATCAAGACGACTGGGTTTCTTGCGATGGCCGCGTTGGCGGCGGGTCCTGCGTTGGCCGCATTGGACAATCCGGGCAATGGTTCCGAAGCCAACAAGCCGCGCGGTTTCCGTTTCTTCAACAACCACCTGACGATCAAACCGTCCGTGTCGCTGTCGTACACGTACGATTCGAACATCGACACGACGCACAAGTCGGCTTCCGACAGCATTTTTATGGTGATGCCGAGCGCGGACTTCGTCTGGAAGGGCGAGCGGTGGGAACTGGTGGGCAACCTGTGGTATCGCTACAATGCCTACTGCGACTATTCGGACGAGATGGGCGAGAACAGTTTCGGTGAAGCGCTTGTCTACAAGTGGACGAATTCGGATCGTCCGGGCGAGAAGGGCTGGAGCCTCCTGCTGTCCGAGCGTTACGCCTACATCAACCAGTCCGACACCCTGACATCGGGCGACGGGCGCGGCATTTGGCGTGACCGTCAGCGATTCGATGCGTCGGGCACGTTGGAACGTCGCTTCACGGATCGGCTGCACGCGGATGTCTCTGGTCAGTACAACTGGATTGACTACAAGAACGACACGGGCAAGTACGCGCCGCTCTACGGTTGGTCGGAATGGGCGGCTGGGCTTCAGGCAGGTTATGCGGCATCCAAGTGGACGGATCTTCTGATTGCCGGCGGGTATGCGAACTACACGCAGAAGCAGGGAACCGGACGGTATCATTACAACAACGACAGCGAAGTCTGGACGGTGCAGGCCGGTTTCGGTACGTACGCAACGGAGCGGATTACCTACCGGTTCCTCATTGGTTCGTCCTGGCTGGACTATGGCGGGCGTAGCAATGCCGATTCGGGCTGGACGTATACGCTCTCTGGAAATTGGCGGATTACGCGCCAGTTGCAGCTCTCCGTTCTCGGTTCGAGCTACTACCAGCCGTCTGAACGAACGCGCGGCCAGGCGCTCAAGGTCACGTCACTGTCGACGGGTGTTTCGTATTTGACCCTTGGCGACAAGATGCGTCTCCACGGCGACATCTCCTGGCGTCATGAGGATGTGGCCTACAATGACGCCTACCTCGGCTGGGCCAATGACTATGACGAAGATCTGCTCTCCGTCCGCATTGGTGCCGACTACACGCTCAACCGTTGGATGACGATTTTCGCGAACATCGCGTGGGAAGAGGATTGGTGCGACGAGTACGAGCAGTACGACTATGACCGTTTCCGCGGTACGATTGGCGTCCGCTTCCACTACTGAGTTCTCCATGCCGGCGGCATGGCGCGGTCCTGAATGATTCAGAAATTCATCACCAAGTATGGGCTGTCCACGCATCTTGCGATGCTGGCGGCCCTTCCGCTTTCCCTCTCGCCGTTCTTGTCCGTATCGGTGCTCGCCACGGTGATTTTGTGGCTGTCTGTGTTCGGTGTGATTTGGCTTTTCGTCGCGCCGACGATGTTGGCGGGTGAGCATCTGTCCGTGTCGCGGGCGCGTGTACGAGCGGGGCTTGTACGTGACCCGCTGTTCTATTTCTTCATCCTCCTCATCGCCTGTGCTATCGTCCGATGGCTGAATACGGGGGCGAGTCTTTTCTACGACGTCGAGCAGACCGCTTGGCGCGTGAAAGAGCCGGCGTGGTCGGCGTTGCCCGCCTCTGTGGCAGACGCGGGGCTTCTGCCATTGGCCGTGACGGTCGGCGTGTCCGTCGTCGTGTTGGGGTTGCGCCACGGCGTGGGTCTGGGAGCGCGGATTTCGTTCGGCGTTGTCGCGTCGTTTCTGACGGGGCTGGGCGGGTTGACGGCGGCCATCTGCGCGTGCTCTGCTTTCGCGCCGTTTCCGGCGTTGGCTGCGGCGGGGCTTGACGAAGGGCCGTTCGGTGCACTCGTCTATGGGACGTGGCTTTGCGTGGGGGTGGCGTCCGCATTGGCGGCCGAGGCGCGGCAGTGGGGCGCGGCGCGTCTGCCGTTCAGTGTGATGATCTGTGGCAATGCCGTCGGGCTTTATTTCTTCGCGCCGCCCTACGTATCGTTGGCGTGGGGCGTCTTGGCGATTTTGGCGACGTTCTGGGGTTTGTTCTACTTGGGGCGGGCGGGATCGATGGCGTCGGTTGCTCGCAGTCTCGTCTTTCTCGTGTTGGGTATCGGCACGGCGGTGTTCTTCGTCGCATCGTTCGCGCCCGAGGCGGTCAAGGCGGCGAAAGTGCAGGGGCTTGATTCGGCATTCGCTTGGACAGAGGCGATGAAGCAGTGTTCGGATGCCCTTTCCCGCATTGGCCGCGAGATGTGGATGCAACAGCCGTGGACGGGCGTGGGCGTGGGCGCGTTCGGTCTCCACGTTCCGTTTCTGGCTGAAACGGCGGACTGGTCGGTTCTGCCGCAGCAACCGTCGTTTGCGTGGAATTCATACTGGACGCTGTTGGCGGAATGTGGAATCGTTGGGACGTTGTTGTTGCTTGTCGCCCTTGGCATGATGGTGTGGACGTACGTGAACCGTCTAGTCGCCGCCTATTTGTATTTGCGTACGGCGGACGATGCCGATGTCTTCATGTTCGCTGTGCCGCCCGTCGCGTGGGTCGTTCCGTTTACGTTTGTGTTGTGGTTGCTGGAATCGATTTGGATTCCCGATTTTTCGCTCGGCGTGTGGGCGTTCGCAGTGTTGCCGCCGTTGGCGCTGGGGGCTTCGTCCTTCCCGCGTCGGAAACGGGCGAAAACGCGCACGGCCGCCGCGTCGGCGGTTTTGGAGAAATGACAATGGCTTCATCTGAATCGACATACGGGCAGAAGCCCCTTTACTACGGTACGACAAAGAAATCGCCAATCTACTATGGTGCGTCCCAAACGCCCGCCTATTCCGGCGGGCAGATGCCGTACTACTACGGTGGCGGCGCCTATGGCGGTCAGCCGCCGGGGATGGATCAGGATTCGCTCGTCGGTACAGTCACGCTGGGGCGCATCCTGCGAGTCATTTCCCAGCGGTGGATTTCCGTGCTCGTTTTCTTATTGGTCGGTTTGGTGGCGGCGTTCGCCGTCTATCGGATTTCGCCGACAATCTACGAGGCGATGAGTGAGTTCACGATGGACATCCGCCGTCCGCAGGGGACGGGCAACACGTTGATGGAGATGGGCGGGCCGGATCTCGGTGTGACCTACGATGAAATCTTCAACACGCGCCTGTCCGACTGGCGGTCGGACAAGATCGTCAAGAAGATCGTCCAGCAGTATCGCGCCAACTATCCGGCGTCGACGGTGTCGGAAAAGGAAATCGTCGAAACGCTCCAGGAGTCGGAACTTGAACTCGTCCGCCGTTCGCGTCTCATTACGATTGCCGTGCGGTCGACGTCGCCGGAACTCGCCGCCGCGCTCGCCAACGCCTACGCCGAGGCCATTGAATCGTTCACGGACGAGGAGAACAAACTTCGGTGCGACAAGGCCGTCTCCCAGATTCACGGGCAGGTCGAGAAGCAACGGCGGGCGGATCAGGCGTTGGCCAAGCGTCTGTTGGAGTTCCGTACGGAACACAAAATCGACAACCTCGATTCGGAGAAGGAGATTCTTCAGCAGTCGCTCCAGAAGACGACAGCGGACGAACTTGTCATGCAGGCCGAGGTGACGGCCGCCCAGGAATGGGAGAAAGTGCTGCAACAGGCGCAGGAGACGCCGGAGAGGTTCGCGGCTCTTCCAACGTCCGTGCCGCGCGCGGCCGAAATCGCCCAGGCCTACACGCTCATGCTGACGGCACAGCAAGAACTCAACTCCCTGCTCGTTACGCTGACGAAAAACCACCCGTCCGTCCGCGCGAAGGAGAAGGAGTACGAGAGCACCAAGCAGCATTTCGAGGACGCGGTCTCCCGCGCTCTGACGACGGCGACGGGCAACTTGAAAGCCTATCAAAACCAGTTGGCCGCATTCAAGAAGAAGAAAGAGAACTTTCGCGAACGGCTCAATGTCATCGCGCAGAAAATCGTGTCCGCCGATGCGGGGTTGAAGCAGCTGGACCAAGAGAAGCAGGTCGCGAGTACAATTCTTACGGACTTGATTCAGAAGGAGAACGAGGCGCGTATTCTGGCGGAGCAAAACAACGAAATCATCCGCGTGGGACGCCCTGCGGTCGTACCCGAAAAGCCGGTTTTGCCGAACCCGATCATCATTTTCTCCGCGGGCGCCGTGTTGTCGTTGGCACTTGGTTTGTTGTTCGTTCTCGTCCTCGATCATTTGGAAGATACGGTCGTGTCGCTGGCGGACATCGAAGGGCGGCTTTCGCTGAAAGTCCTCGCCGTTCTGCCGCACGTTCGCCGCAAAACGCGCGAACAGGTTGCCAAGTTCAGTTTCGAGAACAAGTATTCGCAGTTCGCCGAAGCCGTGGCCGGGTTGCGCAACTTGCTCGATTCGCCGCGCTACCAGCCGATTTCCCAGACGCTGTTGCTGATTTCCACGCAGCCCGGCGAGGGCAAAACGGTGACGTCGTGTTCACTGGCGATTTCGAGCGCACAGGCCGGCAAGCGGACGCTGCTCGTCGATTTCGATCTGCGCCGGCCGCGTCTGGCCCGCGTGTGGGGCTTGAAGATCGATGCCGACCATTCGTTCTCCCACTATCTGTCCCGCAAGGACGGCGCGAACGATTTCCAGAGTCTTGTCATGTCAAGCGGCGTCGACCATCTCGACGTCATCGGTTCCCTGCCGCCGGAGAACGTCGATCCGGCGGCGGTCATAGGATCCGCCATCGTTCCGACGTTCTTCAAGTGGGCGCGTGAACACTACGAGCGCATCGTCATCGACTCGCCGCCGTTTGGCATTGTGGGCGACGTTGTGACGTTGGCCTCGATGGTGGATGCCGTCATGATTATGTGCTGTCCAGACCGGACGCATTTTAAACCGATTCAACATGCTGTTCGCAGTCTGGGCGAATCGGGTGCGACGGTCATTGGCATTGTCGTCAATGATGTCGAGTTGGGGGCGGCGGGTGGCGCGTTCGCCCCGTCGAGCCATTCGTATGGGTACGGCAATTACGGGGGCTATCGTGCCTATGGTGGCGGTTACCGTCCCTATGCGCCGACAGAAGGGCGGCGAAAATCAGCAACGACGGAGTCGGCTCATGCGAATGCGAAGCCAGAAGAGGGTGGCGCGTCGGCTCCATCCGCGCCGCCGTCGGAAGCCGCCCACCCCGATTTCGCAGACGAGGAGTAGACGGTCATGGATCTTCGTTTGTCGCCCGCCGTGAAACCATTGTCCGGCACGGTTTCCGTGCCGGGTGACAAGTCGTTGGCCCACCGCGCCGCGTTGTTCGCCGCGTTGGCCGAAGGCGAATCCGTTGTCCGCCATTACCCGGACAGCGGCGTGACACGCGCCATGCGCGGCGCGTTGGCGTCGTTGGGCGTCCCGTCGACGTTGGGAGACGGTGTTCTCCGAATCGTCGGCAATGGTTTCCGTCCATTCCCGAATGCGGGGGCGGTTGGGTTTTGCGGCAATTCAGCCACGACGATTCGTCTGCTTGCGGGCGCGGTCGCAGGAACGCGCTCGGCCGCGACGTTGGATGGCAGCGAGGGATTGCGGCGGCGGCCGATGGATCGGATTGCCGATCCGTTGCGCCAGATGGGCGCGGTCGTGGAGACGTGTGCAGGGCGGGCGCCGCTCGAGTTTGCGCCTGCCGCGTTGTCAGCGATTTCTTATGACGTGCCTGTGGCGTCGGCGCAGGTGCTGAGTTGTCTTCAGATTGCCGCGTTGGGCGCGGACGGCGAAAGCCGTTTCACGGTGCCCGGCCCCGTACGCGATCACACGGTGCGGATGCTGGCCGCGATGGGGGCCGACATTTCGATGGACGGCACGTCGTCCGTCGTCCGCCCGTTGACCGCGCCGTTGCGGCCGTTCGACGGTGCGCTCGCGGGCGACATCTCATCTGCGGCGTTTCTGCTCTCTGCCGCTGCCATTGTGCCGGGCAGTCGTGTCACCGTGACGGGCGTCGGCGTGAACGCGACGCGTACGGGCGTCCTCGATGTCTTGGCCGCCATGGGTGCGCGGATCGTTTGTACGAATGCGCAGACGGCGTGTGGCGAACCGGTTGCGGATGTGACGTTGGAGGCCGCGCCGTTGCACGGCGTCGAGATTGGCGGGGATCTGGTCGTTCGTGCCATTGACGAGTTTCCCGTCATCGCGGCCGTGGCCGCATGTGCCGATGGGCGGACGATCGTGCGCGACGCACGGGAGTTGCGTTTCAAGGAGACGGATCGCATTGCCGCGATCGTCACGCAGTTGCGCGCGCTGGGTGTGACGGTCGAGGAATTCCCCGATGGGTTCGCCGTCGTCGGCGGAACGCTGGCGGGCGGTACGGCGCGCGCGGGTGGTGATCACCGGTTGGCGATGTCGATGGCACTTTGCGGTTTGCGCGCCCCCGTTTCCGTCGCGGACGCCGAAATCCTGAATGAATCCTTCCCTGAGTTCGTCCCGACGCTGACGGCGTTGGGTGCGGACGTGGAGTGAACCCATGGCTGAGAAGTTCTTCATCATCGACTTGATGCCCTTTCTTTACAAGGGGCATTTCGTTTTTCTGCGGAAGCCGCGCATTACATCCACGGGCCTCAACACGTCCGCCCTCTTCGGGTTTGCCAACGGTGTGACGTCGATTCTTGCGGACTACCGTCCGGCGTATGCCGTGCTGGCCATGGATCCGGGGGGACCTACGTTTCGCCATGAGGCCTATCCGCCCTACAAGGCCTCCCGCGAACAGATGCCGGAAGATTTGGCGGCCAACATTCCGTTCGCGCTCGAACTGGCGGAAGCGCTCAACATTCCCGTTGTCAGCAAGGCGGGTTTCGAGGCCGATGACGTGATGGGGACGCTGGCTGTCAAGGCCGCCGCCGCCGGGTTCGACGTCTATCTCGCGACGCCGGACAAGGACGCGGCCCAGCTCGTCGCGCCGCACATCCACCTCTATCGACCTGCGCACGGCAAGGACGCGGCCAGTGTCTACGATGTCGAGCGGGTGAAGGAATACTGGGATCTCGTCGCCCCTTCGCAGATGATCGACTGGTTGGCGCTCGCCGGCGACAAGGCCGACAACATTTCCGGCATTCGCGGTGTGGGCGAGAAAACGGCGTCCATCCTCCTCAAGCAGTACGGTAGTGTCGAGAACGTGGTGGCGCACGCGGCGGAATTGAAGGGGAAGATGGCCGAGAAAGTCGCCGCCGGCGCCGAGGACGCGAAGATGTCCAAGTTCCTGGCGACGATTCGCACGGACGTGCCGTTGGGCGACGTGGATTTCGAGACGTTCAAATGCCGTCCGCCCGAACCGGAGAAGTTCGCCACGGTCTGCGCGAAGTACGAGCTGACGCATTTCGCGAAACGGCTCGGCGCCTCGGCGGAGGCGGCCGTCGTGGCCGTGTTGAACGCTCAGACGCAGACGCTGAAGAAACTCGGCGACGTCCCGCACGACTACCGTCTCGTCCAGACCGACGAGGACGCGCGCGCGTTGGCGAAACTGCTGGAGGCGGCGCCGATGTTCGCGTTCGACACGGAGACGACGGGCATCGATGCGCGGACGGTTGAACTCGTCGGCATCTCCTTCGCCCTCGCGCCCGGCCGGGCGTGGTATGTTTCCGTGCCGAAACCCGTGCGCCTCGGCCAGGGTTCGCTGTTTGATTTGGATCTTTTCACGCCGGCGGAATCCGCGTCGGCCAATCGTGCGGCGGGCGACCCGCGCGCGCGCGTGGCGATTTTCGCCAAGGCGTTCGCCGATCCGAAGAAGACGCTCGTCGCCCAGAACGCGAAGTACGACATCACCGTCCTTTCGCGTTACGGCATCGTCTTCGGTTCGACCGTTCAAGACACGATGCTGGAACATTACGTGATGGATGCCGCGGCGCGGCATGGCATCGACGTGCTGGCGCGTGACTGCCTCCACTACGATCCAATTCCCTACGAGGCCGTCGTGGGCGAGAAGAAGCGCGGCGAACCGCAGTTGACGATGGACGACTTTCCGCCGGAGAAGATCTGCGATTACGCGGCGGAGGATGCCGACCTTGCGCTTCAGTTGCACATTCTACTGCGTCCGCAGGCGATGGCGATTGCGCCACGTGCGCTGGAGGAGAGCGAGGAACCGCTCGTGTCGGTCTTGTCGGAAATGGAACGGGCTGGCGTCCGTATCGACGTTGATGCGCTGAAAAAGTACGGCGTGGAACTTGACCATGAAATCGCCGGATACGTGAACACCATTCAGTCCTACGCGGATTCGCAGATCAATCTCGATTCCCCGAAGCAGCTGGGCGAATTTCTGTTCGAGAAACTCGGCCTTCCCGCCGAGGGTGTGAAGCGGACGCACAAAGGGCACTATTCGACGGACGAGAAGACGCTCGTCAAGATCGTCGATTTTCATCCCGTCGTCCGCCAGATTCTCGACTACCGGACGTGCACGAAACTCAAGTCCACCTACGTGGACAAACTGCCGCATTGTATCGATCCCGCCGACGGCCGCGTCCACACGACGTTCGCACAGGCGCTGACGGAGACAGGACGCCTTTCGTCGGCCAATCCGAACCTTCAGAACATTCCGATTCGAACGGAACGCGGCAAGAACATCCGCGCCGCCATTGTCGCCCGCGACGCGAACCATCGTCTGATTTCCGCCGACTATTCGCAAATCGAATTGCGTCTGATGGCGGCGATGAGCGGTGATGAATCAATGTTGGCCGCGTTCGCCCACGGCGCGGATATCCATCGTGAAACGGCGGCGCGTGTCTACAATGTGCCGCCGAACGAAGTGACGGTCGATATGCGTTCGCGGTGCAAGATGGTCAATTTCGGGATTATCTACGGCATCTCGGCGTTTGGACTCGGGCAGCGGCTGCACTGTTCGCGCAAGGAAGCGGGGGAGCTGATCGAATCCTATTTCCGGCTTTATCCCAAGATTCGCGCGTTCATGGACGATGCCGTGGCCAAGGCGCGCGCCACGGGCTACGCCGTGACGGCGCTCGGTCGTCGTCGTGTATTGCGCGACATCAATTCCCGCAATGCGACGGCGCGGCAGAGCGCCGAGCGCGACGCGATCAACACGCCGATTCAGGGGACGGCGGCCGACTTGATCAAGCTCGCGATGGTGAAGATCGATCGGGCGTTGAAAGCCGAACGGCTCCAGACGCGGATGATTCTTCAGATCCACGACGAATTGCTCTTCGACGCGCCGGTCGCGGAAGTCGACCGTGTGAAGGCGATCGTCAAGCGGGAAATGGAAAACGCCATGGAACTCGGCGTTCCGTTGGAAGTCTCGGTCGGCGTCGGACAGAACTGGCTCGAAGCGCATTGACGCGGAGGTATTGGCGATGGACGTTTACTATTTCACCGTGTTCGCCGTGTTCGCGTTTGCGATGGGGTGTTGTCTGGCGAGTTTCATGAACGTCTGCATCTGGCGCATTCCCCGTGGAGAATCCGTGGCCTGGCCGCCGTCGCACTGCCCGAACTGCAATGCGCGAATCAAGTGGTATCAGAACATTCCGGTGCTCAGCTATGTTTGTTTGCGCGGCCGCTGTGCGAACTGCCGTCAGCCGATTTCCGTGCGCTATACGGTCGTCGAACTGCTGGGTGGCGTCTTGTTTCTGCTCGCCTATTTGCAATGGGGAATGCCGTTCTTTTTGGGCGGGAAGCCCGCGTTGGGGCTGATGCCCGTCGCCACGCTCGGCGTCGTGCCCGTCTACTGGCTCGTCGCCACGGGGTTGATTCTCGGTTCGTTCGTCGATCTGGCGCACCAGTGGATTCCCGACCGCGTGACAATCGGCGGCATGTTGCTCGGCGTGCCGCTCAGTTTTCTTGTGCCGGAGCTTCAGTGCGAACGGGACGGGTTGACGGCGCTTGGTTGGTCGTTGGGCGGGTTGGCGTTGGGCTTTTCGTTTCTCTGGCTCGTCGGGTGGGTGTTCTCCAAGGTCTTCAAGAAGGACGCGATGGGTTTTGGCGATGTCAAACTGATGGGCGCCATCGGCGCGTTCTTCGGGCCGGCCGCCGTGCTCTTTACAATCGTCGTGTCGTCTTTCGCGGGGGCGCTCGTTGGGTTGTTGTTGATTGGACGCGGCAAGGCGCGTCTCGGCGGCTACACGGCTGTGCCGTACGGGCCTTTTCTCGCCCTTGGCGTTCTCGTGTGGATGTTCTGGGGGCGTCCGATTCTCGCATGGTACTTGAAGTTGTATGTCCTCGCGCCCTGATCCGTTCTGTGCTGCGCCGCCGCCGGAGACCGTGCGCGGGATTTTTACGCGGATTGCGGACATCTACGATCGTCTCAATCGTCTGCTCACGTTCGGCGTCGACGTGTTGTGGCGGCGGCGCGCGTTGGCCGTTTTAGCGACACGGTTGGCGGACGTGTCTGCGGTTCGTATCCTCGATTTGGCGACGGGGACGGCAGATTTCGCCCTCGCGGCGGCGCAGCGTTTTCCGTCTGCGCAAATTACGGGCGTAGACCTCACGCCTGCCATGCTGGCCGTTGGCCGTCGGAAAATCGACGCGGCGGGATGGGCGGCGCGAATCGATTTGATGGAGGGTTCGGCGCAGGAACTCGCGTTTCCCGCCGCGATGTTCGATGCGGCGCTCTGCGCGTTCGGTTTTCGGAATTTCGTGGAACCGGACGCGGCATTGGCGGAAGTCACGCGCGTGTTAAAACCCGGTGGTCGCCTTGTCGTTCTGGAACTGTTCCGTCCGCGTCGGACGCTGCTTGGACGCGCGACGGCAGTGTGGTTGCGGTTGGCCGCGCCACTTTTCGCCGGGCGGCGCAAGGGGGCTTATGCCTATTTGCGGACATCCATTGCCCGTACTTGTACCGCCGATGCATTTGTTGCCCGCGCCGCCGTCTGCGGACTCGTCTGCGAAGACCGCCGCTTTTTCCTCCCTGCCTGTACGTGCTTCGTCTTCCGTCGTAACGCCCTCAAGTAGATGCGACTATGGTCGTCGCATTTACTTTGACAAGTGACATATACCACAAAGGGGATTAGAAATCGGTTCGCGCCAACGGTTTTTTGCTATAATGCCCACGTTATGAAACCGCTCGCCACCAACATCGCCGACTTCGAGACCCTGCGCAAGGCGGGGCAGCTCTACGTGGACAAGACCGCCCATCTGCACCGGCTCGTCACCGATCCGAGCCGCACGTTCTTCTTCTGCGCGCGGCCGAGGCGGTTCGGAAAGTCGCTGAGCGTGACGACGCTGAAGGCGATCTTCCTCGGGCGTCGCGAACTTTTCGACGGCCTCGCGATCGCGGCGACGGACTACGACTGGAAGCCCCACGCCGTCATCCACTTCAACTGGGGCGGCGTCGAAGTCTCCAATATCGAGACGTTTGAGCGGACGTTCACGACGACCGTCCGGGACTCGCTCGTGCAGAGCGGCTACGCCTACGAGGACGACGCGCGTCCCTCGACGAACCTCGCCCGCGCGATTGACTTTTTCTACCGGCGCGACGGCGTGGGCGCGGCGATTCTTATCGACGAGTACGACGATCCGGTCGCGAAGGCGCTTGCGGACGTGGAACTGGCGGAGAAGATCCGGACGCGCCTCGCGGCGATCTACGCGCAGTTCAAGGACAATTCGGGGAAGATCCGCTTCCTCTACATCACGGGCGTCTCCAAGTTCACGAAGCTCTCGGTCTTCTCGGCCCTGTCGAGCCTGAACGACATCTCCTTCGAGTCGGCCTACGCCGCGCTCTACGGCTACACGGAGGAGGAGCTGTCCGCGAACTTCGCGGAGCACCTGCACGCGAAGGCCGTGCGCATGGGGCTTTCGGACGCGGCGTTCCGCGAGCGGTTGAAGCACTGGTACAACGGCTATCGGTTCTCGATCGACGACCCGGTGACGGTCTACAACCCCGTCTCCATCGCGCTCACGCTCGTCTCGCCCGCGCCGCGCCTGACGGCGACCTGGACGTCGACGGGGCGGGCCTCGACGCTCATGAACTACATCAAGCGCGAAGGTGCGCTCTCCGTCGACCCCGACCGGACGGTCGAGGCCGTGGACGCGGACTTCGACGTCGCCGACCTCGCGCACATCCAGCCCGTCGGCCTCCTCTACC
>CAYZYQ010000057.1:0-19015 GCA_964482645.1 uncultured Lentisphaeraceae bacterium | reverse complement strand
GAGACAAATCGAACGAAAGACTTTCATGGAATGGCTTGATTTCTGGCGCGACAAGCCAATCATCAAGGTCATCACGGGCATTCGCCGTTGCGGGAAGACGACGCTGCTGGAACTCTATCGGCAAAAACTCCTGTCCGAGGGCGTGGACGAACGGCAGATCGTCTCCGTGAACTTCGAAGACCCCGATCTGGGCGAGTTCGCCGCGTTCCGCGACGCCTGGACGTTCATACGCGCGAAAATGGACGACACCCTGCCGCGAACATACGTCTTCCTTGACGAAGTGCAGCGCGTTCCCGATTTCGAGAAGCTCGTGGACGGGCTTTTCGTGAAGAAGAACGTCGACGTCTACATCACGGGATCCAACGCGAAATTCCTTTCCGGCGAACTGGCGACGTTTCTGACGGGGCGCTATGTGGAAATCGCGATGCAGACGCTTTCGTTCGCCGAATACCGTCCGCTCTTCCCGGAACTTGAAACGGGACGGGCGTTCAACGACTTCATGCGGTTCGGCGGATTCCCATTCGCGGCGAGCCTTGTCGGCGAACCCCATGCGCATTCCGACTACCTGGGCGCCATTCTCAACACGATTCTGTACAAGGACGTCGTCGCCCGCGTCGGCCTGCGCGACACCACCCTGCTCGACCGACTTGTCCGCTTCCTGTTCGACTCCATCGGAAGCCCGCTTTCCGTGAACCGCATCGTGGGTGCATTCAAGGCGGAGGGAATCAACATCCAGAACAGGACGGTCGACGCACATGTCGACGCCCTGTGCGAATCCTTCCTCTTCCACAAGGTCAGGCGGTACAACGTGAAAGGCAAGGCGATTCTCAAAACCAACTGCAAGTACTACGCCGCAGACACGGGACTTCGTCGCGTCGCCGTCGGCGACCGGGCCGGCGACTGGGGGCACATCCTCGAAAACGTCGTCTTCCTTGAACTCCGGCGACGCCACAAGGACGTTTTCATGGGGGCGGTCGGCGAACGCGAAGTGGACTTCGTCGCGTTTGAAAACGCCCAGCCGCGCTACTTCCAGGTCGCGCTCACCGTGCGTGACCCCGCCACGCTCGAGCGGGAGCTGCGCCCGCTCCAGGCGATCCCCGACCAGTACCCGAAGACGCTTCTGACGCTCGACCCAGACCCGCCGATGGACTGCAACGGAATCCGCCAGCTCTGCGTCACGGACTTTCTGCTCGGAAAATGACCTGAAAAAACTCACCGCGCAACCTCCGCGTAGATCTCCATCAGCCGCCTATAGCCCGCATTTACACGTTTCGTGAATTATTGGAAATGGGCATTCACAAATGGAGGCGCATATCGTATAATTTGGGCGTGAAGCGTACGTCACCTCCAGCACAGCCGTTTCGAGAGATGCGGAACCCGGATGATTTCGGAACGTTCTCTGTAGACCTCTCTGCAGACGGTCTCCCCGCCGTGCCGCTCCTCTATCGGAGCGGCTACCGCGTCACGCGCGAACCAACGCCGCTCCACGTTCACCCCGGCTGTACGGAACTCGTACTCTGTCTGCGGGGCTGTCTGACGTTTGAAACGCGCACGGACAGTTGTGAAGTCCGTCCCGGTGAACTGCTCGTCATCTCGGAAGAACAGCACCACCGCCTCTACACGACGCGCAAGGGCGTGGCGAGCTGCGGCCTCTGCTTCCGTAACACGGCGGTCGAGCCTGTCCTACGGCAACGCTTCGCGCACATCCCGCAGACGCCGTTGCCGCAACGGCCGGACACGCGCCGCGCCCTGCTCAAACTCATCGACGTGCATCGTTCCTGGCCGGCCGACCCGTTGAAGACGCTTGCCCTCAAAACGTCCTTCCACGCCCTGCTGTTCGCCGTTCTAGAATCCGCACACACGGCGTCTGAACAAACCATGGAGACGACGTGCATCCAGACGCTCGTGGCGGAAATCCGCCGCGATCCGGTCACGCGGCGCACCGTGGCCGACCTCGCCCGCCGCGTACACGTCAGCGAATCGCTGTTGACGTCTGCGTTCTGCCGTACGACCGGCTACCCGCCCCATGCGTTCATGGTGCGGGAGCGCCTGAAAACCGCCCTGCGCCTCCTGCGCACACCCCACATCACGCTCGGCGGCGTGGCGCTTCAACTGGGTTATTCATCGCAACAACACTTCTCCGCGCAGTTCACACGCTACTGCGGCGTCACCCCCCGCGCCTACCGCGCCGGTGCGGACGCCTCCCTGTGAGACGTCCGCGACGTTCCCCTTCCCACACGGTCAGCGGAAGATGATCAACGTTCCGCCCAGCAGGTTTTCGCCGACGAGTAACCCGTTCACCAGTCGACCACTGCCGCGCACCTGATGCGCCTGTACGGTTTTCCCGCCCAGATCCAACGTCGTGCCTGTATCCAGAATGAACGTCACGCCCGAATAATCGTCGCCCAACAACGTCAGACGCGAACCTTCCGTGAGATGGACGATCGTCGTACCTTCGGCGGTATTGGCAACGACCGTCAGATTGACACCTTTCAACGTAATCGTCCCGCTGTCGGACAACCCGTATGCGTAACAGTTCCCGCCCGCCACACCCGGCGTAACTTCCGTATCGCCGGGAATCGTCGCCGTCGAATTCCGCCCGCCAAACTGCCGTCCCAGCCATTTGCCCATCAAGTGCCGTTCGGTTGCAAGGCGTTCAGATTCCGTCAGCACACGATCGTAGATAATCAGTTCGCCCAACTGCAACCCCGCCCAGTGGCTGAGGTTCGTCAGACTTTGATTGCCCACGTCACTCGTCGTGTAGTTCCCGTCCGCCGCAATCCGGTCGGCCGCGCAATCGCCCGTCGTGACAAGGGAGAGTACTTCCCAATCCCCCGTCGGCACATCGACGGGCGAGATGTTCTGTCCGTTGCGCCGAAGCGAACCATCCAAAACGTTTTTGGAGGCTCCATCGGCGTCGAAGTACGGCGACTTCCCGTCCAGCAGACCGAACCCGCCGCGCATGAAATCGCACGGCCGTCCCTCATGACGGTCGTCACCCAGCAACCAGCCACCTCCGCGCGTAGGATGGTCACGCCACATCCAGAAGACCGTACGGATGCCCGTCAGCCGTTCGCCCAACGACAACGACCGCACCCCTGCCCATCGGCCATCCCACGTGACACGCTTCTCGAAATCGATCACGTTCAGTCCATTCACAAGACCAACCTTGTAGTACGGAATCCAAGCTTCCTCGCCCATGCAGGAAATCAAATCACGCTCCGCCGCAGACAGGTCTTGAATGTGCGTCATTAGCCCGTTGTCCAAGGCGTAGCGCGTAACCGTGGACGCATCCGACGCATCGATGTGGAGCAACGGATTGGCCGCGACGGCCGGTGTCTCCGGCGTGACATCGACCCCGCAGACGCCGCCCGCAACCGACACATCCTGTCCCTGCTCCGCCACCACAAGCGCCGCGCCACCGGTCAGGGTCAGCGTCCCCCGTCCCGTCAACGCATCGGCCAACAGCACGACGCCCGTGGGCGCGTGAATCGTGGCATCGCCATCCAGCGTGATCCGGCCACACCGGAACGTCCCATCGTTCGCCGTATACCCCATGGGCGCACGTTGCGGGAACCATTTGCGCGTCAAATACGCCTCTACATCGCGCCGCTCCCCATCCGACAGCGGGCGATCGTAAATCAACATTTCGGACAACCTGAATCCGCCGGTATACTTCACGGAAACCTCCGACGTCGTTCCATCGTACCCGTATGCGCCAATGGCGCTGACGCGGCCGCCCCATGTCGGCATTACGCCGGACACCAACGTCGGGACACCGTTGGGATGCGCCGCCTGAATGGCCTCGGCCAATTCTTCGCAATCGAAAAACCAACGCCCAGACCGTGCCGCAGCTCCGCTGTGGGTCGTGACGAATCCTCCCCAACCGTTACGGAAGAAGTCCATCCAATCACCACCCCCGCGATAACCAGCGGCCACCGAACTGGGATGCGCCGGATTCACATACCCGGAACGCAATCCGCCGAGCGGTTGGCAGCCGTTCGTGTGCTGTTCCCAGACGAGAAACACGGACGCCGCCATGAAATTCGTAAACGCCTGCAGACAGCACCCGTTGTCACGCGCGCCAAACTCGAAAATCGCCGCCCCCGATTCGTTCGTCGTCCACACCGGCGGCACATGGCTCGGCCAAAGCGAGGGCGTCGGAGCATTCGGGACAAGGTTACGGACTTCCTGAACGTTCCCGTTCGCATCCGCCACGCCCCCGTCCGTATTCGCCGCATCAATCCATAACACCGCGCCATCCAGAACCGGCGTTGCGGACGGTTGACGGATGTCCGACAAGTCGAGCGTGGATGCCGCCCCGAGCGTCACATCCACGCCGGTCCCCATCCGCCCCACCTTCAACGTCGTCCCCGCTTTCACGGCAAACGGCTTCTCGCCGGTGAGCGTTCCGACCGCAATCGTCCCCTGTTCGTCCGTATGTCCCAAAACGGGTGTGCCGTCCGAATCGACGAGATCGACAGTGCGAATCCGCGACGTTCCGTAGCCGACACCATCGCGGTTGAACCATTTTTTCATCAAGTAGGCCTCGACGGCCTGACACTGGGCCAGCGTGAGCGCATTCGTGTAGACCAGCACTTCGGCCAGCATCTGCCCACCCGAAAACCGATTACCAGAAGGGTCGTTCGCGCTATCCAATGCAAACGCAGAAATAAACTTGTTGGCAGACAGCGAACACGTGTAGACGTCCCAACCGCCCGTCATGCCGCCCGGCCCATCCACGTACTGTCCGTTGATGGCGACGCGCCCACCATTTGCATACTCGCCGATAATACCGTTCTCCTTGCGGATGATGTACTCCGGCCCCGTATTGGCAATGCCGCACAGGGCGTCGAATCCACGCCGGTAGCTTTCCGTACACCCCGGTTTCGAGCCTATGAACGTCCCGCCGGACTTCTGCGAACCAAGAACCGCGAACACGGCGCGGACGCCCGCCACCTCGCGATCCCAAACGAGCGCCTTGTGCGATCCAAGGTCGCCGAAATCGATGACGCGGCGGCCGTTGAGGCCCGCTTCGACGAGTTCCGGCGGCGTCGCGGTCTTCCACGGCGTCGCCACGACACCCACGCCGCGCACGTCACGCCAAGCGGACACCCGGCGGTCGTCCGACACCGTGACGGAATCCGCCGCCGAAGCGTCCATCCACACGGCGGGGTTTTCCACGGGCGGAGTGTCGCCAACCTGCGGCAGATCGTCGAACAGGACGTTCGCGGAGTGCTCCATCCGCAACCGCCCCGTGAAAGCCGTCGCGTTGCCCAAAATGCACGTACCGTTCGTACCGCAGAGTTCGACCGACGAATCCACGGTCAACGTGCCACCCCCGGCCAGATGCCGGGCTTCGATGATCGCGTCGCCGGAACGCACAGGGCACGGCATGAGCGTCCCACGACTCGATGGCTTTTCGACGGTTACGGAATCAAACGCCGTCTTCACCGTCCACGCGCCAGCCGCGAACGACACGTACTGCGTCGTGACGGTCTCCACAGTAACCGGACGATCAAGGGAAATAACCAATTCCGTCTCAGGTACACCATATCGCACATGGCGAATGAAACTGCCGTCCGCCAAACCGGCGCCCGACGCCAACTGCCCGCCACTCACCTTCGCGCGGGCTGTGAAATTCGTCGGCAGCAGGACGAGATCCGGTGATCGAGGTGTCAGGCGACAGAGAAGATCGACGCTCTTTTCCCGCGGATGACGGCCATACAGACGAAAAACCGATCCGTAGTCAAACGTCAGCGTACGAGCCGCCAGCAATCCATCGTCCAGCGGAGCGGAGGTCGACGCCGCGTACCGTGCGTCGAACGCACAGGCGCCGCCACCGTTCTGCAGGAGGGAAATCCCGCCTGTAAACGTTTACGGTCCCTCGAACGCAAACATGTTCTCCCCGGTGAACTCGAATCCACACGAGCCAGAAATCTCGGACGCGAACCGCAGAGGCGAGTTGTGCCCATTCTCGACCTTGAACGTTCCCGACGACGGCCCGGCGATGCCGTAACGCTGGGTTGTCCCGAGAATCGGTTCAGAACTGAAGAAGACCAAACACCCCGTCTCGTTCTTCAACGCCGTGAGAGACACTGATTCGTCCAGAAGAATCTCCTGCGACGAACCGGCTGGCATCAGGGCGTTCAAAGTCGCCGCTCCGGCATCGGGTTTAACATCATTCGTCCAATTGGCCGTGTCCGACCAGACGCCGCCATGCCCCGACGACCACGTGCCGTCCGACGCAGAGACAACCCACGCACCGCAGACAGCCGCAAGGACGAGAATCCCTCGCCCTAAACAATCCATTTTTTTTTTCTTCATCACGCAATCCTCCGTAATTTCATGATTTGTCTGGACTGAAAACACGATTCACGTTTCGCAGCGCCCCCGCGCGAACCCCTTCTCCACGATGCCGAGCGCGGCAAACTTGTCAAGCATCTCCTTTTCGCGCGCGGGCGAAATGGGCGCATACGGCGCACGGTAGTATCCGCAGTCGATACCCACGTGGCGCATGAGAACCTTGATGTCGCTCCAATTGTCGGGAAAGGCGTCGATCACAAGATCGACGAGCCGATTGGCTTCGGCCTGCCACGTGGCGGCGGCGGCAAAATCGTTCTGCGCACACAAATCGCAGATGCGGGCGAAATGGCGCGGGATGATGTTGTAGTTCAGGCCAATGCCGCCTGAAAACGTATCGCCCAGCGCAAGCGCGGAAATGAGAAGTTCGTCGCATCCGGCGTACCAGATCGTTTCCTTGTCGAGCATCCGCCGCAAACGCTGGCAGGCGTAGAAGTCCTTCCCCGTGTACTTGATCCCCTTCACGTTCTTCAACGCGAACAGTTGCACGTCACGGGACGGTACGAGCGTCGAATTGTAGGCGTAGATAAGGAACGGCAGATCCGTCGCCTCGCTGATCGCCTTGTAATGGCGAAGCGTCGAGGGGAAGTTCTGCCCAAAGTAGATCGGCGCGACGGACGATACCCAGTCCACACCCGCCCGCGCCGCCGCCCGCGCGAGCGCCACCGCGTCGTCCGTACGGACGCAACCGACCTGCGCGATGAACTTGCACCGCCCGCGCCCCGCTTTCACGGCCCGTTCGTAGACCTTCACCCGTTCCGCCGGCGTGAGCAACAGGCCTTCGCCCGTCGAGCCGGTCAGATAGAATCCTTTCAAGCCTTCGCGGATGCCGTATTCGACCAATGCCTCGATCGCGGCCTCGTCGACCGCCCCGTTTGCGTCAAACGGCGTGAACATGGCGCTGAACGCCCCTGTCATGCCCGTAAATTCGCCGCCTTTCAAATCTGGCGTCATCTCTTTCAGTCCTTTCGTTTGTCAAAATGTCGTGTACAGGCGCTGACGATAGGCGCGACGACGAGACACGCCGCCATGCCCAGTGCCCCGTAGAGCAGCAAATGGGGTTTCCCCGCGCCGGGCAGCAGATCCAGCCCCACCGCCACCGCGTAGTTCGCGCAGAGGCCGACTGCGGCCCCGACGCCGTTGACGTTTTTCATGAAGCGCCCCATGAAGAAGAGACAGCCCAACCCCGCCGTCAACACGCCCAGGAAGCGCTGGAACTGGTCGTAAATCGCGTAGATCTCCATGTTCGCGAGCATCAACGCCACCGCGCCGCCCAGAACGCCCGTCACCACCGTCGCCAGACGCCCCACGGCCAGACGTTCGCGGTCGCCCGCCGCACGGCGGATGCGCGACCAGAAGTCGACCGTGAACGCCGTCGCGGCGGAATTGAGATTGGCGGACACCGTGGACATCGTCGCGGCGGCGACGGCGGACAAGATGAGGCCGGACACGTAGTCGGGCATTCCCGTGGCGATGAAAATCGGCAGGATGGAATCTGTTTTCGGCACGGTGACGTCCAACAACGCAGGATTCGAGCGGTAGAACGTCCAGAGCAACGTGCCGAGTGCGAAGAAGAACACCGAATTGACGAACGAGAGCGCACCGTTGAAAAGAATCGACTTGCGCGCGCCCGCCTCGTCCGTCGTTGTCATGTACCGCTGCACGACGCACTGGTCGGACGTGTAGGACGCAAGGTTCGCCACAAGGCCGCCGACGAAGACAACCCAGAAGACGGGACGCGACCAGTCGAGCGCCCAGTCGAACACGCGGAACTTGCCCGCCGCCCGGCCCATCTCGACGAACCCCGCCCAACCGCCGTCCGTCCCGCAGATGAGTACGCCCACGATCGTGCCGATGCTGGCGAACAGGATCAGCGACTGGATGAAATCGCTCCACACGACCGCCTCGACGCCACCCAGCACGCAGTACACGACCGTAACGACGCTCACGGCCACGATGGCCGCGTTGATGTCGACGTCCAACACCGCACAAAGCGCCACCGCCGGCAGGTAGGTGACGACGGCCGTGCGGGCGACCATGAACAAGATGAACGCCGCCGACGCGAAGAGCCGGCAGAGCGCGTTGAAACGCACTTCCAGATATTCGTAGGCGCTCGTCAGATTCATGCGACGGAAGAACGGCAGATAGTAGCGCGTCACGACGGGCGCGAGCAACGGAATGCCCAGTGTAATCGGCAGATACGTCCAGTCGCCCGCGTAGGCGAGCGCCGGAATCGAGAGGAACGTAATCGAGGAGAACATCGTTGCGTAAATGGACAGCGACGCCACCCACCAGGGGACACGCCCGCCACCTCGGAAATAATCGTCCGTCGTCTTGTTCCGCCGCATGAACCACACGCCCACGAGCGCCATGCCAACGAGATAGACGGCCACGACGACATAGTTGGCGGTACCGTACGCCGCCGTGCGGACGATGTGGCCGATGGCGCCGGCATCCGTCCGAACGCCTCCCGCGATTTCGCCACCGGACAGCAGAACGCGGTTGCCCGGCAAGGCCACCACCGCCGCGCCGCAACGACCAAGGAAAGCCGTCTCGTTCAACTCGAACCACCGTCCCGTCATCGTATGGAAGACGAGCGGACGACGGGCGAAGCGATAGTCCGCCGGCGCCATCGTGCGAAACAACGCACGTCGATCCGGCACGGCCGCGATTTTCTGCACGATCGCGCGATCGCCGCCCCCGAAGATGAGGACGTGCTGGTTGCCGGATGGAATCGCCACCGCGCCCGTGAAGACGCGATCAGCGCACGAAGCCGAAAGGTCGGGCAGACGCTCCCACGCGGACGCCGGATGCGGCGTCAACAAAAGCCGCCACGCACACGAGACGGGCACCCCGTTTGACGTGCCACCATCGACGAACACGTAAAGCGCACGGCGGCCATGCTCGCCCGTTTGAACGACGGCGGCGGGCTGGGCGCACGACGCGACGGGCAGACGCGGCAACGGCGTCCACTGCGGATTGTCCGATGCGAGATCCATCGACCAGCCGTTCGCGTCCGCCTGAACGGACTCCTGCGTCCCGCCCACGACAAACACCGTTTCGCCGAACGCTGCCACAGCCGGCATTGAGACGGCGGCGGGCAGCGACGACAACGGCGTGACGCGCGGCGTCTCCGTCCCCGCGTCGAGCGACAGGATGAACGCCGTTCCAGAGGCATTCGCGCCCGTGCCGTCCGCGCCGCCAACGCAGACGATTCCCCGCGACACGGTTGCACATCCACCCTCGCCCGCGACGTGTGGCAGAACGCCAATCTGCCGCCAGGCCGGCTGCGCGGCATCTGGATCCAATGCGTAGATTTCGTCGTGGAAAACTTTTCGCCCGCCGTCGACCAGCGGCACGTCGGAGAAATTGCCACCGCCCGCAACGAGAACGCGCCCGCCCGTATACCCATAGAAACTACGCGCGACGCCGGGATTCGGACGCTGTTCGCCCATGCGCGACGGCAGGGGCAGATTCCCGCCCCAGTCGATCCGTTCGGCGGCGGACAACACGGCCACACATACCAAGCAGACAATTCCAATCAAACGACCTTTCATACACCCCCATTCTATCACAGGAGCGGCAAGAAAATTTATACGTTTGGCGAAATGTCCGTTTGGACAAAATACAAACCGCCGGACACCCATAGCGGCATCCGGCGGCTTGTGACACGTACGTTCGGTCGAACGACGCTTAGCGGGTCTTGGCCGCGTCGAGTTCGGCCGCCACCCAGTAGGCGAAGTCCTTCACGCTTTTCGCGGATTTGTCGCCCAGCGCACGAATCGCCGCCGCCTGGGACGGACAACCACACCAGCGCAACTGGTCGAGCATGAACGTCTTCACGTAGTCGTCTGCAGATGTCTGCGCGACGTCGAGCAACGCCCCGTTCCAGACTTTCCGCTGGTCGGCACAGGCCTTCGGGCAAGCGCCGGCACACGCGGGCTTCATCACGAACTGCGAGACGGCCGCGACGACCGTGAGATCCATCGGGCACGACGCATACGCGCCCTTCACCTTCGCGAGGAGCGCCTTCGCCGCCGCCGCGTCCTTCACATACGCGGCCAGCACTTCCGGCTTCGTCGCCTGGGCAATCGCCGCGTCGTCCTTGTTCTGCCACTCCACGGCCATCGGCGAATCCTTCACCGGCGCCATCGCCTTTTCATAGGAGGCGTAGGGGTTTTCCGCCGCGCCGACGACAAGCGCCGCAAACGCCGCACAGACCATCAACATTTTCTTCATGTCCGCAATCTCCTTTCTCAGCCGAACATTTCCTTTTTCCACGGTTCGCGCATTCCCTGATAGAGGAAACGGTCGGCCGCCGGGTCGTTCTTCGCGTGCAACGTCACGGGGTCGAACTCGAATCCGCGACCGAGACGTTCCGCCACGATACCGAGGTTGAACATCGTGCAGGAACGGAAGCCGTTCGACTCGTTGAGCGCGAACGTCTTGCGGTTCTTGCAGGAATCGATGAAGTCCGTCTGCTGCGGCGCGGGCTTCGGCAAGTCGGCGAGAATTTTCGCCGCGTCGAGTTCCTTGCCGTTCTTGTCCACGAGGCGAAGCGTCGGGCTGTTCGCCGTCTTCGGATAGACGCAAAGGCCGTTCGAGCCGCGCAGGAGCGGTTCGCCCTTGAGCGATTCGTCGCCGTCAAGATCCACGGTCGTGCCGTCGTCGTACGTCAGCGTGATGCGGTCGAACCGTCCCACGGCCTCCGGATGCTGCTTCGGCCCCTTGTAGTCGATCTTGACCGGACTCGTCTCGTCCTTGACGAGCAGATACTGGAGCGGGTCGAGATAGTGCTGCGCCATGTCCCCGAGGCCGCCGGCGTCGTAGTCCCAGTAGCCACGGAAGGACGTGCCGGCGCGGTGCGCCGTGTACGGTTTCCACGGCGCCGGGCCGAGCCACATATCCCAGTCGAAGTCCGCCGGGATCGGTTCCGGCGTGGCATTCACGCGGCCGGACCAGAAGAACTTCCAGCTGAAGCCCTGCCCCGCGCCGAACGTACACTTGATCGGCCCCTTGCCGAGGAGGCCGTTCTCGACCACCTGGCGGATCGGCTCGACCGTCGTACCGAAACCGTAGAACCCGCCCGTGAAGCGAAACCAGGTGTTCAGACGGAACATCCGCTTCTGCGCCTTCACGACTTCCATCACGCGCTTGCCTTCGCCCACCGTGCGGGTCATCGGCTTTTCGCACCAGATGTCCTTGCCGGCCTTCGCGGCCATCACGCTCATGCAGCCATGCCAGTGCGGCGGCGTACAGATATGGACAATGTCCACGTCCTTGTCCGCCAGCAGTTCAAGGAAGTTCTTGTAACCCTTGATCTTGCCGAAGCCGTTCTGTTCCGCCGCGACCAAGCCCGCCTTCACACGGCTGGCATATGGATCGCACAGGCCGATCAGACGCGACCCCTTGAACGCGAGGTGATTGCCGCTATGCGCGATGCTACCGAAGCCGATCAGCGCGCGCGTGAGCTGGTTCGAGGGCGCCGTTTCGCCCCGCAAAACGCCGGCCGGAACAATCGTGAAGAGGGAAGCGCCCGCCGCCGTCTTCAAAAATCCCCGCCGAGTGATTGACATGTCCATGTCGATTCCTTTCTCCTTTTAACCACTAACTTCTCAAAAGCCGATCCGCCGCTTTCGCAATGTCGCCCACGCGATCGTCGCCGCCTTCACGCTCGATCGCGAACGCGCCCGTGTAGCCGGCTTTGTCCAGCGCGGCGAGAAACGCGGCCGGATTCACCTCGCCGTCACCCCAAGGAGTCTCCGTGCCCCATGTGCCGGGACGGGCGGATTTCTTCGCGTCCTTCACGTGCACGTGGCGAATCCACGGCGCCAGCCGCGCCACCGCCGCCACGGGGTCGCCCTTTCCGTAGAGAATCATGTTCGCGGGATCGAAGTTGACGCCCACGCCCGGCGTCCGTTCCAGAAACTTCGCCAGATCGTCCGCCGTCTCCTGCCCCGTCTCGAACGCCACGCCCACGCCCGCTTCGCCGCAGACGTCCACGATGAACTTCACGCGATCGGAATACTTCTTGAGCGCCGCCGCATCGGATTCATCCAGAAAACCCGCGTGGAGCGTCAAGAGCGGCGCCTTCAGTTCCGCCGCAAGTTTCGCCCCCGCTTTCACGATCTTCTTGTTACCTTCCCACGCATCGTCCGGCACCACACCGCCCGTCCGGCGAATCGTGTCGAGCGTCGAGTAGTCCTCCTGCGGAAAACCAATCATCGCGGCGGACAGCACCCACGCGCCAGACGCAAGACGCGCCTTCACCTGGTCGAGCGCTTTCGCGCCCTCAGCCGCGCCGTGGCGCGACGCCCCTTCAAGGAACGGCTGGAGCGCCAGATGGATGCGACGCAAGCCAAGCTTCTCCATCTCCCGCGCCACGCCGTCGAGCGGCAGACGGAACGACCAGCTGCACACGCCCAGCCGTTCCCGCAACGTGGATGTTCCACAACAACGACGTCCCGACGCCGCGCAGCCTGCCAAACACGCCGCGCCGAGCGCAGCCGTGCCGGCCAAAAACGTCCGGCGTCCCATAAAATCCCGATTCATACGATTTCCCATACCGCCATTATATCAAAACCGCGTCCGTGTGCGGAAACGGAAAGCAAACGCACACACGGACGCTGAATCCCCTAGAAGAACCATTCACGGTCACGAGCCGCCCCGCCGGCGCCGATGCGGAAGACACGACCGGCACCGATACCACCGACACGCTTGACACCGAGAACGTCGATCAGCGGCATGTTTTTCCGCTGGCTCCAGTAGTTCCGCGTCATGTTCGCGCCCGGCACGAGGACACGCGGATCGCACCCGCCGTACCCCTGCGAAACCACGTAGCAGACGTTGTCCAACGATCCCAGATTGTCGTAGTGGGAATCGCCGCACAGGCAGCACGCGAACCGACGTTGCGGGCGGCCGGTGAAATCCCATTTAACGCGCCCCTGGCCACCCGCCTCGGAATGGACGAATCCCGCGAACAGGCGATGGAGCAGTTCGCCATTGCGGGCGTGGCCCAAAATAGGTTTCGCAATACGAGCCAGCGGTTTGTTGACGTCGAGCCAACGGCCAAACGCCTCGACGATGCAATAATGTTCCGTCGCAACCGCCGTCCAATCGTTCGGCAGAGATTCCAGCCCCTTCGCCACGAACGCGATCTGGTCTTCCGTGAACCCGTAATAGCCGAACTCGCTCGAATCGAGGAAGAAGAGACGGATCTTCGCGGACGGCACGTCGAAATATCCATAGGTGTTCTCGCCACCTAGCACGGCGGTATGTCCGTGTTTTTCGGCGAGACGATTGAACTGACCGAACTCGGCCGCCGTGAACTCTTTGTTTGTCCGGCCGCGATCATGGTTGCCCCGGCAGAAATAAACCGGCCGTTCAAAATCGCGATAAAGCTTGAACTGTGTTTCGATCCGACGACGGATCAGATCATCGGCTTCCGCCGGCGTCGGCTTGGGACCGCGCCAGCCGATCAACTGCTGGTAGTCGGAATCGCCAAGGTCGAGCAACGCCGCCGCGCCGAGTTGGCGCACGGCCTCCTGGGCGATAAGAATATGGCTCTTCGGATCAGACCAGTCGATTGGATCCGCCATGTCGGGCAAACCCGAGTGGACGTCCGTGATGGACACGAAGAACACCGGATTTTCACCCGTCTTACGCCAGTCGTCGATTCGCCGCTTCGTCTCGCCGATCTCCCGCAAGGCCCAGTCCGGCAGAGGAATGCGCGAGGTCACGGGGGCGGGCGTATCCGCCGCCGCCCGCCCGGCAAGGACGCCGAACGCCGACGCGGCCGTCATGCCGCCGACGTGTTTGAGGAAGTTTCTTCTGTTTCCGGTCATCGTGTTCCAATCCTTTCGTTCTACGATCGTTAAAGTTTGACATCCCATCCGTTGCGGTAGACGCGGCGAGCCAGCCACGCCGCATCGCCCGTACCCTGCGCGAACACGTTCTGCGCCGGATCCCAGTCGAACCCCGTATCGTGCACATAGGACAGATTGCACAGATTCGCCAAAATCGCACTGCGTCCGCCGACCGCCGCGTTCGAGATGGTCGGTTTGCGCGTCCGGCAGCAGTCGACGAAATTCGCGACGTGGCTGAACGACCGATAGAGTTTCACCTTCGCCTTGCGCAACCCGAACGCCTTCGTGGCCTTGTTCACGGCATCGAGCATCGACTTGTCACCGCCGGGGCGCGGTACATGCTTCCGCGTCGCCGCGTCGTACATTGTGTTCCAGAACGCCACGCGCGTCATGCCGTCGAACGAACCGTCCGCCAGTTTCGTCTGCAACGCCGCATCCGGTACGACGCCCGTCCCGCGCCACACGGCCAAACACCCGCGATTCACGGCCACAATGCCGTCCGTGCCGTAGAAGACCGCGCCCCAGGAACCGCCACCATACGGGTTGTGGCGAATCACGCAACCATCCGCGCAAACGAACGCCATGCCGCGCTGGCGGCGGCCGCCGTCAAATGGATGGGAGGATGGTGGAACATCCGAACACAGGACTTTCACAGGACCCGTCGCGTCCATATTGAGCGCCCATTGCACGATGTCGAGATGGTGGGCGCCCCAGTCACCGCACATGCCCAGTCCGAAATAGTCGTCGAACCGCCAGAACATTGGATAGTCCGTATGAACGCCCCGTGGCGCCAAACGATCCGAATACTTGACGAGTGGTGCCCCACCGCACCACATGTCGAAATCCACATCCGGATTCGGCGCACCCTCCGCCGCCGCGTTCGCCGGATTTTCGTAGTCGCGATGGGGACGGGACGGGCCGCCGTAGTTGGCGTCGACAAACTTCACCGTGCCGATGCCGCCGTTCCGCACGATCTCGCACGCCGTACGGAACTCCACGCCCGAACGCTGCATGGCCCCGGTCTGAAGAATGCGTTTGTACGTCCCCTCCGCCGCCATGACCGCCTTGGCCTCCGCAATCGTGTACGTCAGCGGTTTTTCACAATAAACGTCCTTGCCGGCCTTCATCGCCTCCACGGTCATGTAGGCATGCCAGTGGTCGGGCGTTGCAACGCAAACCATGTCAATCGACGGGTCTGACAGTATCTCGCGGAAATCGGCCACAGCGCGACAGGCGTCGGCGGGGATGCCCAGTTGGGGACGCGACGCATAGTAGTCGTTCGCCACGCGCGTACGATCTTCGCGACGGACGCGGTCGCAATCGCACACGGCCCGCACAACGACGTCCTGCCCGAGAAACCCGTGCATCAGCCCACGTCCCTGCAACCCCACGCCGATCATCGCCAACGTCGGCTTCCCGCCCACGCCCTTTCCAAATCCAATGTACGGCGCCGCACCCAGTGCCAGCCCCGCTTTCAGAAATGACCGCCGCTTCAACTTCCTCATGGTTCTTTATTGCCTCGTGTTCCTTTTTACAACCGATTTCCACAAGCCGCCTCGACAACACCTGCGAAAACACATCCCTATCGTATCACATTTAGGTACACCTGTGGAAAAATAAAAACGAAGGATGCGGCTGCGCGTCCTTCGTTTCGGATCATCACGAACAGATACCGGATCAGGCCTTCTTGGCGATTTCGACGATCTGCTTGAACCCTTCCGGATCACGAATCGCGATTTCGCTGAGCATCTTGCGGTTCAGCGTGACGCCGGCGCGAATCAAACCCGCCACGAAGCTGCTGTAGTTAATCCCCTCGGCACGGACAGCCGCGTTGATACGGGCAATCCAAAGGTGACGGAAATCGCGCTTCTTCAGTTTGCGGTGGATCGTAGCCAGCCGCCGCGCGCGGTCGACCGCCTCGGTGGCCGTACGAAACAGTTTGGAACGGGCGCCGCGGAAACCTTTCGCCTCCGCAAGGCGGCGGCGGCGGCGTTCACGAGAAGCAGGAGCGTTAGTTGCACGAGACATTTTTCATTTCCTCCTTAGGCGTACGGCTGCATGCGCTGCATGGTTTTCTGGACACTGGAATCCGTGACCGTCGTACCACGGAGGTTGCGTTTGCGCCCACGGCTCTTGTAGCCGTTAAGATGCGCCTTGCCGCCCTGCGAGCGAATCACTTTGCCCGTGGCCGACATTTTCATGCGCTTAGTCGCGCACTTTTTCGTTTTGAGTTTAGGCATTTTCGTATCCTTTTGTTTTTCCTCACCGGTCAGGCAGTCGGTTGCAAGCCTGAACCAGATGGAATTTGGGGAGGAGTATATCAAACTCCTCCCCTTGCCGTCAAGACCGACTGCAAATCAACTGGCCTTAGGCCTTCTTCAGACCGCGCCAGGGCTTGCCCGGACGCGGGAAGGTGTCGTCGCCGTATTCCGGCATCGCCACGTCACCCGGCTTCTCGAAATCGGCGGGCGTGGGCGTACAGGCGAAGTTGTAGTACGGAGACCCCTCGTTCTTGATGAGGTCGTTGAGCGAAACCATCTGGCCCGTGTAGGCCGAGATGCGGATCATCACGCCACAGGCGGTGGACATCGCGCAGGCCTCGCCCTCGTTGTAGTAGGGACCCTTGCCGACGATGGACTTGAGCAGGTCGATGTGCTCGACCACGTAGGGGTTCAAGTCCAGGAAGTCGCCCGACAATTCGACCTTCTTGTTGTTCTCATCACGCACGATCTGTCCGCCGGCAATGGTGAACTTCTCCGTGCGGAAGAACTCGCGCACGTCTTCCTTGCAGGCGTCGATCTGACGGCACATCGAATGGATGTGAACGCCATCGCCATAGTCGAAGTCGCCCGAGAAGAAGTCGTACTGGTTGCCCGACACACGACGCATACGGCCACCGAACGCGACGACGGTCTTTGGATAGCGGCCGAGATACCAGTTCGCGACGTCGATGTTGTGGACGTGCTGTTCGCAAATGTGGTCGCCGGAGAGTTCCGCGAAGTTCAACCAGTTGTTGCAGAGATAGGCCGCGTTGGACTGGCCGTTCTGGCGATCGCGTACCCACGGCACCGAACCGTTCCAGTAGACTTCGCCGCCGAGAATCTTGCCGAGCTTGCCCTCGTCGAGCGCCTTCTTCTGGAGCAGATAACCACGCTGGTGACGACGCTGCGTGCCGCACACGATCGTCAGTTTCTTCTGTTCGGCCAGCTTCGACGCCGCAATCATCAGGCGGACGCCCGGGCCGTCCACGGCCACGCCCTTCTCGGCGAACACGTGCTTGCCGGCCTGGATAGCGGCCATCGTGTGGATCGGACGGAAGTTAAGCGGGGTCGTGAGAATCACCACGTCCACGTCCGCGCGCTTCATGATTTCCTTGTAGCCGTTCGCGCCGCCGTAGGCGTTCGCCTTGTCCACGCCAAACTTCTCGGCCGCCTGCTGCGCCTTTTCGAGGAAGAAGTCGGCAAACGCCACGGGCTGGACCTTCACGTCGATGCCCTGCTTGCGGCATTCCGCCGCCGCCTGGATCATGTTGCCCAACGCGCCCATGCGGTAGAAGTCCTGTTCGCTCGCCGGCTTGTAACCGCCGCCCACGCCACGACCGCCGCAACCGACCACCGCCGCGCGAATCACGCGCGTGCCGCCGTTCTGCGCCATCGCCGGGGTCGCCGCCATCGCCGCCGCCAAACCGGCCGTCTTGATGAAATCACGTCTTTTCATTGTTATGCTCCTGTCGTTATTTCGTAAGATCGTTTACCATCAGGCCATCGCCCACTGTTCGCGCAACATCTTGACCATGTTGAGAATCATCGCACTCCGTCCGGCCTGATCTGGGTAGATCGGCTTGTTTTTCGCGTCGCGGCCGATCTCCGGCGCCCCCGCCTCCATCGACACCGCCCCCCGGTAGCCGATGAGCTTCAGCCCCTTGAAACCGTCCACGTAGTTGTCGGCCGCGCCGTCCGACCCCGGATATTTGCGGCGGCGGAGCGAGGCAATGTGGACGTGCGACAGCAGATCGCCGGCGGAAATGAACGCGCCCATGAAGCTCGTCTCCTCCTTCGACATGTGCCAGAAGTCGCCCATCACCGTGCAGCCCTTGCCAATCTCCTGGGCCATCTTCGCGCCGTCCGCCACCTGGCGGAGGAACGGCGTCTCGGCCCGCTGCAACGGTTCCAGCACAATCGACGTGCCGCACGCGGCCGCCTTCTCGGCCAAACGCCGACCCGTGTTCGTAACGAAGTCCGCCCGCAGTTCCGTAAGGCCGACTTCAGGGTTGCCACGCGCCGGGCAGATAATCAAGCCCGTACTGCCGAGCTGCCCGAGGATTTCCAGCACGGGCATGAACTTCGCGACTTCCGCGTCGTTCTTGGCCTTGTCCGCCCAGTCGAACTGGGACGGGCCGCAGGCGGTCGTCAGCATGAGGTTGCGCTGCTTGGCCCCTTCGGCCACTTTCACGCCCGTCGTCTGCAGCCACTTCAAGTCGGAGAGGATTTCGACCGCCTGGAAGCCGTTCGCGGCCAGATAGTCGAGCTTGGCGTTCACGTCGTCCGCCACGGGAATGCCACCCCACTGGAGGCAGAGATTCAACTGAGCCGGCTGCTTCGGCGGCGTCAGTTTCGGCATCCCGCCCGCACAGCACCCATCTCCCTTGGCCGGCAACGCGGCGGCCAAGCCAGCGACGGCACCCGCCGCCAGAAAATCACGTCGATTCATACAAATGAACTCCTCTACGATGAATGATACAAGTGACAGTCTACACGAAATACGCAGGAAAAGCGAGTAGAAAATTC
>CAYZYQ010000056.1:0-19498 GCA_964482645.1 uncultured Lentisphaeraceae bacterium | reverse complement strand
CGTTCACGCTGCTGGACGGCACGGTCGTTGCGCCGCGCGACAGCGTGGCCACCGGGCTCTGACACGGAAGAGGGCGAATCGATGGCGGAATCCGAAACGGCGTGTCACGCGGCGGCGATCTTCCAGCGCACGGAACGGCTGCTCGGCGCGGACGCGCTGGCGGTGCTTGCCCGGACGCGCGTGATCCTCTTCGGCGTGGGCGGCGTGGGCGGCTGGTGCGCTGAATCGCTCGTGCGCTCGGGCGTCGGACATCTGACGATCGTCGATTCGGACTGCGTGTGCGTGTCGAACGTCAACCGTCAGGCGATGGCCACGACGCAGACCGTCGGCGCCGTGAAGGTGGACGCGATGGCGGCGCGTCTGCACGACATCAATCCCGCCTGCGACGTCGTGGCGCGGCGGGAAGTCTATTCCCCCGAGACGGCGGCGGCGTTCGACGTCGGGTCGTACGACTACGTGGTCGACGCCATTGACTCGCTGGCGAACAAGGCGCATCTGCTCGTCCACGCGACGTCGTTCGCCCGTCCGACGCTCTTCGCGTCGATGGGCGCGGCGCTGAAGACGGATCCGTTTCGCATCCGAAAGGCCGAGTTCTGGAAAATCGCGGGCGATCCGCTGGCGCGGGCGCTGCGCGGGCGTCTTCGCAAGGCGGGCGTGAAGCCCGCCAAGAAGGTGATGTGCGTCTATTCGGACGAACCGCCGCATCCGAATCGCGGCGCGGCCGCGGTCGTCCCCCCGTCGCCCGCGGACGACGGCGATTCCTGGTCGGTGCGCAAGGCGCAGATCAACGGCACGGTGGCGCACGTTCCAGCCATGTTCGGCTTCGCGCTCGCCGGCCTCGTCGTCAACGACGTTTCCTGTGCGACCTTGTAAAGAGGTCGAGGCGGCTGAAGGGATACCGTTGTTTCTACCTCTTACCAGAACATGCGGATTCTTTGGTATAATGCGTGGCGTTCAAGTAAAGGATATATTTCATGTCAGCAGTGCTGGAAGCGACAAAGTGTAGTTTCGCGCAGCAAGAAGAGGCTTTCGCCCCTTCGGTTTCCCTTTCGTCCGAATGGGAAGCGGAACTCGCCGAACGGCTGAAAGAAGTCGAAAACGGAACGGTCGAATGTGAACCGTTTGATGAAACCTTGCGTAGAGCATACGAGCGGATCGCGGCAATCCGCGCATCTAATATGGCATTTGCGTAATGACCGTTAGAGGCGGCCTTGGAAATGGTTGAAGAGGCGGCATATCTTGAACGGCAATTGCAGGGATTTGGTTCTCTGTTTCTTGTTACAGCCGCCTCGCTTCGGGATAAAATAGCATTGTTCCCGTTGATGTATCCCGAAAGAATGCGCAGCATCCGTTTCTGTACCATGCCCGTTTTTCGCTACGTGATGCCGTATCATGTCAGGGACGATGAAATTGTGGTGCTTGCGTATGCCCACACAAGCAGACGTCCAGGCTATTGGAGGAGTCGTATTAGGACTGTTTGAATCATGAACTGCACAAGCGTTTACCTCTAGAATGCTGCCATTCACAATGATGTTTTCCGTCGCGCCGCCCCTTGCGAAATCCGTCAGTTGTGATATAATGGAAAGTCTCATGGGACAGATAGAAGAAACAACTGAGCTTACGCTCGACTTTACGAAACTTGAAAAGGTTGGTCGCCAGGTCTCCGAGACGCGGGCGGCTGGTTCGGCGCCGTGCGATCCGGGCGTCATCCCCGTGGCCGTGCAGAATGCGGACACGAAGGAGGTCATCCTCGTGGCGTACACGAACGAATACGCCATGAAGGAGTCGTTCCGTCAGCGGAAACTCATTCTTTGGTCTACGAGCCGCAACAAACTCTGGTTCAAGGGGGAGACGAGCGGCGAGACGTTCGATTTGCTGGAGGCCTACGTGAACTGCGAGCAGAATTCCCTGCTCTACGTCGTTCGCCCCTGCCGGGGAGGCATCTGCCACACGAAGAACGCGGCGGGCGCACCTCGGAACTGCTACTATCGGAAAATTGATTTCGAGACGATGAAGTTGACGTTCGTCGATCCGTGAAGAGCGGGTGGCGCGTCGGTGCATCGAGATTGTGTTGAAAAGAGGTTGAGAAGAAAATGAACATCTTGATTGGTTTTCTCTATGTCGTCGAAGTGATCGTGTGCCTCCTTCTGGCGCTCGTGGTCATGCTCCAGAAGCCGAAAGAAGGCGGTCTGGGTGGCATCGCCGGTGGAATGAGCGAAGCGGTGTTCGGCGCGGATGCCGGCAATGTGCTGATCAAGGTGACGGCGTGGCTGGGTGCCATCTTCTTGGCGAACACGTTGGTGCTGGCGCGGTTCACGTCCACGGTTCATGCGAAGACCCTGATGGGGAACGAAGCACCGGCGCCGGTTCAGCAGCAGATGCCCGAAATGCCGCAGATGCCGGCCGCGCCTGAAATGCCCGCGCCTCCTCCTGCGGCTCCGGCCCCGGCTGCTCCAGCCGCGCCCGCCCCGGCGGCGCCGGCCGCCCCCGCCGCACCTGCGGCTCCTGCTCCGGCGGCCAAGTAAATGGCCTTCGCGAGCCGCGAGCAACGGCCGGGCGAAGAAGTCGCCAACACCGTCATCCATGTCGTCGGATCGCATCTGGCGGCGGCGATGACGGCTTTGTTGATTTGGCAGGCCGTCGATTCGGGCGTCATGCTCGGCTGGAAGATCGTTTCAGCGTCGATTTTCGGCGCGAGCATGGTCTCGCTCTACTCGATTTCATCGGCCTACCACGCTGTCATGTATCCGCCCGCCAAGCGCGTGTTGCACGTGATGGATCACATGGCGATTTATTTTCTCATTGCGGGAAGCTACACGCCGTTTTGTTTCGTGACTCTGCGTCCCGAACATCCCGCGCTGGCGTGGACGATTTTTGGAATTGAATGGGGCGCAACGCTCATCGGTGTCTGGGTCAAGGTTTTCACAACGGGTCGTTTTCGTGTGATTTCGACGCTGGCCTACATTGTGATGGGTTGGATGGCGCTTGTGGCCATTGTGCCGCTCGTCAAGGCGTTGCATGGTCTCGGTACGATGTGGCTGGCGCTTGGCGGCGTTCTCTACACGTTGGGGTGCATCTTCTATCTGTGGAAACGGCTGCCCTACGGACATGCGGTCTGGCATCTTTTCGTTCTGGCCGCCACGCTCTGCCACTTTTTCTGTATCCTGTGGTACGTGATGTAGGGCGGCGGGTGTCCGTGTGGGAACTTTGTGGTAGAATGTGCGCCAAGGAGACGTTGCGAAGATGAAGATTTCGATTGTCGGTGCGGGCGGTTGGGGTACGGCGAACGCCTGTGTGCTGGACGGCTACGGCCATGAAACGACGGTGTGGTGCCGACGTGCGGACGCGGCGGACGAACTGGCCGGGCGGCGCGAGAACGTGCGGTATCTGCCGGGCGTTGCGTTGTCGACGCAGTTGGCGTTTACGGCCGATTGCGCGGCGGCGGTGGCGCGGGCGGATGTCGTTGTCTTCGCCGTGCCGTCGGCTCATCTCCGCGCGGTCTGCCGCCGCTTCAAGGGGCTGGTGCCGTCCGACGCCTGTGTCGTGTCGCTCGTCAAGGGTATTGAAGCAGGGACGCATCTGCGCATGAGCGAGGTCATTGCCGCCGAACTCGCCTGTTCGCCCGTCGTCGTGTTGTCGGGTCCCTCCCACGCGGAGGAGGTGGCGCGGCGGATTCCCACAGCGCTCGTGTCCGCGAGCGCGGACGCCAAGGCCGCTCGGCTCGTGCAGGCGTTGTGGAGCGGCCCGGCGTTGCGTGTCTACACGTCCCGCGATCCCGTCGGCGTGGAAGTGGCGGGCGCGGTGAAGAACGTGTTGGCGATTGCGGCGGGCTGTTCGGACGGCCTCGGCTTCGGCGACAACGCGCGTGCGGCGCTCGTGACGCGCGGGCTGGCGGAACTGGGACGCCTGGCGGCGGCTTGCGGCGCCGCACCTGGCACGGTGGCGGGGCTGGCGGGCGTGGGCGACTTGATTGTCACGTGCAATTCGCGCCATTCGCGCAACCATCGCGTCGGCGAACGCCTGGGGCAGGGCGAAAAAATCGGCGACGTGTTGGCGTCGATGAACATGGTGGCCGAGGGCGTGGGCAATTCACGCACGATCGCCGAACTGGCGGCGGAACGTTCCGTGGAAATGCCGATTGCCGACATCGTCCGGCGTATCTGCTTTGAAGATTATCCCGTTCGCGATGCGATTGACGCCTTGATGTCGCGCACGATGAAGGACGAATGAACGGGAAAGCGTGGTGGGACAGCCGGGAATCGAACCCGGAACCTACAGTTTAGGAAACTGTCGCTCTGTCCAGTTGAGCTACTGTCCCGAAAGGAACGCGCGATATGATAGCAAATCTACGCTTCACTCTCCAGTGTGAATTTGCTAGAATCTTGCGTGAGGTTCTGTTTCATGGACATGGTTTCAATCGGTATGATGCTCTGCTGGGGGCTGTGCGCGGCGTGTTTCGCCGCGTACGCGGCTTCCGTCGCGGGTGAAATCACGTACGTCACGTTGGCGGACGGACGCAGGACGGCGCGGTCGATTCCGCTCGTCATGCGTCTGCTGCTGCCGTTGGTTCCCAATCTCACGCGGGTCGTTTCGGGTCGGTCGTTCGCGTCCGCGCGGGTAGCGGCAGACCAAATGATCGTTTCGGCGGGGTTGGAGGGATTGTTGTCCGGTACGGAGTTCCTCGCGCTCAAGTTTCTGATTCCCCTCGTTTGCGGGACGGCCTGGATGCTGTTCCTCGTGCTGATGGGCGCGTTGCTGCCGGATTCGTTTCTCGCGGGGAATGTCCTGTTGCTGGGGGCGTTGGGTGTGCTCGCGTTCTACGCCTACCCGCTGATGTGGCTGCGCGGCGCGGTGCGGCGGCGCCATCTGTCCATTCTGCGCGCCCTGCCGTTCGTGCTCGACCTTCTGACGCTGAGCGTTGAGGCGGGGATGGATTTCATGGGCGCCTTGCAGCGCAACTGCGAGAAACGTCGGCCCGACCCGTTGAACGAAGAGTTGATTCGCATGACGCGGGAAATCCAGGTGGGGACGCCCCGGCGCGTGGCGTTGCGCAATCTGGCGGCGCGAGTTCGCCAAAGCGATCTTCAGAGCGTGTGCCACGCGCTCGTCCAGGCGGATGAATTGGGCGTCTCCATCGGGTCGATTCTCCGCATCCAGAGCGAGCAACTGCGCGGCCGGCGGTTCGACCGCGCCGAGAAATTGGCGAACGAGGCGCCGGTGAAAATGCTGGGGCCGCTCATGCTTTGCATCTTCCCCGCCGTCTTCGTCGTTCTGCTGGGGCCGATCCTGATGCAGGCCGCCAAAAACATCTTTTAGAGGAGTTCCATGAGCACGCACATACCCGACATCGTCGTGGCGGCCGGGCCGTTGGCCGGCCAGCGTTTTTCCGTCCCTGCCGAGGGCCTTCGCCTAGGTCGGTCGTCGTCCTGCGAAATCGCCATCTCGGATCCCGCGTTGTCGCGCAACCACTGCCTGTTCGAGGTGCGGGACGACGCGTTGTGGGTGACGGATCTGGCGAGTGCCAACGGGACGCAGGTCAACGGCGTGACGCTGGGCGCGGATTCGTACCGTCTCAAGCATGGTGATCGCATTGTTGTCGGCGAAACGGAACTTGCCCTTGAATCGCCCGACGCAGAACCGCCCGCTGCCGATTCGGCGTCGGACGCGCCGCCGGCCGTTGATTTGGGGTTGGGGCAGTCGGACGACACGGACGCGGCGGTGGTGCGGTTGCCGCTGCGTCGTCTGCTCGTCTGGGGCGCGGCCGTGTTGGCCGTGGGTCTCGCCGCCGTCGTCATTCTCGGTTCCGGTTCGGATGCGTCCGCGCCGCCGGCCGACCGGCCCGTCGCGGACGAGCCGGTCGATCCGCGTCTGCTCGGCCTGACGTTCGAGAAGGTGGAGGCGGACACGAATGGCATCTACCGCTACGCATTGTCGCTCGACGCCGATGGGCAGATGACCGTCGCCATCGACGACGTGCCGAAGGAAAACCGGCACATCCACCCCAAGCCCGCACAGTTGTCCGACGCGGCCCTGGCGCGGCTGTCGGACATCCTGTCCGTGGACGCCCTGTCCGCGCTGGATCCGGAATACATGGGCGTGCCGCTCCATCCGAACACGCTGACGTCCTACCGGCTCAACGTCATTCGCAACGGAAAGGTGTTTACAACAGTGATCGAGAACGCGACGGAACCGGCGGCGTTCCGTGAAATCCGCGAGAAATTGGAGACGTTCTCAAAAAACGAACTCGGCATCTGGGCGATTCAGTTCTCCGCCGAAAAACTCGTCGCGATGAGCCAGGAGGCGCAGCGTCTGGGCGACGCGAAATGGGCGGAGCGCGACGTCCAGTTCGGCAATCTGGCGGCGGCGCTTGCGGCCTATCGCGAAGCTGTCTTCTATTTGGAAACGGTCAATCCAAAACCGGACGGCTATGGTGCGCTGCTCACCCAGCGGAAAGCGGTTGAAGAGGAATTGACGCGCCGCTACCGCGAACAGCGGTTCTTGGCCGACCGCGCGATCAACTTGCAGGACTGGCCAACGGCGGCGCGTGAACTGCGCGTGTTGCGCGAACTCGTGCCAGACGCGAAAGATCCGCGCCACGCGGAGGCATCGGCGAAACTGCTGGACGTCGAGGCGCGTCTGAAGAAAGGAGCGGCGAAATGAGAAACGGGTTCTGCACGCATATGAAGACGGTGGCGGCGGTCGTGTGTGTCGCCGTAGGATTGTTGGCGCGGGTGGTAGGCGGAACCGAGGAACGTCCCACGCGGTTGGATGTCGCGTCCGAGCCGGACGGCGCCCGCGTGTTCGTGGATGGGCAGTTGAAAGGAACGACGCCGTGTTCCGTGTTCGAGTTGGCGCCGGGGCGGCATCTCGTCCACGTCGAGGCGGCGGCCTGTCGGCCCGTCGATGCGTTCGTGTATCTGGACGATGGCGCGTTCGTGCAGAAGACGTATGCGTTGGAAGCGGAGAAGGCGCTGATGCTGTTGCGTTCCGAACCGGCGGGCGCGGACGTGAAATACGCGGGCGTATCGCTGGGCGTCACGCCGCTTCTCGTCTCCACATTGCCGACGGATCACGCCTACACGTTTGAGCTGGTAAAGAACGGCTACCAGACGAAGAAGATCGACGTGGTGCCCGTTGGGCGGACGCCGCTCGTGCGCGAGGAGACGTTGGCGCTCGATTCGGGCGTCATCGACTGTTCGTCCGAGCCGGCGGGTGCGACCGTCACGGTGAACGGCGTCGAGCGTGGCGTCACGCCGCTTCACTTGACGCACGTGCCGAAGGGGTTGGCCACCATCACGTTGAAACGGGCCGGCTACCATCCCGAGACGCGCGAACTGCGCCTCGTGCCGGGCGACCGGCAGACGCTGGCGGTCAAGTTGCGCGGGTTGCCCGCGAAACTGAAAGTCGTCTCTTCGCCCGAACAGGCCCGCGTGTTTCTGGACGGCAACTATCAGGGCAAGACACCGACGACGATTGCGAACGTCGCACCCGGCCGCCACGAACTCCGCATCGAGCGTCCGGGCCATGCGCCGCAGACCCAGACCGTCCAGCTCGGCAACGGCGAGGAGAAGACGGCGACGTTCAAGATGGAGAGCGTGATGGGGCGCGTGGAAATCGTCACCACGCCGCCCGGCGCCCGCGTCTTCGTGGACGGGCGTTCGATGGGAACGACGCGCAGCCAGGGCGGTGACAGCCCGCGTTCGCAGACGCTTATGCTGGAGAACGTGCCGGCGGGCGAACGCGCCGTCGTCGTGCGTCTGGACGGCTACCAGGAAGAGCAGCGCAAGGTCGTCGTCTCGTCGAAAGAGACGCGCAAAGTCTACCTCAAACTCGTGCGTCTGTTCGTGCCGGACACGGAGATCGAGACGATTCGCGGTACGTATCGCGGCGTGTTGGTGGAGAAGTCGATTCTGGGCGATATCACGCTGGAAGTCAAAAAGGGCGTGATGACCGTCTTTCCACACGCGGACATCCGTAAAATCACGCCGTTGGCGAAGTGACGCGCATGGGAAAAGTCAGATTGGACGTGCTGTTGGCGGCGCGGGGCGTCGCGCCCTCGCGGGCGGCGGCTCAGGCGTTGATTCTCGAAGGGAAAGTTCGCGTGGGCGGTCAGCGCGAAACGAAAGCCGGACGCCTCGTCGCGGAAGACGCGGCGGTGGAGGTCGAAGCGCCGCCGCGTTTCGTGTCGCGAGGCGGCGAGAAACTGGAAGGCGCGTTCGCCGCGTTCGCCGGCTGGACGGTGGACGGACTCGTCTGCCTCGACGTCGGCAGTTCGACGGGCGGTTTTACGGACTGTCTGCTCCAGCACGGCGCCCGGCGCGTCATGGCCGTGGACGTGGGGACGAACCAGTTGGCCTACAAGTTGCGCACAGATCCGCGTGTCTGGGTGCGGGAGAATTTCAACGCCCGCTACATGACGGTGGACGATTTGCCCGAACGGCCGGCGCGGGCGGTGACGGACGTCAGTTTTATTTCGCTCAAACTCATCCTGCCGCCGATGGCCGACGTGCTGTTGCCGGGCGGGGAAATCGTGTCGCTCATCAAGCCCCAATTCGAGGCCGGGCGCGGAAACGCGCCGGGCGGCGTCGTGTCCGACCCCGCCGTCCGCCAGCAGGTTGTCGACGACATTTCGCGCTTCGGGACGGAGACGCTGGGGCTGGAACGGCTCGGGCTCGCGGAATCGCCGCTGCGTGGCAAGGACAAAGGCAACGTCGAATATCTGGCGTGGTGGCGGAAACGGTGATATGCGACAGCCCGACTTTTCAGATTTCGATGCGTTCTTCATGAAGATGGCGCTGCGGGAAGCCGAAAAGGCCGCCGTGGACGGCGAAGTGCCGATGGGTTGCGTGCTCGTGGAACCGGCCGTGCTGGAGCCGGCGCATGACGGGCATGATGCGATTTGGGATCCCACGCCCGTGACGGCGCGGATTTTGGGGCGGGCGCACAATCAGACGGAAGGTCTGCAGGACGCGACGGCCCACGCCGAAATGCTGGCGATGTCGTCTGCATTCCCGGCGAAGGGCGCCTGGCGGCTGACGGGAACGCGCCTTTACGTGACGAAAGAACCGTGCCCCATGTGCGCGGGGGCAATCGTCCTCGCCCGCATCCACACCGTCGTGTGGGGCCTTGACGACCCCCGGCGCGGCGGGGAAACGACGTTTGGCATTTTCGCCCATCCGGGCATCAACCATCATCCGAACGTCGTGCGCGGCGTACTGGAACCCGTCTGCCGCGCCGCGTTGCAGACGTTTTTCCGTGATCGCCGCCGCGCCTGACGCCGCGTTCGAGGATATTTGAACCGTCCCTTTAACAACGAGAAAGGAAGACCCATCCAGATGGCTACTGCACACGCGAAGGAACAAAACGAAATCGTCGTCGCCGACACGTTCAAATGGCGCGACCTGTTTCACAAGGAGGACTGGCTCTCGATCTGGGCGGCGTTCATCTTGATTGCCGTGTCGGCAATCGGGGTGTTGACAGGCGCGTTTGATTTCTCCGGCGCCAAGTTCGGCACGTGGGGGTTGCCCGCCGAAATCGCCGCCCATCCGGGTAAGGTGAAATCGTTCCTCGACATTTTCACGGGCGCGTTGTGGGGCAAGTTGGCGTTGACGTTCGCGGCGTTCGCCGCGCTCTTTACGCTCGGCAACAAACTTGAAGGGAAACGCGCGGGCCGGTTTCTCGTAGCATTTGCGGGATTGTTCGTCCTCGTGTGCGTCGTACGCATTCTGTCCGCCGAATTCACGTTCAAGCGATACCTGGAGTATGCGTTCTGGGCCTTGCTGTTGGGGTTGCTGATCAGCAACACGGTGAAGACGCCGAATTGGCTCAAGCCGGCGTTGCGGACGGAATTCTACATCAAGACGGGTCTGGTGATTCTCGGGGCGCAGGTGCTGTTCAGCAACATTCAGAAGTTCGGCCTCTACGGTCTTGCGATTGCCTGGGGCGTCACGCCGATTGTCATCATCTTCATGTGGTGGTACGGGACGCGCGTTCTGAAAATCACGAACAAGCCGCTCGTCATCACGATTTCCGCCGCGACGTCCGTATGCGGTACGTCGGCCGCCATCGCGTCGGCCGCCGCCGCACGGGCGCGGAAGACGGATCTCGCGTTCGCCGTCGGCACGTCGCTCATCTTCACGGTGATCATGATGGTCGGAATGCCGTTCTTCATCAAGGCCGTAGGCATCGATCCGATGATCGGTGGCGCTTGGATTGGCGGCACGGTGGATTCGACGGGCGCGGTCGTGCTCGCCGGGCAGGCCTTGGGCGATTTGGGCGGACAAGTCGCCGCGCTCGTCAAGATGATTCAGAACATGCTGATTGGTTTTATTGCGCTCGCCATCGCCGTCTTCTTCTCGACGAAGGTCGACCGTGCGGCGCCCGCGGGGCAGAAGGTTGGCGTGGCCGAAATCTGGAACCGTTTCCCCAAATTCATCCTCGGCTTCATTTTCGCGTCTCTGTTCTTCTCGTTTGTGATGCAGCCCACGTTTGGCGTCGACGCCACGAACGCGGTCATCAAGCATTTGAAAGAATTTCAGAACTGGGCATTCGCGCTGGCGTTTACGTCGATCGGCCTTGAAACGAACTTCAAGGAACTCTGTTCGCAGGTACAGGGCGGCAAGCCGTTCCAACTCTACATCGTCGGACAGATCTTCAACCTCATTCTGACGTTTGCCGTCGTGTGGTTCGTGCTGTGCGGCCGCTTCTTCCCCATTCCGACGATTACCGCATGAGCCGTACGACGTCGCTGACCTACGGAATCATGTCCGTCGCCACGCTCGTGGCGGCTGGCATGATGGTTTGCCACATGGGGCTGATCGACGGCCTCGATTTCGGATGCGGGCAGTACTACTACACGGACATCCCGAACTGGCAGAAGTGGTTCACTGGGAATTGTTTTACGGACACCCTGCCGCGTTGGATCTACTATGTCCTGTTCTTCGTCTGGGGGTACGCGATGTACCGGTTGTGGACGTGGCTGGACGCCCATGCGGCGGGGACGGACGCCGGCAAGAAAAAGGAGAAAGACGCATGAAACCGTTTCAGGAAAAACTGGTGGCCGCATGGCGGGATTACGCGGCGGGGCGGATCGATGCGAAGACTCTCAAAGGACAATCCGCCGGATTCGGCATTTACCAGCAGCGCGACGATGCCACGATGATGCGTCTGCGTCGTCCCGGCGGCGTTGTTACGACGGGCGATCTGCGAGCGATCGCCGCGTTGCTCACGACGTTCAAGGCGCCGTTCTGCCACCTCACCACGCGGCTCGACATCCAGCTCCACGGTATCAAGGCCGCCGACGTGCCGGCCGCGCTGGAGGCCTGCGAGGCACACGGCTTTCCGTTTCGCGGTGGCGGCGGCGACACGTTTCGCAACGTGCAGGTGAATGCGTGTTCGGGACTTCATGCAGACACCGCGTTCGATGTCATTCCCTACGCCCGCGCGTTTTCAACGGCGTTCTATTCGTTCGACACGGCCTATGGTCTGCCGCGAAAAATCAAAATCGGGTTCGTCGACCGCGTGGCGGATCGCCAGCTGGCGACGGTGCAGGATTTGGGATTTGTCGCGAAAATCGAAAACGGCCGCCGCGTGTTCGAGACGTGGGTGGCCGGCGGCATCGGTTTCAAACCCCGTGTTGGCCTCAAGATATTCGATGCGCTGCCCGCCGAGGACTGCGCCCGTCTGGCGTTCGCTCTCACGCGCCTCTTCGACGCGAAGGGTTGCCGGACGAATCGCGCCCATGCGCGGATTCGTTTCCTGCGCGAGGATTTGGGTGACGCGGCGTTCGTCGCGCAGTTGAAGGAGGCATTTGCCCGCGAGACGGCGGCGCCGGTTCTCTCGGAAGCGAACCTGTTGCCGGAGGAGTGGCCGCAGACGAAGTTCACGGTGGATCAGACGCCCGCGCCGGGATTCGCGGCGTGGAAACAACTGGCCGCCACGCCGTTGGCGAACGGCACGTACGCCGTGCGTCTTTTCGTCCCCTACGGCAACATGACGGCCGCCCAGCTCGTGAAACTCTGCGATGCCCTGGAGTTGGAGGGTGTCACGAAAATGCACCTGCTCGTCTGGGGGGATTTCGCCGTGCCGAACGTTCCCGAAAACCAGCTGCCCGCGTTCTACAATTTGCTCGTTGGCTCGCTTGGCGACGTGGACTACACGGTGAAGAGTTTCAAAGGACACATCCTCACGTGCGTCGGAAGTTCCATTTGCAAAATCGGCGCGAACGATTCGCCGGCGTTCGGCACGGCCATTGCGGCGGCGTTCGACCGTGATCTGCCGGCGGACACGCCCGAGAAGATTGCACAGGCCCGGCTTGTGCTGAACGACATCCGGATCAGCGGCTGCCCCAACTGCTGCACGAACACCCCGTTGGCGAAATTTGGTTTCCTCTGTCGTAAGGTGGGCGATCAGTTGGCCGTCATGCCGTTGACCGGCGCCGTCGCCGAACCGTCGCGTCTGGGCGAACTCCAACGGGACGTGATTCCCTGCGCGGACGTCGCGGACTGGATTTCTGCCCATGGCGCCGCCGTTTTATGATATAAATTCCGTGTTTCCTGCGCTCTTCCTCCCCTCCGCGTTCTCTGCTTTCTTTGCGTTCCTTGTGATTTCAAGAGGAACGGCATTGAGGCGTGATGTGGCGTAGGGAGGTTGTGTGTTCATTTTACGTGGTTTGCGTCGTTCGGGGTGGCGCGGCGTTGTTGTCAGTTAATAAATAAAAAAATCAAAACTCCTGCTTGACGGGGGGGGGGGGGGGGGGTATTTTGTAAACTATGCGTGTTCACGCTGAGAAAGGCGTGTGACGGGTGAGGATTTAGCCCTCTTTCAAGGGGCGTTTCCGCCACCCGGCGCGGGCTTTCGGAAGCGAAGTTTTGAACGGTTTGTCAGTGCAAAAAGAAGAAAACGCAGTCGAAAGGAACTTGAAAGACCATGGCAGGAGAATTGCATCCGCAGGAGCGGGGATGGCTAACGCAACCGCAGAGGGTTGCGAGGAACGTGGCTTGGATTCAAGATCGGCTGCAGGGCGTGCCGCTCGGTGGTCTGCGGCATGTCATCGCCCTCAAGGGCTGCGCTGACGCCGGGAAGACGTCCGTCCTGAAGTGCCTGATCGACGAACTGTACCGACGCGATCCGCAAAGCTGGATTGGCAGGATGGCGTTCGATCCTGCCCGTGTGGCGGTCGAGAACGGACACGGCGAGTACCAGGGGGCGTTCATGTACAGGGGCGTCCGCATCGCGGTCAACACCCGTGGCGACGACAAGGAGTCCATTGTGGGGTGTTTCAAATGCTTTGCCGCGTACAGGGTTTCAATCGGCGTCACCGCCGTCAGATGCCATGCGGTGGGCAGTCGTCCGATCGACATGGAACACGTCTATGCGGAGTTTTGTTCGGCGTACGACTTCCACTGCCACGAGATTGCCATGCCGGTGGGTCGGCGTCTGCGGACGCGAGACGCCGAAATGGAAGTCGTCCAGCAGATCATCGCTCGATTGGACGAACTTGTCGCGGCTCTGAGGACGGGGGACAGATGAACACGCGGGACTTCCTTCTTGCGGCGTTGGCTTTGGGGACGGCGTTCGCATTGTCGTGTACTGCCCACGCCGCGTCGGCCATCTCGGCCGTCTCGGCGAAGCAGCGCTATCCGTGGAACGGGCTGGTCGACCTGTCGTTCACGATTTCGGGCGCGTCCGGCACGAAGTACGCCACGTCGTTCACGGCGAAGGACATGGTTGGCGGCACGAACATCGTGATGCGGACGCTGTACAAGGCCGACGGCACGGCGGCGAACGGGACGAAGGAACTGCTTGTGCCCGGCGTCTACCGCTGGGTGTGGGATGCCGCCGCCGACCTGCCGAAAAATTTCACGTGCGACCGCGTGACCGTGACGGGCACGGCGACCGTTGTGCAGGGAATGTAAAACGAGAGACGGCGAAACGATTGGAAACTGGACATGGCAGACGAAGCGGGCAATACGAATTCCGAAAAGCGGGTGTCGGAGAAATCCGGGTTTGCCGACCGCGTGAAGTCTCTGTTCACCGACATGGCCCTGTTGTCCATAGGGGTATTGTGCCTGTGCATCGTGCTGGCGATAGTCGTGTGTCTGTTCCGTTTTTTGGACATGGGACATGCGATCGTGTTCGCCGTGTCCGCGTGTTCGGACGTCCTGGCCGCCGCCGCGTGGCCGCTGCTGGTCGCCGTATCGGTTGTCCTGTACCGTCGCCACGTGCTGGAGGCGTTGAAGGAAATTCCGGGCTTCATCCGGAACTACCCGTCGAAAAATCCCGTCAGCCCCGCCGCCAACAGCAGGGACGATGGTTGTGACGCGGACGGCGCCGGCACGTCCCCGACGAAACATCGGCCAAACGAACGGACGCACGCCGTTCAAAACATATCGAAGGGGCGGGGGCGGATGCCGCCGGGGAGTTCGTCCGAAGTGGGTTTCAGAAACTACGTGCTGGACACGTTGCAGAGGGAAAGCGGGGTTTTTGTCTTGCGGGAGGTCAACCTCTTCTCCGACAGGACGTACCGTTTCGACGGCGCGATGGTCAGGGGCGAGCGTATAACCGGAATCGAGGTTTTGAACGGCGATGAGGTCTCCTGCCATGAACGGGCGCTTCTGCGGATTGAGCGGTTCTGGCAGGGAATTTCCAAGGCGGATCGAACGGTTTTCGATCTGGTCTGTTGTGTCCGTGGTGAACGGGACGCCCTGCTCCCCATGCTGGAGCGTGTCCGCGAGAAGTTGTCGTTCCCCGTTGAATTCAGGTTTTTCAAGTTTGGCGGATCTGGTTTCGTTGAAAAGGAGTAAATCGCATGATCATACGTGTCATTCAGGATGGGAAGGTGTACAAGACGCAAAACGACGCGCTTGACGCGATGGGAATCCACCGCGTGGTGCAAACCCGCTCGGGGGCGCATATGCTTCCGGGTAAGTGGATGGTCTGGTTTCCGAATGTGACGCAGCAAGGCGGTGACTGGTGTACCCGCTTCGTCGACGGCGGGGAGTACGTCGAGGAGGTCTGCCTGGGCGGAAACGACACGTCTGCGAAGAAGCGCGACTCCATGCTGGATTATGTTCGCATCATGTTTGCAAAGGAAGGCAAGGACTTTGTGTTCAAGGGCGTGTTCGGAGAAGGGGTGGAGGTCGATTCAAGGACAAGGCGTTTTCGGAAACTTGGCAATTCATGCGAACTTGCGTTCTCCGGCAAGGTGGTCAAATAATCCGGTTTCTGTCCTGCGGGAAAGAATCGAACGGCGTTCGACGGGACATTGCAACGGCGGTGACAAGCCGGATGCAAAGAACGGCACGCCATTTTTCAAAGGAAGGAAGAGGTAGGGTCAGATGCGACTTGGCGGGATGAAGAACGGGTTTTGCACGGCGGCGCTGCTGGGCGTGGCGCTTGCCGCGCCGGGCGCGGCGGCGGCCACGGCGTCGAGCGCGGCGTTCCGGATTGACCTGCGGGGGATGGGACCGTGGGAGCGGCGCACGGCCGCCGCGTCCGAATCGCTCGCCTGGTCGGGCGCGTGGGCGACGAACGCGCCGGCGGGGGCGCGGGCCGTCGTGACGGCCTACCCCGTCCGCCGGGACGGCCCCCTGTACGTCGCGGTCGACGTCTCGGGCGGCGCGGACGCGGCGCGCTACCCGGTGGAGTTCCTCGACGAGATCCCCGGCGGCGCGTGGGGCGACGCCTACAAGACCTCCAGAATCGTGCTGCGGCGCGTCCCCGCCGGCACGTTCACCATGGGCGGCCGCGCCACGGACCATCCCGGCGCGGCGAACACGAACCTCCACGTGGTGACGGTCTCGCGGGACTTCTACATGGGCGTGTTCGAGGTGACCCAGCGCCAGTGGGAGCTGGTGATGGGGAACCGCCCAAGCGGGTTCACGAACGCGGCGTGCTACGCCATGCGCCCCGTGGATTGCGTGAGCTACGCCGACGTCCGGGGCGGGGCGGAGGGCGTCCGGTGGCCGGAGACGAAGGACGTGGACGACGACAGTTTCATGGGACGCCTCCGCCGCCGGACGGGCATCCCGGGCTTCGACCTGCCGACGGAGGCGCAGTGGGAGTACGCCTGCCGCGCGGGCACGGCCACGGCGCTGAACAACGGGAAGAATCTTTCGAGTACGAATACCTGCGGCGAAATGGACATCGTGGGGCGTTATCTCGGCAACAGCGGGTGGCTGGAGGTCGGGGGAACTGGCAGTTTGATTGTACGGTTTCGTGAAAGCGGATATGCGTCGATGGGGACGGACAAGGGGACGGCCGTCGTCGGAAGTTATCCGTCGAACGCCTGGGGGTTCTACGACATGCACGGGAACGTCAACGAACTGTGCCTGGACGTCTGGTGCGCGTGGGCAACGGGAGGCGTTGACCCGGTCGGGCCGTCCTCTGCCGTGACGAAGGCACGGACGTATCGTGGTGGTAGTTTCATCAATCCTGCCTTCGAGCATTCGTCAGGGAAACGGCGTATCGCCGATGTCACGACCTCTAGAATCTCCCCTGGCGTCGGCTTCCGGCTCTGCCTCCAGGGCGGGGGGATCCCCGACCTGGAGGCGGGCGTGACGCTGTCGGACGCGGCGGGGTCCGGCGAGGCGGCGTGGCGCCCGGCGGCGGCGGGGACGTACTGCCTGACGCACGCGGCCGTCGCGGACGGGGGCGCGGCCGCGCGGCTGCTGGGCGCGTGGTTCACGGTGGCGGGGCCGGAGCTGTCGATCACGCCGGACGGCGAGCTCGTGCCGGGCGTGAGGGTGTCGGTCGGCGGCGCGGGCCCCGGGTGGACGGTCCGCTACACGGTCGACGGGAGCGCGCCGACGGAGGCGTCGCCGGAGTACGCGGGGCCGTTCGCCCTCGCCGCCTCCGCGACGGTCCGCGCCGCCGCCTGGTCGGCGGACGGCGTGGCGGGGGAGGTCTTCTCCCGGACGTTCGCGCTCCACGACGCGCTCTCGGTCTCGGCCTCGGCGCGGCAGCGCTACCCGTGGAACGGGAAGGTGGACGTGGACTGCGAGCTGGCGGGCGAGCCGGGCGTCCCGTACGCGGTGTCCCTCGCGGCGCGGGACCTCGCCGGCGGCACGAACCTCCCGCTGCGGACGGCCTGGGCCGCGGGCGGGGCGGCGACGAACGCCACGCTCCTGCTCGCGCCCGGGGCGCACCGCCTCGTGTGGGACGCCGACGCGGACCTCGCGGGCGACGGCGACTACGCGGGCGTGGCGGTGGCCGTGTCGGCGTCGCGGGACGCGGCCACGGGCGCGCGGCGCGTGCTGGAGATGGAGGTGGCCGGCTACGCGGGGGCGGAGACCCTGCGCGACGTGCCGGTCCTGGTGCGCCTCTCCCCGTCCATCGAGGGCTTCGACTACGCCGACTTCGACGGCGCGGACGGCGGCGGACTGCTCTTCTGCGACGTGGACGGCCGTGCCGTCTACCCGCACGAGGTCGACGAGTGGAACCCCGGCGGCGAGTCGCTCGTGTGGGTGCGTCTGCCGGAGCTGCGGCGCGGGACGCGGTTCAGGGCGGCGTGGGGCGGCCCGGCCGCCGCGCGGGGCGCGGACGCGGGCCGCGCCGTGTGGGCGGGCTACGCGGGCGTGTGGCACATGAACGAGGCCTCCGGCCCGGCCCGCGACTCCACGGCGAACGGCCTGGACGCGCTGCCGCAGGCGGGGACGAACGCGCTCGACGGCGTCGGCGTGATGGTCTCCTGCGCGGACGGCGCCTGCGGCCGCGGGCGGGTGAACGGCCGCTCGGACGCTTTCACCAACGGCAACCGCATGGTCGTCCCGGCCTCCCCCGCGCTCTGCTTCGGCGGGAGCTTCACGGTCTCGGGCTGGTTCCGGGGTGACGGGATCGGCGCGGGCGTCGACCCCCGCCTCATCTCCCACAAGGAGGAAAGCCCTCAGCAGACCAAGGGGTTCGAACTCAATCTGGAGAACTCCGCCACGCAATGCTCGTTCGACAACCTCGTCGTCAAGGGGGTGACGAACGCGCACTTCATCGCGAAGGTGCCGTCGATTCAGGATGCGTGGGTGGGTTTCACGGTTGTCTACGACGCGACCAACGCATGGCTCTACGCCAACGGGGAGCTGGTCGCGGACAGGGTCAAGGTTTACGAGACCTGGGGGCTGCGGCCGGTCGCCGACAACCCGGACGGGATGCTGGCGTTCGGCGGGAACGCCTCAGGTTCGCAGGATTCCCTCCACGGGCGGTACGACGAGATCCGTCTGCGGGGCGGCGTCCTTTCGGCCGACCGGATCAAGGCCGACCACGACATGGTCGCGGACCGCGCGTTCCTGCGCTATTCGGCGGTCGTCAAAGGAGCGGGGGTGGCGGAATGAAAAACCTTCCTTCCGTTTTTTTGAACCGCGCCGGGATCGCGGCGCTTGCGTTCGCCGCGTCCGCGCCGTTCTGCGTCCGCGCCGCCACGGCGACGGCGGAGACGGAGCCGTTCCGCCTGTCGGTCCGGCACGACGGCGTCCGCGCGAGCGCGGGCGACGAGGAGCTGCGCCGCTCGAACCTGTGGAGCGGCGGCGCCGCCGCCACGGTGACGCTCGCCCAGGACGGCGTGCCGCTCGCCGAAGGGCTGGCGGGCGAGGGCGCGTTCGGCTGGCACGTCGCGCGCAACGGCACGTACATGCTCACGCACACGACATACACGAACGGCGTGGCGGGCGCGGTGGAGACGGCCGTGTTCGTGGTGACGGGCCGGGACGTGCCGTTCGCGGACGGCGACGTGTCCGTAGCGGGCTGGTCGGGCAGATACGACGGCGTGGCGCACGGCGTGTCGGTGACGCTGGCCGATGGAATCACAGACGCCACGGTTCAGTACGCCCGCGTTCCGGACAAGGGCGGTGCGAATGAATCCAGTCCCGTGGATGGCGGAGGCGGTTCCGGAACGGCCGTGGACGACGTCCCCTCGCCGCCGGTGGATCTGGCGTGGACGGCCACGCCCCCCGCGTTCACGGACGCGGGCGCGTACACGGTCTGGTGCGCGATCGTCGCGCCGGGCTACCTCCCCGTGACCAATTCCGCGACGGTCTCCATTTCGCCGCGCACGGTCACGCTCACGAGCGGGAGCGCGTCGAAGACCTACGACGGCCTCCCCGTCACGTGCGCCGACATACATGTCGGCGGCGACGGCTTCGCGGACGGCGAGGGCGCGACGTACAACGTGACGAGTTCGCAGACCGTGGTCGGCGAATCGACGAACACGTTCACCTATGCGCTGAACGAAAACACCAAGCCCTCCAACTATACAATCGCCACAACGTTCGGCACGCTTACGGTGACGAAGGCCACGCTTGGCGGCGGGGACGGAGGCAGCGAGGAGCCGGGCGACGGCGCGGTTGCCGAAGACGGCCTCTCGAAGTTCGACGTCTCCACGACGTACGACGGCTTCGGCCACACGCTCGACACGAACGCGCTCGTCGCGGCGTTCCGTACGGCGATTGTTGGGGATTTCACGGTTGAGTACGCGGTCGGCACGACGGTAGGGCGCGACGTCCCCGTCGCG
>CAYZYQ010000055.1:0-19662 GCA_964482645.1 uncultured Lentisphaeraceae bacterium | reverse complement strand
CACCAGCCGCCGCCGTGGAAGAGCATCACAACGGGTGTGGGCTTGCCGTCCGTCGCGTTGGCGGCCGGCAGCCACGCGTCCATGCGCTGGCGCAGATGCGGCCCGTAGGCCACGTCCTCGTGCGTCGGCGCGTCAATCGTCTGGGCGCGACTGTTCGGGGCTTTGGGATTCCACCAGTGTCTCATGGGGCAGAAGACGAACTTGTCCGCCGGAGTACGACCGAACGTACGGGCAATGGCGCGGAGGTAGGCGTCGCTCTGGCGAACAGTCGGCAGCAGGTAGCTGCCTTCCGTGTACTCGTTCCAGGCGTTGATGTAGACAATCCCCGGCTTCTTCGGATCGTTGAGCACGGCCGCTTTCGCGTCGCGCAGATACTTCTCGAACGTCGCCGGCGCGTTGTTCGTGAAGGACGCGCAATAGGGGTACTGGTAGTCCTTCGCCCACGGGAACGACACGTCGTTCCGGCAGCGCGGCATCACGTTCCACCCCATCGGCACGATGGGGAAATACGGGAGCGAAGCGTCGCGCCGCGCCGCCCAGTGGCGCTGAAGCGGGCCGTCGATTTCGCCGTAGTCGAAAAGGCGTTCGCCGGCCGCGTAGCGGCGGCCGTAGTCCGGCAGTTTCCACGGCCCGAACCCGTAGTCGGTCAGCGAATCGAAACCGAGTTCCTTCGCGCGCGCCGCCAGCCGGTCGTCGGCGTTCTGCCCGTTCACGTGCAACTCGCCCAGTCCCGCCACGCGGACACGCCGCCGCGCCTCGTCGATCGCGCGACGGACTTTCGCATCGTCTTCGCCCCACGTCTTCCACAGATACGGCAGGTTGAAAATCGAGAAGAAGAGCCGTCCGTCCTTGCGGTAGTACTCCGGCTGGTTGAAGTAATGGGCGATTGCGTAGTCGATCAATCCCAGAAACTCCTCCGGCGTGTGGGCGAGGCTCATGAGCGGCACGCGCTTGGCCGTAGGATCCGGACGGAACTGGTTGTAGCGCTCGTGGTAGCACCACATGAGGGCGAACTTCATCTTATTGCGGTTCTTCGCCTTGAGAAAGCCCTGCTCGATGGACTCCTGTTGCGTGATCTCGCCGTTGTAGTAGTAGAAGTCCCAGAGAAAGACGTCGATGCCCGCGTTGGCAGCGAGTTCGATTTCCGTCTCCACGTCGACGGGATCCTTGCCGTCCAAATAGCCCGGCAACGGCTTGATCTGCTGATGGCCGGGAAACCGCACGGCGGCATCCTTCACGAACTCCCATTCCGTCCAGCCTGGCTTGAACCATTCGTTCGCCTTGGGGTAGTTGTGCCAGTGCGGATAGTAGACCGCCATGACGTCCACATCCTTCGCGGACACGCCGCCGGACATACACCCTGCAAGCGCCAACACGAGCGCCGCCACCGTCGTTTTATCGATTCTCATCGCTTACTCCTTCCTTGACGCCGAGTTTGATCGCCACTTCTTTGATGGCGTTCCAAACCCGGACTTTGATTTGACTGACAAGATTCCGATCAATTCCGAATTTCTCCGCCGTCTCCGCCACCGAATGTCCGTCCATCGCATAGAAACGATAGACTTTCTTGTACAGCGGCGAGATCGCGGGATTCCGCATGACCTGCTTCACCGATGCCTCGTAGAGCGCGTGTACCCACTCCTGATCGTGCGAATCGACCACGCTCTCGCCAGACGTCGCCATTTCCATTTCGGCTTGAAAGAGCAGCCCCGCATTCGGATCGTCCTCCGAATCTCTCACACCGTCCATCGAGAACGCATGACCCTCCGGTCGGCTCTGGGCCTTACGCAGAGACATCAGCACGGCGTTCTTGATGATCGTCTTCAAGAACGCGCGGAACTTCCCCTTGGCCGGATCGTACTTGCGATTCTGAAAAACATCCAACAACAGCAAATTGACTTCCTGCAACGTGTCGTCGGGGTCTTTACTGCCCTTCTGACGCGCATAACTCTTGATGGCATCCTCGTACAATTCGGCGAACCGCCACCAATTCACATTCGCGTCCGCCTCGGCGTCCTGCAGTTTTTCAATCAGCGTGACGACTGTTTCCTGAAAAGCCATGTCCGCGTCCGTCCTCTCTCTCTCGTCTACTGGAAAAGCTGGGGGTCAATCTTGTTCTCGGACGTCTCGCCGTTCTTCGACCAGACATCCACGCCCCAGGCCTGTTCCATCCGGTTCGAGGCCGTCGACAGCACCTCGGCGTCGTCCACCCCGCCACCAACCTCCAGCGCGTAGTCGTCCAGAAAACGCTGAACGCCTTTGAGATCCCGGCGGGCGATCAAATAGTCCAACGCTCCCAGAAACAGCGGCGTTTCGTATGCATCGAAATCCCGCCCGTCATCCACGGCATCCACATCATCCCGACATTCGCGAATCCGCGCGAACAGGCGCTCGGCCGTCAACGGCTCGGCCGACGCGAACCACGAATCGACAATCTGGCAAACGTTCGTGTACCCGCGCGTAGCGCACCGCAACAGACGGACGTTTTCGGCCCGTGCGGCGTCCAACGATCGGACACGCGCGGCGTCCGCACGGACATGCCAGTATGCAACCGCCCCCGCCAGCCCGGCGAACACGCCTGCCAGAAGTCCGACGCCCCCCAGCAGACGGCGGGTCTTCGTCCCGCGCTCGGCCAACGCCGCCTTTTCTTGCTGCAACTTTTCGTTCGCATCCGCCAACCGCGCGTTCTCGCGCTGCAACGGCGTCTGCCACGGTAGACAAACGCGCTGGCTGGCATCCGGATTCAGCAATCCCGCCAAAATCGTGCGCCAGTAAGGGTCGAGACAATCCAATACGCCGTTCAGCGGACACCCCGGCTGATACCAGTCCTGCGTCAAGAGATGGTAGAGCAGGACGCCCAAGGCCCAGAAATCGCTCGCCGGCGACGCCTCCGTGCCGTTCCGCAATTCGGGCGCCATGTAGGCGAACGTCCCGATACACGGTTTCTCGCCGTGGAAGCGCGTGACCATCGAAAGCTCAAGACTCTTCCGCAGATCCGTCTCCGCGACTTTCGCCACGCCGAAATCAGATAACACGGCACGGCCATCGGAGCCGATCAGCACGTTCTCCAACTTGACATCGCGGTGGACGATGTTCTTTCCGTGGATGTAGGCCAGCCCCTCCCGCAAATCCTCGTACCAACCCGCGACCCGACTTTCATAGCGCGTAGCCGCCCGCATCCCATCCGCCTCGGTAGCCTCGTCTAGCGCGTCGTCCGCAGTCGATTCCGCCCGCGCCACTTCCGCTTTCAACTCGTCTTTCAACGTGCAGGGCTTCCCCGTCGCGTCGAGCACGAGATCCATCACGAAATACGGAACGTCCGATTCGCCCGTCACGCTACCGAAATCGTAGACGCGCACGACGCGCGGGTGGTGGAGACGCGCCAGCAACCGCCCCTCGGCAACGAAACGTTTCAGACTAAAATCCTGACTCGTCTCGGCATTCGGGCGAAACGCTTTCAACGCATAGCGGCATCCTGCATGGATGCTCTTGGCCGCGTCGTCCGCCAACGCCTCAACGGCGTAGACCTCCGCCATGCCACCGCGTCCCAGCAGATGAACGACACGGTAACCGCCTACGACCGCGCCATCGGGAAACAAGGCGTCTTTTTTCGCGGTCGTCTTCGCCATGACTAGGCATCCTCCGTCACGCGACGAATCTCGTTCACGCTCGTCACGCCCTTGAAGACTTTTGCCCAGCCATCCTCGCGCAACGTCTTCATGCCTTTCTTGAGGGCGAGATGCTGGATTTCCGTGGCGTTCTCGCGGCGGATGATCGCCCCTTCGATGTCCTCGTCCACTTCCAGCACCTCGAAGAGCGCACGCCGCCCCTTGTAGCCCGTCCGACTACAGGCGTCGCACCCTTCGGCCGCCGGCTCGAACACCGTTTCGCGTTCGGGCGGATAGGAAAGGTCGTACCACTTCCGATCGAGCGGGACTTCACGGCGGCACGTGGGACAGAGGCGGCGACAGAGGCGCTGCCCCATGACGCCCGCGACGGCCGAAGCGATCAAGAACGGTTCCACGCCCATATCCGTCAGACGTGGGAATGCGCCGGCCGCCGTATTCGTGTGGAGGGTTGAGAACACCATGTGGCCCGTCAACGAGGCGTTGATGGCGATTTCAGCCGTCTCGCGGTCACGGATTTCGCCGACCATGATCTTGTCCGGGTCCTGACGCAAGAACGCGCGCAACGTCCGCGCGAAGTCGAGGCCGATGTCCTTGTTCATCTGCACCTGGATGATGCCGTCCATCTGGTATTCGATCGGGTCTTCCGCCGTCAAGATGCGCACGTCCATCGTGTTCACTTCGTGGAGGAAGGAATAGAGGGACGTGGATTTGCCGGAACCCGTCGGCCCCGTCACGAGGAAGATGCCGTTCGGCCGACGGATGATCTTGTCGACAACATGGAAGTCGCGGTCGTTAAAACCGAGGTCGGCCATCTTCACGAAGTTGCCACTCTTGGCCAACAGACGCAGAGAGATGGATTCGCCCCAGGCGCCCGGCATCGTGGACACGCGGATGTCGATGTCCTCGCCGCCCAGGCGGATGCCGATACGGCCGTCCATGGGCAGACGCTTCTCGGCGATGTCGAGATTCGCCATGACCTTGATACGCGAAATAATGGCGGATTTCAACCGGTTCAACTGCGGCGGCACATCCACCTTGTGAAGCATTCCGTCGATACGGTAGCGGATGCGGAGTTCCGTCTCCTGCGGCTCGATGTGGATATCCGTCGCGCCCTGGCGATCCGCTTCCATGATGATCCGGTTCACGAACTTGACGATCGAGGCCTCTTCGCCCTCGGCGCCAACGTCGATTTTCGAGATCGACCCCTCGTCGTCGTCCACGGCGTAGCGGCCGTCCTCAATCATCTGTTCGATGGCGTCGGCGCCGACGCCGTAGAACTTCTTGACGGCCTTGTCGATTTCCTCACGCGGAGCGAGCACGATGCGCACGGGACAGCCCGCCGCAAGCCGCAACCCATCGCCCGTGACGGTCGAAAACGGATCGCTCGACGCGACGGTCAGTTCGCCGTCCGCGAACTTGACGGGCAGTACGTTGAACTGGTAGACGGCGGACGCCGGCAATTTCTGCAACACGTCCGGCCGGGGCTGGACTTTTTCGAGTTCGACATAGTCGTACCCCAAAAACGCGCCCGTCGCCCGCAGGAATTCGGCTTCCCGCGCCCCGCCGAACTTGACGGCCGCTTCGGCCAACCCCATGTCGGGATTGTTCGCCCGCCCCTCGGAGATGCGCTGCAACGCCTCGTCCGAATAGATGTTCGAGGCCTTCAGCACGTTCATCGCCAGTCTGGAAGAATCGCTCATCGCACCGCCCGCATCATTAGAAGAGTCCGTGGACGTGGCCCGTCTCGACGTCGACGTCCACGCGGCGGTAGGCCGGCGAGGCGGACGTGCCGGGCATGAGTTTGATTTCACCCGCCACGGGCACCACAAGCCCCGCCCCCTGATAGATCAAAATGTCGCGCACGGGCAAACGCCACCCCTTCGGCCGCCCCAGCAGATTGGGGTCGTGCGAAAGCGAGTACTGCGTCTTCGCCATGCAAATCGGCAGTTTCGCGATTTCGGGGTCGGCCTGAAACCGCGCCAGCTTCTCCTGCGCCAGCGGCTCGAAGTCCACGCCGTCACCGCCGTAGACCTCCTTCACCAGCGCCTCGATGCGCGTCGCCAACGAATCGGACAACGGACTGAGATAGTCAAACGTATTCGGCTCGTCGCACGCCGCGACAACGGCCTCGGCCAATTCACGTGCGCCTTCGCCGCCTTTGAGCCAGTGATCGGACACGGCGAACCGCGCCCCCGCCGCTTCCGCCACCTGCCGCACGAGCTCGCGCTCGGCCGGCGTATCCGTGTAGAACGCATTGAGGCAGACGACCGGCTGCACACCCGAACGGCGGATGATATCGATGTGCGCCAGCAGATTGTCGCACCCCTTCCGCAACAGGTCGAGGTTTTCGTGCGTGTAGACGGGATCGAGCGGAAGACCGGCCTTCACCTTCGGCGCACCGCCGTGGGCCTTCAACGCGCGGACGGTGGCCACCAACACCACGGCGTCGGGTTTCAGTCCCGAACAACGGCACTTGATGTTCCAGAACTTCTCGTAGCCCATGTCGCTGGCGAATCCGCTCTCCGTGACCACGTAGTCGCCAAGCGCACACGCCAGACGGTCGGCCACGACCGAATTCTGCCCGATGGCAATGTTGGCGAACGGCCCGGCATGAACGAAAACCGGCTGCCCTTCCAACGTCTGCATGAGCGTGGGTTTGATCGCGTTGACGAGCAGGGCGCACATCGCGCCGTCCACTTCGAGGTCGTGCGTCGTCACCGGCGTTCCGCTCTTCGAGTAGGCCACGACAATCTTGCCTAGCCGCGCCCGCAGGTCTTTCAAATCGGCCGCCATCGCAAGCACAGCCATCACTTCGGACGCGACGGTGATGTAGAAACCGGACTTCATCTGAAAACCGTCCAGCCGCCCGCCGAAACCGATTTCGATGTTGCGCAGTCCCTGGGCGCAGAAATCCATCGCCCAGCGCATCTGGATGCGTTCGGGATCGACGTCAAGCCGTTTAAGGCCACGTTCGGCCAGCCAGGCGTCGTCGTGGTTGCGCTCGTGCTGCATCCGGCTGTTGAGTGCGACCATGGCCAAATTGTTCGCGTTGGTGATGGCGTCGATATCGCCCGTCAGCCCGAGGGAAAGCGCACTGAGCGGCACGACCTGCGCGAGACCGCCACCGGCGGCGCTGCCCTTGATGTTGAACGTCGGACCGCCCGACGGCTGGCGGACGCAACCGATGACTTTCTTGTGGAGCAGCCCCAGCCCCTCCACAAGCCCGACCGTCGTCGTCGTCTTCCCTTCGCCCAACGCCGTGGGAGTGATTGCCGTCACGTCGATGTACTTCGCCCGCTTCCGCTCACCCAGCCGTTTGAGCACACGCGCGACGTCCACCTTCGCAAGGACGCGGCCATAGGGCGTCCATTCATCGTCCATCAAGCCAAGTTCCGCCGTCATGTCCGCGACGGGACGCATGTCCGCCTCCGCCGCCTCGGCAATCTGCCAGTCTTTCAGTTTCGTGGGATCCAAACGAGCCATTGCTACCGACCTTTTAAGTTGTTCACGTTCAGGGAAGATTATAGCACAAACCGCTTCGCCGGCGATACGCGCCTAGGGATGGATGGACTTGAGCGGATAGACGCGGAAGTCCGGCGTATCGGCGTCCACCGACATCCGTACGGAAATCCGGCGGTTCGCCGGATCGGGACGCGCGGCCGGAACCGGGAAGACCTGCAGCCCGTCCTGCGCGAAAATCTCCATGCCGTTGCGATCGACAAAAACCCGCAGCGCCAACCGGTTGTTCGCAACCGGCCAGGCCACCGACTGCCCCAACGCGCTGAGCGTCCCCTTCGCCGCGTCATAGACCACCCGAACGCCGCGCAAGTCGAACGAAACGTGCGCATTCTTCCCGACCGTACAGGCGAGAAACGCCTCGGCCAGTTCACCCTCGAACGCCTCGGGCGCGACAGCCGGACCCGCACGCAGAGCCTCAAGTTCGCGGACGGGACGACGGACAAGGCGCAGACCGTCTTTCGTGCGCCGCAACGTCAATTCATGCGGAAGCGAAAACCCCTGTCCAAACGTACTCGCACCGCCCGTGCCGATTTTGAACCAGTTGATCGCAATGACGCGCCCGTCCGGCGCATTGTTGAACGCCTGCGCCGCGTAGTAGGGCGTTCCTAGATTCAACGGCCAGACCGCCAAACGCTCCTCGACAGCCGTGAACGTCCGCCCGTCGAACGTCCCCACGTCGTAGAGCGGTCCCGCGCCCCACAACACCCACGCCGTCCCCCGTTCGCCCTCGATGGGCAGTTCTTCGAGTTCGGGACATTCATAACGCCACGTACCCTTGTCCTTCGCATCGCCCACGAGCGTCTGGACTTTCGTCCAGTTTGTCAGATCCGCCGAATTGAAGACGTAGAAGACGTGGTGGTTGTTCTCGAACCCATAGAGCACCATCACCCAGTGACGCGACGGCGCGTGCCAGAAGACTTTCGGGTCGCGGTTGCCACCGGACAGGTTGCCCAGCACGGGATTGCGCGACCACTTCTCGTAAGTACGACCGTTCGTCGACGCCGCCAGGCACTGCGTGAACGGATGGCCGGCCGCCGTGTAGTAAAGGAGATGCGCCCCGGCGCCGAACCCCGCCACGTTGTCCACGTCCACCACGCCCGACCCGCTGAACATCGTTCCGCGTTCATCCGGCGCAAGCGCCGTGTCCAACTCTGTCCAATGCACGAGATCCTTCGAGACGGCGTGCCCCCAGTGCATGTTCCCCCACTGGATGCCGCAGGGGTTGTTCTGGAAGAAGAGATGCCACTCCCCCTTGTAATAGGTCATGCCGTTCGGATCGTTGTTCCATCCGTACCGCTGCGTGAAACGCAATTGCGGACGCAACGGTTCCGTCTTCATGTCAACGCCTTGCGGACGGACGGGCACCGTCTTGACGGCGTTCAACGCCGCGCCGTACGTTTCCGGCGCTCCCACGAGACGCAACGTCACCTTCCGCCCCCGCAATCCCGCGACGGGCACGGGCGCCGTCCAGTCCGGCCGCCCCTCGGCGAACTCGACGTCCAGTTTGCGGAGGACTTTCCCGTCCGCACGGATTTCCAGCACACGCTTCGCCGCGCCGTTCTTGACGGGCAACAGCAGATAGGCGTCCGACAACGTCATCACGCGCTCGACATCGGCCACGACGGACGAACACGCCAACAACGCGGCCGCCCCCACGAAAAACGGCATCCGAATGTTCATGTGCAGGATCCTTTCACGAAGCGCAGCGTATCAGGTGCAGGGCGTACCGGCGCCGGCCGCCGCCAACGGCGCAAGGACGCCGCCGTTCGCCCCCGGCTCGCCCGCGTAGAGAATCATGCCCTCGGACACGCCCACGCTCATCTTGCGCGGCGCGAGATTCGCAACGAACACGACTTCCTTCCCGACGAGCGCGGCGGGATCGGCGTACGTGCCGCGAATGCCGCTGAAAATCGTCCGCGTACCAAGTTCGCCCGCGTCGAGCGTGAACTTCAGCAGCTTCGAACTCTTCGGGACAATTTCGCATGCCACCACCTTGCCGACACGCAGATCGACGGCCTCGAACGCATTGAACGCGATTTCCGGCTTCAACGCAGGACAGGTTCCGGACGACGCGGCGGCAGTCGATGCGGCGGCCTTCCGGTCCTTGTTTTTCGAGGCGCGGCTCTCGTGCGCCACTTCGCCGGAATCGGCGGGCTTCACTTTCGCCTTCTCGACCATCGCCTCGACCTGCTTCGCGTCGATGCGCGTGGCGAGGTAGGTGTAGGCGCCGATGGATGTGTTCTCGATCGTCTTCGCCGCGTCATCCCACGTGTAGGACGCTTCGCCGAAAAGCGCGGCGACCTTGTCCGCGTAGGCGGGAAGAATCGGTTTCAAATAGATGGCGAGGATGCGGAAGACGTTGAGAATCGTCGTCAGCGTCGTGCGCGTCGTTTCCGCGCCGTCCGGCTGCTTGACCGTCTTCCACGGTTCGCGACGGTCGAAGTACTCGTTCGCGGCGTCGGCGATTTTCGTGACTTCGACAGGCACCTGCGAGAAGCGACGATCTTCGTAGAACGCCGCAATCGCCGCCGCGCGGCTCTGCGCGTGTTCAACGAGGGCGCGGCCTTCCGCGTCCAGCGTTCCCAAGCGCCCTTCCAGATTCTTGTTCAGCATCTGGGCGCCGCGGGAGGCCAGGTTCGTGATCTTGCCAACCATGTCCCCGTTCACGCGCTGCACGAAGTCCTGAAGGTTGAGATCCATGTCGTCCGTCGTCCCGCCCAGCTTGCAGGCGTAGTAGTAGCGCAGGGCGGCCGCCGGCAGATGGTCGAGGTACGTGCGGGCGTTGACGAACGTGCCCTTCGACTTCGACATCTTCTCGCCGTTGACGGTGAGGAAGCCGTGGACGAAAATCTTGTTCGGCTGCTCGAAACCGGCGGCGTGGAGCATCCCCGGCCAAAAGAGACAGTGGAAACGGATGATGTCCTTGCCGATGAAGTGGTAGCGCTCCGCCTTCGGATTCTGCCAGTAGTCGGCAAACGACTTCCCTTCCCGCGCACACCAGTTCTGGAGCGAGGCAAGATAGCCGATCGGCGCGTCGACCCACACGTAGAAATACTTGTCCGGATAACCGGGAATCTGAAAACCGAAATACGGCGCGGCGCGGGAAATGCACCAGCCGCGCAATGGTTCGTTGAACCATTCGAGCAACTTATTCGAGACGTCGCTCGTCGTGTGTTCGGGAATCCAGTTGCGGAGAAATTCGTGGCTCGGCTCAAGTTCGAAGTAGAGGTGTTCGCAGTCCTTCACCACGGGCGTGCCGCCACACGTCGTGCAGACGGGATGCCCCAGTTCCTCGGCCGCGTACGTACTGCCGCACTTGTCGCAACTGTCGCCATACTGCCCTTCCGCATGGCACTTCGGACATTCGCCCTTGACGAAACGGTCGGGCAGGAACATCTTGCAATGCTCGCAGTAGAGTTGCGGCGTCGTGCGCGTCGTCACCGCGCCGCACTTCTGCATCGCGGCGAAAAACTGTTCGGAGAACGCCTTGTTTTCGGGCGCGTTCGTGGTGTAGTAGTTGTCGAACGCGATTTCAAAGTCCGTAAAATCCTTTACGTGCGCGGCGTGGCTGCGCGCGATCAGCTGTTCCGGCGTAATGCCCTCGTTTCGCGCACGAATCATGATCGGGGTGCCGTGCGTGTCGTCCGCGCACACGTAGACGCAATCGTGCCCGCGCATCTTCTGGAAGCGAACCCAGAAGTCGGTCTGGATGTACTCGACCAAATGCCCCAAGTGGATATCCCCATTGGCATACGGGAGCGCGGACGTGACGACAATACGGCGTTTTTCAGACATAAAGGTACTTCTCCTTCAAAAAAATTTGTCCACTTATTCTACCAAGCCACATGTGCGTCGGTCAAGGTCGGAGACGGACTTTGGGTGGCATAGTGTCCGGAAGACCGAGCGCCAGATACTTCGCCCCCGCATAGTCGTTGTACTCCAGTTCCACGCGCGCCTCTTTCGGCACGCCCATCTCGTCAAGGTCGCGATGACGCGCCGCAAGGTCATCGCCGTCCGTCAGATTGGACACGACCAGCAGGTGACGTCGCCAGCGATACTACGGATGGCGACTTTGTGCCAGACACCCGGCGTCCGCGCAGCGGCGAAGTCACGCGGCAGACGTCGTTTGCCGCCCACCCCGTCACCCGCACGTCCGTGCAAACGGTCGGAATCCAATCCGTCGCCGCCCAGGCCCATCCATCCAAATGGACATACGCCACTTCGTAGTCGCAGACGAACCCAGCGGCGGATTTCCAGACGAGACGGACAACATGGTCGTCTCGGGTACGTAATTGTCGTTCCCATAGTACGGGCATCCCCACACCTGTCTCGTCGGAGCACTTGACACACAAATACCAACACCCCGACTACGAAACACAGCCAGAAATACCAAAACCCTCACATTACAGACTTGCTTAGCCTAATTACAATTCAATGGTCGGACTGGCGGGGATCGGACCCGCGACCCCAACATTAAAAGTGTCGTGCTCTACCAACTGAGCTACAGTCCGAAGTCGAATTGGGGGACAGTATACCGAATTTCGCAGCCGATTGCAACCGCTAAATTTCTGGTCGCAGTTACTCACAATATTTGGCTCTACACGGCGTTTTCATCGTTAGGTCGTTGTTAGGAAATATTAAGAAATGCAAGGGGGATGCCTCGGAAACGCGGGAACATGTGGTCGATACCAAGCCCTTGTGATATAATCCTTTCCATGGACAACGCCGAAGAACAGAACGCCCGCGCGGAGGAACAAACCGCCGCCAACCTTGCGGAAGAACGCATCCGTCTGGAACGCGAGGCGCTTGCCGTCGAACGCGAGCGCCTGGCATCTGCACGTCTGCACGCCGAGGCCGAGGCGCGGCTCGCCCGCAAGACCCGCCGCCCCTTCCTGACAAGCGTCGCCGTACTGCTGTTCGCCGCGCTTTGTTTCGCCGGCGGCCTGATGACGGGCGTCGCCGTCATGGAAAACCGCCAGCAACGCCAACGGGAAGCGCGGTTGGCGCGGGCGCTTTCCCAACTTGACGGATGGACGGATTTCGCCGCCGCCACAAATGCGCCGCTTCCCGAAGTCCTGGGCGACGGAAAAACGCCTGAACCCGTCCGCCGCAAAGTCGCCGTCGTCGTCATCCAATAACGAAAGGCATCCACCTGCACATCGCCATGGAGAATCGTTTGAAACGCCACCTGTTTTTCATCAGTTTGATGTTGTCCGCCGTGTCGGCCGCAGCCACGTTCGCCCCTCGGTTTGAAATCACGGCCTCGACGACGAATTTCTATCCCTCCGAATCCACGACGCTCACGCTCCACCTCTACCTGCCGCCGTTGCCCGCGCCCTTCGACGCGGTGTCGCCGCTCGACGATTCGCGCGCGCCGCATTTACAGGCGGAGTTTCTGGCACTCGACTGGTCGTCGCCCGTGGCCGCACGTCCGAAACTCAAACCGCAGACGCTTTCGGCCGGCGATCTGCCGCGCCTCCTCTTTTCCGGCGACACGGCGGAACGCCCGCGCGAGGGCAACGACCGCTTTTTCGTCAACGACTACCAAAACGAATCCGACCCTTTCAGCCTTTTCACCGCGTCCCGCCCGCTCTTCCGTTTCACCACGCAGCGGGAAGAAATCGATGGCGTGAACGTCTGGCATTTCACCGCGCCACTCAGTCCGTGGCAAGGCAAAACGACGGGGACGCTGCCTCTGCCCGCCGCCACGTTCCAGGTTCCCTACGCGGTTAACGTGCGGACGGCACGTGATTTCTTCGGACGTCCCGTCCACGAGCGTGTCATGCGAACGGTCCGCCTCCGCGCCACGCCGCCCACGCTCGCCGTCGTCGAACCGCCACAAACGGGCCGCCCGGCGACATACCAGGGAACGGTGGCGTCCAACGCAACCCTCACGGCCAAACTCAACACGAACCTCTGCACGGCAGGCGATCCGCTCGTGCTGACTGTCGCCGTGTCGGGTCCGGACGACCTGTCGCTCGTTCCACCGCCGTCGTTCGCCGCCGTACTCGGCGGTACGAACTTCCGCATCGACGAAGCGTCCCTGCGAACGGAAACGTTAGCCGACGCCCGCCGTTTCACGTGGCGTGTCCGCACACTCAAAGCGGGCACGGTGGAGTTCCCCGCCCTGCCGTTCACCTACTTCAGCCTCGCCACGCGCACGTATGTCACCGTCACGTCCGACCCCATCCCGATTCAAGTGAAAGCCGGCGTCCAAGCCGCGCTGGGCGACCTCGACGAATTGACCGACGACGACACCTTTCCGCTGCCCGACGGACTGGATCTCGACGTAAACGGCGCCACCGCCCGTCCCCTGCTCCCGCATCTGCGCACGGCACTGACGCTCTTCATTCTACCGCCCGTCCTCTTCCTGCTCATCCGCCTCGCCCCGCCCGTCCGCCGTCGCATCGCCGCCCGCAACGCGGCTCACCGTAAAGCCATGGCCTACGCCCGATTGAAACGCGCCCTGCGTGGACGGGATGCCGCCCGAAAAGCCGATGCCGTCCGCACGTTCTTCGCCGTCCGCTACGACGTCAACGGCGCGACCGTGACGGCCGCCGATGCGGAACGCCTGATGGCGGGCGATTACCCGCCCGACGACATCGCTCCCGTCGTTGCGGCCCTGCGCGACCTCGACCGCGCACACTACGCCGCCCGCGCGGCCACTGGTACGGGGCTGACCGTCCTGCTCCTCATGCTGCTACCCATGGCGGCGTTCGGCCGTACAACGCCCGACGTGCCGGACACGGACTTCACCTACCGCCGCGCCCTCTCGCTGGCAACACAGGCGCACGACGCCGCGCAGTTCAAGAACGCCGTCAAAGCCTACGCGGCCTGTCTGGAACAGGGCGCGGACACGCCCGCCCTGTTCGCCAACATGGGCGCGTGTGCCGTCTTCGCCAACGACCCGCGCACGGCGCGTCTGGCGTTCGCCTGTGCGGAACGCCGTCTGGGTGAAACGCCGTCGACGCGGCGCGGCCTTCAAGCCGCCCACGCCCGTCTGAAGAACGATCCACGCGCCGACCTGCCGCTTACGCGACTCTTTCTTCGGCCACATTACAGTCTGTCGCTTGACATCCGTCTCCTCGTGGCGGCCACGTGCTGGGCGTTCCTCTGGCTCGTCGCCCTTCTACCGCCTGGCGGCATCCGACGGTTTCTGACTGGCCTCGGCCTCCTGCTGTTCCTGTCCGCCGCGCTTTCAACCACTGTCTCGCTCGTCGAGGATTCCGCCGCGAAAGGAACGTTGATCCATGCCGCTCGATAAATTCCACACGCCCGGTTTTCGTCTGTGTCCAATTGGCGTTCTCGGCCTCGTCTGCCTGTCCGCGGCAACCGCGGCCGCGCAATGGCCGTTCGGCGGACTTCCCGACGTCCGACAGATGCGACGCGGTACATCCCTGCCACGTACGGAAATCACCGGCTCGGCGCGGCTCGAACCAAGCACGGTCGTTGCGGGAGAGGCCGCCGCGATTGTCGTTGAACTGCTCGTCGACAAGGGCGTAGGCTTCGATGATTCGCTCCGGATCGGCGGTCTGCCCGACGCAGGAGCAACCGTCATCTACGGTGATTTCGAGAATCTGTCCGACATCACCGCCCCCACCAACAAAGTACTCAAACGATTCCGCCTGCCCGCCCGCTTCTTGACGCCACGTACCGAGAAAATCCAGCTCGTCGTGCAGGGCATGGCAACGACGCGCCGGCAGCAGGGAAACGCGAGTTTCACATCGTCAACGAGTTTCGCCACGCGCCTCGCCCCCTTTGAACTCGTCGTCCGCGAACTGCCAACCGACCAGCGGCCGCCGGACTTCTCGGGTGCGATTGGCACAAAGTTCACGCTCACGCAAACCCTCTCCCGCGACCATGTCCATCCCGACGACCTCATCGAGGCCACCTACCGTCTCACCTACGACGGCTACTTTCCGTCCAACACCTACCCTGTCGTCGAACATCTCTCCCCCGCGTTCAAGGCCTACGAACCCAAAGAGACCGCGCGGACGCGCAACACGGTGACGTGGAAACAGTTCCTTCAGCCGCGCACGACGGCGGCCACGAATACGGCGCGAATCGCCCTGTCGTACTACAACACGCACACCAAGCGATATGAAACCATCGCCGCGCAACCCAAACGGCTCGTCTTCGTGTCCGACCAGGCCGCCACGACGAACAACACGGCCCTCGTCGTCACACAGGACACGGACGCGCCCTCCCCGTCTGGCGGCGCACAGCCCGCGTCAACGGACGAGATTGAGCTTCGTTTCGCCCCCTCGACCGCCGCGCCCGTCATTGCGCGTCTGCCGACGAATACGCCGCTCAAAGAATGCGCCCGCCACCGTGATTGGCGGCGGGTCGAAACACCCCAAGCCATCGGCTGGACGCGCTAGTCACGCGCCCGCCGACCGTTTCATTCGGGGAAGGCGAGCCGCGAAACGCCACTCGCCACGGACACGGGCGCGCGGTTCGGCAGCACGAGCATCGTGGGCGTAAACGGCGGGCGTTCAAGATTGAAGACGAGCTGGCCGTCCTTCCGCTCCCAGCGCACCGCCACGCGGCCGCGCGGCGTGTCCTGCGCCGCCTCGACGAACGTGAGCGCCTTCGGGAAGACCGGCTGGATGACCACTTCCGCAAAACCCGGCTTCGCCGCGCGAATGCCCGCCAGGCGCGACATGAGCGAACTCAAGGCGCCGGAGAACATCGCGTGGTTGTGCGTGTTCATGCCGCTCTTGAACGTCCACTGCTCCCAGAGCGTCGTGGCGTCGTTCGCAAACATGAAGCCAAATCCCGGATATTCCGGCTGCGTCATCGCATGGACGAAAGCGTCGGCCGCGCCCGCGTCGCACAAGGCGTCGCCAAGGTAGCGCATCCCGTAAATGCCCACGTCCACCTTGCCGCCGTTCTTTTCGCGCACCGTCCGCACGAGCCGTTCGGCGACGGCGGCCCGCACGTCGGCCGGCACGATGTCGAACACGAGCGGCAGGACGGCCGTCGTCTGCGATCCGTCGCCGTAGGTCGCCGTGTCCGCATGGTAGAACTTCGCGTGGAACGCAGCCTTCGCCTTCGCGTGGAGCGCCCGGTAGGCCGTCGCGTCCGCCGTCTTGCCCAGCGTTTCGGCCGCCTCGGCGACCGTCCGGCACATTTCGCAGAAGATGGCGGAGTTGACGATTGCGACATCGTTGAAGAAGCCCTTCCACGTGCCGTCGTTCGGGGCACACCAGTCGCCGAATCCGGACGGGCAGATCAAGTCCGGCCATTTGCGCACGTCGTCGTCCACCTGCGCCTTCATGTCGTCGTAGCGTTCGGCCAGAATCCGGGCGTCGCCCGTAGCGCGGTAGAGGCGGCCGACGAGCGTAACCGAATCACCCGTCCAATCGGGATTGCCGCGTCCACCGCGCACGTCGTCCAGCCACTTCTCGTAGTAGCGCGTCAGCTGGAACCAGGCCAGCGCGGCGTCCTCGTAGGCCTGTGAATCCATCTGGCAGGGCGTCCGCTCGCCGCGCATACAGCAATCGGTCGGATAGCTCACGAAGTTGGAGCGCATCGACCAGTTCGCGGCGTTCACGAATTTCGCGAGCGTCGGGTCGGAGGACGCGAAGCGCCCGGCGGGTTCAAGATCCGCGTGGACGGCCCAGCCCACGAGGTCGTCCGCCGTCGGACGTCCCGGCCATCCCGTGATTTCGACGAACTGGAAACCGTGATAGGTGAAACGGGGCGTGAACGTTTCGACTTCGCCCGTGCCGGCGAGGATGAACTCGTCCGTCGACTCGGCGATGCCGTTCGTCCACGGGTCGATGTTGCCGTCCTTGCCCACAAGTTCGCTCGTGTGCAGACGGATCTTCGTCCCCTTCGGCCCCTTCACGCGCACGGACACGTAGCCCGCGCGGTTCTGTCCGAAATCGGCCACGAACACGCCCGGCCGCGTCTCCACGATGCGGACGGGGCGGCGCGGATCGAGCTGCCGGACGGGCGGCGCGTCACTGGGACGCAGCCGGGGCGAATCGCCATCCGCGCACACCGTCACAGGCGTCCAGGCGGCCGTCTTCACTGCCGCCGGCGTACACCAGGCGGAATCTGCGCGCGACGCGTCGATCGTTTCGCCGTTGTAGATGCTCGCCCGCGTGATTTCGCCGTCCTGCGTCATCTCCCACGAACCGTCCGTCACCACCACGTCGCGCGTACCGTCTTCATAGACGACCGCGAGGTGGAGAATCGCGCGCTTCGTCTTCAGCCAGTGCCAGCCATAGCGCGAAAAATCGTCGGAGTAGCCGGCCGCCAGCCAGAAGCCGACCGTGTTGTCCGCGCCGCCCTTCACCTGCGCCGTCACGTCGTACGTGTCGACAAGCGCCCCGTTCCCCGTCATGCCCGGCGCGAGGACGCGCGTCGGATCGACCTTCGCGCCGTTGAGCCAGAGTTCATAGAAGCCCAGGCCCGTCGCCGACGCGATGGCCGACCGGACGGGTTTCGCCGCCAAGCGGAACGTCTTGCGCAGACGCGGCGCGTTCTTCGGAATGATGCCGGGGTGGTACGCGCAGCCGTCCGCCACGCGCAGCTTACCCTCCTTCAACTTCGGGTGGTGGAACGCGGGCATGATGTGTCCGCTGAACCGGTCGAACAGGAGGCGCGTCCCGTCCGCCGCCGTCACGGAGAGTTCGGAAATCAACGCCTCTTCGCCCGACGACCCGCGAACGCCGATCGTGCCGGCAGTAAACGTATCGTCCCGCCGCGTGTCGACGCACACGCCGTCGACCCACGTGCGGATTTCCGTACCCCGCACGGCGATTTTCACGACGTGCTCCTTCGCCGCGTCAAAGCCCTTCGGGAAAAACGCGCCCATGTCCACGGCGGGCAGAATGCGCATTCCGCCATTCTTGAACACGTGGGGACGCAGACGCGGCGCGGCGCCTTCCACGTTGATCTGCCACATGTAGCCGTCGCGGTCGCCCGTCGCCGTGCCGTTCGCCGTGCGGAAGCAAAGACCGAACGCCTTTTTGATGCGCGAGACCTTCACCTGATAGTCGAAATCGCGCCAGTGGACTTCATACGGCTTTTCGCCAATCCACCGCGCACCGTCCCATTCATCCGCCGTACGCGCAAGAACGAAACGTTGCGGGGCCGACCAGTCCGTCGCCGCCGCGCCGTCGTCGCGGACGAGACGCACCTGCCACCAGTACGGCGTGCCGGACTTCAGCGGAGCGCCGTCGTAAAGACAGGCAAAGCAGTCGGACGCGCGTTTCGTCCAGAGAATGCGGCGGCCGGCGGACACGTCGTCACGGCACGACGCCAGACGCAATTCCGCGCCCGCCGGGCGGATGTCCGGCTCCGTGCCGCGCAGCGCCCACGTGAAGCGCGGGGCGCGGCGCACGACGCCGATGGGATTCACCGCGCTTTCACAGCGCGGGGAGACGAGTTGGAGATCCGCCCAAGCGGAACACGCGAGGACAGAGACGAGGACGGACGGCAGAAATCGAAGCGACATGACTGTACTCGTTGAAATTCAGTGGATGAACAGATGGCGGCTGTCAGGAATTGGCAGTCGCGCTTTTGACGATGGTCGTGCAGGCCTTGAGAACGCCCGCCACGTTGGCGAGGTCGCTGGGGATGATCATCGTGTTGTTCGTCTTGGCCAGATTGCCGAACTGCTGGAGATACTGCTGGGCCAGCTGCATGTTGACGGATTCGAGGCCGCCCTTCTCGTTGATGGCGTCGGCCACTTTCTGGATACCGGCGGCCTGGGCTTCGGCGACGAGCAGGATTTCCTTGGCGCGGCCTTCGGCCTCGTTGATGCGGCGCATCCGTTCACCTTCGGACAGCGCAATCGCCTCCTGGCGTTCGCCCTCGGCGCGGTTGATCTTGGCCTGGCGTTCACCCTCGGACTCGGCAATCATCGCGCGCTTTTCGCGTTCGGCGCGCATCTGCTTTTCCATCGCGTCGCGAATCGTGCGCGGCGGCGTGATGTTCTTGATTTCGTAGCGCGTGACCTTAATGCCCCAAGGGTCGGACGCCTTGTCGACGGCGTTGACGATGGCCTGGTTGACGGCCATGCGTTCCTCGAAGGAACGGTCGAGATCGAGCTTGCCCATTTCGGAACGCATCGTGGTCTGGGCGAGCTGCGTCGTGGCGAAAAGGTAATTGCCGATGCCGTAGGAGGCCTTGACGGGATCCATCACCTGCATGTAGAGGATGCCGTCGACCGACACGGCGATGTTGTCCTTCGTGATGCACTCCTGCGGCGGCACGTCGATGGCCTGTTCCTTGAGCGTGTGGCGATAGGCGATTTTGTCGAAGAACGGCACGAGGATGTGAAAACCGGCCTCCAGCGTCGTGCGGTACTTGCCCAGACGTTCGACGATGTAGGCCGTCTTCTGCGGCACGATGACGGCCGTCTTGATGATGGCCACAAGAACGATCACCGCGACGATGGCGAAAAACACAAGCGATTCCATGAAATGACCTTTCTTTTTACGAGATGACTGATGTTAAACAGAAACGATTATAGCATTTTTCCTACCACGCCGCCATT
>CAYZYQ010000054.1:0-19740 GCA_964482645.1 uncultured Lentisphaeraceae bacterium | reverse complement strand
AGTCGAAGAGCTGGCGGCGGACGCAGACGTTCGGAATCCTGAAGACCGTCTGCCCCCGCCGGCGCCCCTGCATTGAGACGATGCCGTAGTAGTGGAAGAGCGAGTGGAAGTTCGCAAGATCCGAAATCTTGTCTGCGGGGAAGCTCTCGACGAGATCGAACGAAATCTCGCCCGTCGCGGCGAGCTGTTCCGTGACGGGCAGGACGCCCTCGACGGCGGAGACCGCGTCGTCGGACGAGGCATCGGCGGGCGCCGCACTGCCGACGCCGCACTGCCGACGCTGGATGTCGGCGATGATTTTCAGCTTCTCGTAGTCCGTCTTGATGTTGACGTCCACCATGTTCTCCGGCGGCTCGCCCTTCGCGACGAGCGCCTTCAGGTAGTAGAGCGCCATGTCGCTGTTGAACACGCACTCCTTCCCGATCTGCGCCGTCGAGAAGCAGTAGCCGTCGTACCACGGCTTGATGGACTTCACGATCTCGGCCGGGTCGCCCTCCGTGAAACACCCCGTCCCCAGGAAGTCGGAATACATCTTCACGACCTCGGCCTCGGAGAAGCCGGCCATCGCGTTGAACTCCTCGTCCTGCGTGAGGTTGGCGGCGATGTTGAACCCGCTCGTGAGGTCGTCCATCGTCACGGGCGAGACGCCCGTCATGAAGATGCGCGAACACGCCTCCTTGAACTTCTTGAACCAGCTTCGGTAGAAGCCCGCCCCGTGCGTGACGGCGCGGTAGTCCGCGTTCGCCTCGCTGCGGAGCATCGCGTTCGTGAAGTTGTCGTACTCGTCGATGATCAGGTAGATCTCCGCCCCATACGCCTTCGCGGTCTGCGAGAGATAGGCGAACTTCGCGGCCGGCGAACGCGCGACAAATGCCGACTTCTCTTCAGACGGATAACAGTGCGGATAGCGGACGAAGAAACGGTCGAGGCAGACGTCCATGTACTCGTCGAAAGCCTGTTCCAGCGTCTGTTCGCCACCTCCGCCGACGAGCGAGAAGTCGAGCGCGAGCACGAGATAACGGTTCGCGTTCTCCGTCGGGTTCTCGCCGATGTCGAGGCCGCCAAACCACTTCTGGAAGTTCCCTTTCTCATTGACATCGTAGTAGCAGCGCAACGTCTCGACGAAGAGGGACTTGCCCATGCGGCGCGGCCGCACGAAGAACACGAACCGGTCACGCTCCTCCATCCGCCGGATGTAGGACGTCTTGTCGACGTAGTAGTAGCCCTCGTCGCGGATGGTTTTGAAGTCCTTGAGACCGTAGGGGATTTTGAGTGTCTTCGCCATGTCCGCCATTCTATCATCCCATCACACGCGCGTCAACAAAACACACGAATTGAAAGAACGTGTAGAGTGTCCTTTCTATTTGACAAGCAAGGAACGCGCTTGATCGGACGGACGTTTACTTCAATTTGTTTTCAAGAATCACGGGGCCGCCCCATTTGCCCGTCGTCACCAAATCGAGATCGCCGTCGCCGTCCATATCCACGCACTCGACATTCAACCCCACGCTGATGTCGGAATCGTAGGAGATGACGTACTTCTTGAATTCGGGATTCGGGCCGGGCGTGAAGTCGTAGTAGAAAATGCAGAGGCGACCGTATTCATCCGGATCGCCGCCGTTGTGGGCCATGAACCGTTTGCCCGTGACAATCTCGGGGACACCATCGTTGTCGATGTCCGCCCAACCCAGATAATGCGCCTGCGACCACGTGTCGTCGATGACGTGTTTTTCAAAACGGAGTTCGCCCTGCGCGTCGCGCTCCTTGAGCTGCCGCCACCAGAAAATCCCGTACTTGTGGGCGGAACTGACAATGACGTCGTTGAGGCCGTCTTTGTCCACGTCGTAGACGATGAGGTTCGAGGCATGGCCGAGCGCCCGCCCGCCGTCGTCGAACCCGATGCGCAACGGATGCTTCGTCCACGAACCGTCCGCGTTCTGCTCGTACCAGGCGGCCGGCGTGAGAATGTCGTTACGGCCATCGCCGTTCAAATCGCCGCACCCGCGCCCCATGTCGCACCGCGCGTTGGACACCGAATCCCGCGAAAAGTAGCCGTCCACCTTCGGCATCTTCTGCCCCAAACGATAGAGGCAGGTAATCTGCGTGTCGGGCAGGAAGTCCGTCGCCTTCCCGTCGCCATCGATATCCACGAGAATGCCCGTCTCAATATTGCCCGTCTTTTCAATGACGTGCTGCGGCCAGAGGCCGGGCACGGGCAGCCAATTCTCAAACCACCACGTCTCCTGCGAGAACCAGTCGCCCGACACGACATCGAGACGGCCGTCGCCATTGACGTCGAGCGGCAGGTTCATGAAATCGTGGGCGTAGCCCTTGCCGTCCTCGTCCACCTTCCCCGCGACGTCGCGAATCTTCATCGGACGAAACTCCGGCGCAAGGTAGAGGTACGGCCCCGCGACCACATCCGGCTTGCCGTCACCGTTGAAATCGGCCACGCCACAGGCCTCCGTGCGAATCGAGCCGATGCGCTTCGCCTTGAATTGGACGCCACCGGCGCGACGCGCGATTTTCAGCACGGCACGACGCGCCTCCCGGCGTTCCTTCCCGTCGGCGGCACGGGCGGCGGCGGCCAGCACGGCCTCCTGCACGTCGTAGTCCCCCTGTTGGGCGACGGCCTTGAACGTCTGCGTCCGTACGGCGGCATTCGTATGGCGGAGAAACGGCACAATCTGATCGGCATAGCCAAGCGCGTTGCGCACGGTCAGCACGTCCAGCAGTTTGACGAGGAACGCCGGGTTTCCGTCGAACTTCGGCAGTTTCATGACGAGCGCCGTGTCGGCTTTCACATCGCCGATGAGAATCAGCCCACGCCGCGCCGCCGCCGCCACGTCGGCATCCTCCGACTGCATCCACGTGACGAGCGCGTCGACGTCCGCCGCCGTGCCCGTGCGCCCCAGACCTTCCAACGCCGCATGACGGAGCGCGGGGGACTGGGATTTCGTCAACGCTTCCTGGATAAAGCCCTTCGCCGCCGGACTTTTCACATGAACGATGGCGCGGAGCAAGCGCACCTGTTCCTCCGCCGAAAACGCCTTGAGCCACATATCCCGGAGTTTGCCCAACCGCGCTTCCGGCAAGAGCGCCACGGCCTGAGCCGTCGTGCCGCGCCAAACGTCGTCGGACGCTTTCAGCCCCGCCGCCGTCCAATCGGCCAGCCGCGCCTCGTCCGTCCGCAACAGTCCGCAGAGCGCCGCCAGACGCTGGTACGCCGGCAGTTTGCCCGACGCATAGACACTCTCGTATCCCTGCACGGCCGCCGCGACCCGCCCGGCCTTTTCACTCGCCTGGGCGGCTTTCAACACGTCATCGGCCGCCGTCGGCGCCACGTCCGCACCGAACGCAACCCACGCACAGACAACCACACACGCACACATCAACTTCCGCATGTCCAACATCCTTTCTTTCTTTTTCCGCTTTCGTCGGACGTTCTCATCCCAGCGTCCACGGGGAACGATTGGAACGGACGAGCCGTTTCGTCGCGTCCGCCTGGCCGGGGAACGTGCAGGTTTTCACATCGAACGCCAGTTCGCGACCAAGGTGGTAGGCCACCGTGGCCGCATGGCAGGCGACGTGCGAGAAATGAAGCGAATCTGCCGGCGCACTCGGCCGCAGACGCGACCGCACACAGGCGAAAAACTCGGCCGGATGCGCCACAGGACGCGCCCAGCTCTCATGACGGATGGCATGGCCTTCAAGCAGAAGCGGATTGGATACGTAGATGTTGCCCGAATCGTCCGTCTCCACCCAGCCCTCGTCGCCTTCCAAACGAATCCCGCACGTATCCTTGAACCCCTGCCGAAACACCATCTTCACGCCATCGGCGTAGAACGCCTGGACTTCCCGAGGCCCAACCGGAACATACTTGACGGGCGCGGTCAATTCCCGCCCCAACGCCAGCTGGCAGAGGTCGACCGTGTGGGATCCCCATTCCGTCAAATCGCCGTGGAAGTCGTATTCATGATGCCACAACCCCGTCATCACGTAGTTGGCGTTGTACGCCCGTACCGGCGCCGGACCCAACCACATGTCCCAATCGAGATCCTTCTTGTCCGGCAACGGCTGTTCGGGCAAAAGATGGTTCTTCGCGCTCGTGCCCATCGTGGCCATACCCGCGTGGACGGTGTGGATACGCCCCAACCGCCCCGTCTGCGCGAGCGACATTGCCGTGACGAAGTTGCCGACGTTGCGCCGCTGGACACCGCCCTGGTAGATACGGCCGTAGAGTTCGGCGGCGCGCATGACGGCCTCGCCTTCCTCGATTGAAAGGGAAATCGGTTTTTCACAATAGACATCCTTGCCCGCGCGCATCGCGGCGATGGCGAGACGCGCGTGCCAACGGTCACCCGTGGCGATGTAGAGCGCGTCGATGTCCGGCCGCGCCAGCAATTCGCGGAAGTCGGCGTACATCCGGCAGTCCGTGTTGCCGTTGTAGGCGTCGACCTGCTGCTTGCCCCATTCGCGGCGCGTCCGTTCCACGTCGCACACGGCGAGGAAGCGCACACCCGGCTGGTTGAGAAAGACGGGCAGCATCTGGTGGCCACGACCGCCCAACCCGATGATCCCCATCGTGATCGTACGGGACGGCGGCACAACCGCCTGCGCCCACGTCCGGCGCGTACCTAGAAAACACGCCGTCGCAACACCCTGGAACAGAAACGCGCGTCGCCCGATCTGGGTCATCTTGACTGAACTTTCCACCTTGGCCATCATACCCTTCTTTCGTTCGTTGTTCAATTGTTCCTGCGAATGAAACTCAAACCGGTTCGCCGACGAGGATTTGCGGATGCGCCTCGACAATGCGCACACGGACGTGCCGCCCCGGCGCACACGGCGCATCGGGCGTCCAGACCACAATGCGGTTGCCGGAATCGCGCCCGCTCCACCGCGCCTTGTTGCGGAGGGACGGCCCTTCGGCCAGTACGTCCCGCACCGTGCCGACAAGCCGTTGGTTCCGCGCGAAACCGCGTTTTTGCTGATCGTCCAGCAACACTTGATCCCGCCGCTCCTTCTCCGCCGTCGGCACGTCGTCGGGCAACCGGGCCGAGCGCGTACCGGGACGTGGCGAATACTTGAAGACGAACGCATTGTCGTAGCCGGCCTCTTCCATGAGCGTGCGCGTCGCCTCGAAATCCGCGTCCGTCTCGCCCGGATAGCCGACGATGACGTCCGTCGTCACGGAAAACTCCGGATCGAACGCATGGAGTTTCCGCACGGCGGCCAGATACTCGTCCCGCGTGTAATGCCGTCCCATCTCCGCCAGCACACGGTCGCTCCCGCTTTGCACGGGGAGATGGAGATGACGGCAGACTTTCGGAAACTCACGATAGGCGCGGACGAGTTCGTCCGTGCACCCCTTCGGATGGGCGCTCGTGAACCGAATGCGCTCCAGCCCGTCGATGGCGTTCAACGCCTCCAGGAGACGCGGAAACGCCTCCACGTAGCCGCCAGGACTGGGCGGATCGTCGTCCGTCCACGCCTTGTTGCGAATGCCGTAGCGAAGGACGCTCTGCCCGAGCAGACAGACCTCTTTCACGCCGTGCGCCGCCAGCGCGGCGACCTCCGCCACCACTTCGCGCGCGGGGCGGGAGTATTCGTGGCCGCGCACGTCCGGCACAATGCAGTAGCTGCACCGGTTGTCGCACCCCAGAAGAATCGTCACGAACGCCTGGAATCCGGCGATCCCGCCCTTTCCGCGCTGCGCCGGCGCATGGGCGTCCAACCCTTCCGGCACTTCGTCCGGATCGGGAACTTCCAGAATCTGCCGTTCGCCGGCAAGGCAGCGATCCACCAGACGCGGAATCAATCCGAAACGACGCGGCCCGACGGCGAAATCGAGATGGGGCAGCGCCTTGAAAACGTCCGCCCCCATCCGCGCCACGGCACACCCCATCAGGCCGACAATCTGCACGGCGGCCGCGCCCGTCGCGTGCCGGCCGCGCCCGTCTTTCGCGGCAATCAGATTGCCGCATTTGCCAACGGCCTTGCGTTCGGCCATGTCGCGCACCGTGCAGGAATTGACAATGACGAGTTCGGCGTCCGCCTCGCCGGCGGCCCGCACGTGGCCGGCGGCCTCCAGCAGAGCCGCCACGGCCTCGCTGTCCCGCACGTTCATCTGGCAGCCGTAAGTATGGATATGGTATTTCATGTGGAACGTCCAATCGTAGGTCCGTCGGCGAACGCGCTAGCGGCGCTCGGCCATGCGGGCGAGAAATCCGTCTTCGGCCTTCTTCAGCGCATCGTGCATCGACTGGCCGTCCTCGGCGAGACGCAGATCCGCCAAAAGGGACGTTTCGCGCACGAGCAGACAGAGCCGCGCCAGAATGTGAAGGTGGAGCTGGTGGTCTGTACAGCAGATGAGAAAGAAGAGATCCGTTCCCTCGCCTTCGGGGCCGCCGAAAAAGACGGGACGAAGCGTCCGCCCCAGCGCAAGAAACGTTTCCTGGAAAAGATACGGGTCGTGGTAGCGCGGATGCAACAACGCCACGCCCCCTTCGGCGGCCGTGGAGGCGGCCTCTTCGCGCGAAGCCAGTTCGGCGAAAAGCGTTTCCGGATCGTAGAGCAACCCCGTGGAATCGGCGAAGTCCGTCATGTCGCGCAACACGCCGGCTTTCGTCTTCGACGTCAGGCACGGGTTCACATTCGTCGCCGGCAAAATCTCGGCAATGTGAAAATCGTGTCCGTCCGCCTTGCGCCGTTCCACCATGGCCAGTCGGTGTTCACCCGTCAATTCCTTCTTGGAGATTTCCATCAAATGGCGCTGTCCCCATTCGTCGAGCGCACGGTGCTCGAAGAAGAACTTGTCGTCGCCGCGCTTCACACTGGGGACTTCCCCCCGCTGCGCGAAATGGCGGAGATCCGTCTCGCGCATGTGAAGATGCGCGGCGGCGCTCTTCAGATCCATCAACTGAAAGCCCATGGCGATCACCAAGTCGGATCGGCCGGACGGCGCGGCGGGCGAGCGCCGCCCGAGAAATCGGAAAAACCTTTTTCGCGGTAGGACGGCGGCACGTAGCGCCCATGTTCGTCGGCGCGGGCGGCGAAATCGGCCGCCTCGTTTGGATGCGCATCCGCCCACGCTTCCTGCGCGGCGCGGCGTCCGGCCATATACGTCCGCTCCTCGCGGCGCTTGCGATGGATTTCCTGTTCACGCGCCTTCCACTGGGCGTCCGTGTAGGGATCGACCTGCACGACGGCGTCATTCAACTTGATGCCGCACATCAGCAACAACCACTGAATGCGGTAGATGACCTGCTCCCACGAATCGAACGCCGGCTTGAGCGCCCCGGACATCAGCAACGCCGAGACGGAGACGCCGCCCGCCGGACACCCCAACCACGCCAGCAACCCTTGCCGCTGGAGTGCGTCGAACGTCTCCGGGAAGTCCATGCCCAGTTCACCGACAACCGCCGAAAAAACGCCATCCCACCCCTCGACCTTCTTGACCTCACGGCCGAGGTAGAGGCGTTGCGGCGTCAGGCCGACAAGATCCGCCGGAGCGGCGACGAACGTCATGATGCGCAGACGCTCCGAGCGGTGACGCATCTGAAAACCTCGCGCCACCTCCCCGTAAGATTTGAAGTACGCATGGGGATTCGACAGCCACGTCTCGACTTCATGCACATAGCCCATATCCTTCTGCTCGAACGGCGCGACCGGACACACAGGACGCGGCGGGCGGCTGAAACGGCCAGGGCCGCCAGCATACGACGAACGTTGGGGACGGTCGAAACGGTTGTAATAATCGCTCATTTGAATTCCAATTTAAGGTTCACATTCTGGGTCGTCGCCGTGGCGAGGTCGACCGCCACCACGCGGCCGCCCGCCTCGAAACGATGCGTCGCCGAAACGCCCGTCGGCGCAACCACGCGCGTGAGGGCGAAACCTTCAGGTACGACGAACCGCGCCGTCATCGGGAAGCCGCCAATCACTTCAATCGTGGCCGACAACGCACCGTCTGCCCACCGCCGGTCTTTCAACTCCACCGCGCCCTGCAGCATGTGGCGATCGCTCGTAAGGAAGTGTGGATGCGCGACGGTCGGCTGCATGGCCACAAGCCGTACACTGCGCGGCGGCACGGCACGCGCGAAACGGCCGCGGTTGATGCCCTGCCACGTTTCCGTCCAGAACTCCCAACACGCGAACGCGCGGTCGGATGGTTCGCCGATTTCAGCCCAGTCGAATCCGATTTCGGCGGGCGCGTCCGTCCAGTTGAACAACGCCACGACGTGCCAGTCGCCAAACGTACGGCGCACGTGGAGGTTCCACACAGGGAGGTGGCCGAACTGCGGATAGAGCGAGCCCGGCCGCACGTCGCACACGGGCAACGCCTGCTGGATCATCTTGATGCGGCGCGGCGCAAGTTCGCCGAGCTTGTCGCCCGCAAACATCTGCTGCCCCGGCAACGCGACGATCGTCGCCTCCACACGCGCCTGTTCGTCGGCCAACGCCTTGTCGCTGATCATCATGCAGTCGGGGTCGGACCAAAAGACGACGTTGTGCGCGAAAATCTGGTTGATCGTACAACGGGCCTGAAGCAGGAGATTCGCCCATTTGACGGGCTGGTTCGGATGCACGATGTCCGCGCCCGTGCGCGAAGCGTCCGCATACGCCGCCTCCGCACCCGTGAAGTGACCTTGACAGGCGAGGAACACGCGATCCGGCCCGATGCCGTCGCGAAACGCCTTCACACACCGTTCAAACGGATTCGGGCACGTTGGATCTTTGAACCGCGCACGGACGTTCGGCCGCTCGTACATATGGGCGCAGTAGCCCGCGCCACGGCCGCTCATCCCGTCGATTTTGAAGAACTCGTAACCCCAGTCATGCGACGCCGTATCGAAAATGCGCTGCAAATGCGCGAGCGCCTCGGGCACGGTCGGATCCAGCGTGAACTTGCCGTTCCAGCAGCCCATCGGCCGGCCGGCCGTGTCGTGCAAAAACCAATCCGGATGCGCCTTGTAGAAATTCGTGCTGCCCGTGCCGAACGGCGCCATCCAGAGGCCAGGACGGAAACCGAGTTTACGGATTTCGCCCGCAAGCCACTTCATGCCCTCGGGGAACTGCTGCGGATGGTGTTCGAGGTTCATGTTGTAGAACTTCGAGACGGGCAGTTCGCTGGAATTTTCCTGCCAGCTTTCAATCGACCAGAATTCAAGGCCGAACGGTTTGAGGTACTTCGCACCCAAGCGCGCCTCGTCCAAATTTTCCTTGGAACCGGCCTTGTCGAAATAGATGTTCCAGCTCATCCAGCCCGTCGGCGGCTTCGGACTTCGCGTCCGGTCGATCGGCGCGTAGTACGGCACCCAGCGGTTACGGTAGTAGTCGCGCTCGACATTGAACGCGAATTCCGATTCGGCGGCTTCGGTGACGCGCCCCGACATCGCGAAGGAATGAACGCCCTTCGCAACGGCGGCGCCCAAATGGAGACGGCCGGCGGACAACTGGAGCGCTTCGTCATGCGCGGCGGAGAAGAGCGTGTCGTTGTGCACGGATTCGGCGTCCCCAGAGGAGAGCTGCAACACGCGCGAACCGATAACGGGTCGCGTTTGCGCCATGAACGCATCGCCGCGTGTACGGATCGTCCCCTTGAAATCGAGCGTCCCCTGATAGGCCAACGCCGTGCGGTGGTAGACGTAGAGCGCAACTTTGCCGCCGTTGGCCGGGAACGTGATGTAGCCCTGCGCGTCGTTCTGCGTATCGACGATGGCCAAACGCCGCGCCGCGCCGTCACGCGGATCTTCGATACGCCACGCCTTGTCCGCCACTGCCGCCGCATCCGTCGCCCGGCCCGGCCCCTTGAACGACAACACGCCGTCTACGACGGTTGCGGACGCCCGATGCGTCAACGTCAGAGCCGCGCCGTTCGGATCGAACGACACGTCCCATTCACCGGCCGTGAAAGCCGTCTTGCCCCACGCCGCCACGGCGGTCAGGGCACATGCAAGACCCAGAACACTCTTCATCCTTGCTCCTGTTGGTTGAAATAGGAGCATTCTACCATAAATTGGCGGCGCTTAGGCGATGCCGAGGCGTTTTTCAATGTCCTCGATCGTTCCGCCTTTCGTCTCCGGCATGAAGAAGACCGCCCAGAGCAACTGGACGAGCATCATCGCCGCGAAGAAGCCAAACGCCCACGTACCCGCCTTTTCGGCCACCACGGGGAACGCCCAGGAAATGACCGTGCACATGAACCAGTGCGTGAAACAGCCGAGCGCCTGGCCCTTCGCGCGGACCGCGTTCGGGAAGACTTCGCTGATGTACACCCAGATCACCGCGCCCGACGAACAGGCGAAGAACGCGATAAAGCCGAGAATGCCAATCACGGCGAGTGTGGCGTTGCAGCCGGCGCCCAACGACAACTGCCACGCGACGAGCGAGTGCATGAGAATCATGAGCGCCGATCCGCCAATGATCATCACGCGGCGGCCGAACTTGTCGATGATGAAGAACGCGAGCACCGTGAAAATCAGATTCACCGTCCCCACGCCCATCGTCCCCGCAAGGGATGCCATTTCACTGCCCTGGCCGAAAATCATGTCGAAAATACGCGGCGCATAGTAGTTGATCGCGTTGATGCCCGACACCTGGTTGAAGAACGCGATGAAGAACGCCAGCAGAATCGGCTTGAGGTACTTGCGCTGGAACAGCCGCACCGTGCCACCGCCGCCAATGTCCTTAAGCGACGTCTCGATTTCGCCCATGATGTCCGCCATCGTCTTGCCCGCTTCAGCAAAACCGATGCGCGTCAGCACACCTTCCGCTTCGGCGCGACGACCGACACGCACAAGCCAGCGCGGCGATTCGGGAATCGTCGTGAGCAGCGCCATGAAAAGGAAAATCGGCAGACACTCCATACCGAGCATCACGCGCCACTTCACCATCTCCACCGTCATCGCGTTCATCGCAAACGTCTGCGCCAGCCACATGCAGAGGTCGTTGAACCATCCGCCCTGCGCCATCCACCGCGCCACGAAGTAGTTCGACACGTAGGAGATGAGAATGCCGAAGACGATGTTCAGCTGGTTCATCGCCACAAGGCGTCCACGCAGACGTCCGGGCGAAATCTCCACGATGTAGAGCGGTACGACGACGGACACGCCGCCGATCGCCAGTCCGCCGATGAACCGGAACCAGCCCAGCAGGTGCGGCCCGTACGTCTGACTCGTCGGCGTGAACGCGCACCCCACAGCCGAAACGAGGAAGAGCGTGCCCATCAGCCACAGCGTCGGCCGCCGTCCCCACTTGTCGGACGGCGCCCCCGCGCCGAACACGCCAATGACCGTGCCGATCAACGCCACCGAAACGATGAACCCATGCCAGAACGCGCTCAGCCCGAACTCGCTCTGAATCGCCTTCTCGCAACCCGAAATCACGCCGGAATCGAAACCGAACAGGAATCCGCCCAACGCGGCCACGACGACGATGTAGAACAGAAAACGATGCATCTCTCTTGCCTCCGATTAAACGTAAAACGTCTGTATGTCCTCACTTGACCTTCCGCACGCGAACAACCGTCGTCGCGTGGGCCGGCACCATCGCGGAATACCCTTCCTTGAACGCGCCGAGATCCTTCTGCCGCCAGAGGTCGCGCACGGCGTACGTGCCGTCCAGCTCGGCGAAGGACCAGCGCACGTAGATGCCGCGCGCGAACGGATAGCGGTTCACCGCGCCGAACACCCAGTCGCCGTTCGCCATCGGACGCGCCCAGATGTCGGAGGCGTCGTCATGGTAGACGCGGCCCGCCTGGCGGCCAAGCGCGTCCTGGTTGACGGCGATGATCTCGTCGTTCACGAGCAGACTCTTCGTGAACGCATCGAGCTCCGTCAGGTCGTTGCCGAGCAGCAGCGGCGCGTTGAGGAGACACCACAGCGACATATGCGTGTACTGTTCGTTCTGCGTGAGATACGTCGGGTGGCGTCCGTCCGCCGTCGAGACGATGCCCAGCACCATCATGTCAGGATCGCACCAGAAGCCCGGCCGCGTGTACTTGTAGGCGTCCGCATAGCTTTCCGTCGCGTTGATCAGACACGTCCAGCTGTCCTTCAAATCCCCCCAGCTGCGCCACACGTTCGCGCCGGCCTCCTCGCCCCAGGCCTGGACGTTGCCCATGCCGTACTGGCAGAACGCATGGACGATGTCGCGGTTCTGCTGGCGAAGGGCCTTGGTCATCAGACGATACGGCTTCGCGTAGTCGTCGACCGTCGGCGTCCGCCCGCGCGTCTCCGCGCCGAAGACCTGTCCGTAACTGCACCAGTCGTGCTTCACGTAGTCATACCCCCAGTCGGCCCACGTCTTCGCGTCCTGGAACTCATGGCGGTAGCTGCCCGTGCAACCGCCGCACGTGTACGCGCCGGGGGACGAGTAGAGGCCCGCCTTGAAGCCAAAGCCGTGAATGTAGTCCGCCAACGCCTTCATGTCGGGGAAACGCTTGTTCGGATTGATCGTGCCGTCCGGCAGACGCTCCGGCCCGGCGACCGTCGCGTCATGCGCCGCCGCGCCGGGATTGTTCTGCCACCAGTCGTCGATGTTGACGTACGCCCAGCCGTGGTCGGCGAGGCCGCTCTCGTGCATCGCTTTCGCCGTGGCGCGGATCTTCGCGTCCGACACGCCGCCGCCGTAGATGTTCCAGCTGTTCCAGCCCATCGGCGGCGTGAGGGAGATTTTCTCGCCGACTTTCAACAGGAACGTCCGTTCCGTCTTCCCCTTCGCGTTTTCCACCGTGAAGACAATCGGATAGTCGCCAGCCTGCGCTACCGCGCCGCCGAGAATGCCCTTCTCCGCGTCAAACGTCGCGCCGGGCGGAAGTTCCCGCGCCGACATCTTCAGCGGGCGTTCGCCAGAGACGGGCAGACGGTAGATGATCGGATGCCCCGGCCGAACGCCCCAGCGGTCGGCGCCGTTGATGCGCGGCACGGCGGGCACGGGCGGCGTGAGAATGCCCAGCTGCTCCCGCGCATTGCGCGTGTTGTCCGGCTCCAGCGTTCCGCCGGCTTCCAGCGTGAACGCCGCGTCCGCCCAGTCGCCATGCCCCATCAAGTAGCCGGCCCAGTGTCCGCCGTCCGTACATTCCAGCACGATTTCCCGTGCGCCCGACAGATCGGCATGGAGCGCGACGGGCTTGTCCTGTTCCTTCAACACACCACTGTCCGCCACCTTCTTCCCGTCGGCGTAGACACGGAACGATACGCAGCCCCAGTTCTTGCGCGTACACCAGGATTCGGGATACTCCTGCGCCTCGCGGTCAATACCCACAATGGCGTTAAACGCCTTGACCTTTCCGTTCGCCTTGAAAAACATCACGCTTTCCGCATGAGTCCCCACGCCACGCGCGTAGGTCTTGTCGCCGAGGCGAATCGGCTTGCCGAGCAGCGAACGCCGCATCTGCGGGCGGCGGTTCAGACCGCACGTCGCGCCAGAGAGGTCGAACTCATCCAGCATCCGCTTTTCCGTTTCGGCGAACGTGGCCAGCGACACGCCCGCCACGCACAGAACAAGTCCTAGGAATTTCGTCTTCATATCTGCTTCCTTCCTCTGTCATTTACCCGCTTCGGGCAATACATCCTTGAAAAACTCGCGGCATTCGTCAAGCGTTCCACCTGCCGTCCGGCACGACGTTTCGCCCGTGGCGGGGTTGTAGACGCCAAGATAGGGCAGACGCCCATCCTCCGGCGCACAAAATGACAGGAACGTCTCCTTGTGGTCGAGATCGTCCACCAGCAGTTTCAGATACACGCATTTCGCCGGATCGAATGTCAACTGTCCGCGTTCCTGCAAGGCGTAGAACTTCAAACAACGCGGACACTTGCGACGGCCAAGCGACATCACAACGACCTTGCCGTCCTTCGTCGCCTGGTCAATCGCCGCGTGAACGTCACCCGCAAAGAACGGCCCCGTCTCCCTCTGGACGTCGGGCGTCGCGCATCGGCCACCCGTCAGAAACGTCGCGCCCGTCGGCAACGGACAGGCATCGGCCGTAAAGACACGCTTCGTCTGCGCCCCCCATGACAAGGCGGCGCACGACAGCGCAATCAGAATCAGAACGCCATTTGTTTTCATCGTATCACCGCGTTCCTTTTCAGACGGCCAGTTCGACGCGTTTGATAACCTGATCCTGGAACGGCTTGTCGAGTTCGACGAAATACCCGCTCCATCCCCACACGCGCACAATCAAGTGGCGGTGGTTTTCCGGATGCTTCTGCGCGTCGAGCAGCGTTTCGCGGTTGATCGCATTGATCTGCAGTTGATGTCCGCCGCGATCGACGAAAAACTTGACGAGCGCGGCGACCTTCTCAACGCCGTCCGCCTCGCGGAATGCGCTGTCGTGGACTTCGATCGTGAGCGGTCCGCCGTTGCACACCTTTTCAAGATCGGGTTCCGTGAAGGAACGAATCACGCTCAACGGCCCTTTCACGGGCACGTCGAGCGACGGCGCGTAGTTCGCGCCAAACGGCTCGCCTTTCAGACGTCCGCACGGCGAAGCGTTGAGTTCGTTCGCGTGCCAGATGTAGTACATGGCCGAACCCGTACCCGGACGATAGATGCCGCCACGGTCGTTCGTACGCCCGGCGAGCGCGGCCGCCCAAACGTCGACAACCGCTTTCGCCAGCGCATCAACCGATTCGTCCGCATTGCCCATCTTCGGCGCATGGCGGGCGGCGGCCAACAGATCGGGACGCCCCGCAAAGTCCGTATCGTCCATCTTCACGAGTTCCGCCATCGTGGCGACCTTCTTCTCGAAGACGAGTTCGCGAATGGCGGCCATCGAATCCACCGCCACGGCGATCCCCGTGCCGTGGATGCCGAAGTTGTTGTACTTCGCGCCTTTGCAGATATCGCGGGCGCGTTCGATGCAGCCCGTGGAAATGACGGAGACGAACGGCCCCGGCAAAACTTCCACATGCGCATACTTGCGCTGAAGATCGTCGCAACGGCGGACGACCTCACGCCGGAATTCGTCGAAGAACGTCTCGAACGACGGCTGTTCGCCTATGCGCATCGCGGCGTCGACACACGCGGGCATGGACACGGCGTCGATGTTGTTGATGTCCAGCCCGCAACCGGGAATGATGAATTCCCAACACGCCGCCACCGAGTAGTCACGCGCGTCCTCAAGTTCATATCCCCATTTCAGCAGGGCGGGAATCACGACGTCGTCATTTGCGTACTGCGGGAATCCGAGGCCGGCTTTCGTCAGTTCCGTACCGAGCAGATAGACGTCCTTCGGCGTGTTCTTGTCCACGCGCAGATTGATCTTCGGGTCGACGAGTTTCAGTTCGCCGCACGCCTTGAGCGCAAGGCGCGAAAGGAGGTTGAACGCGGGACGGCCGTCACGGGTTTGCCCGCCGAGCATGACGCTCTGCCCGTTGTCGCCCTGCTGGACGCCGATGTAGAGATCGCTGTCGCGGTTGCAGGCGATGAAGAACTCTTCCAGTTCCTCCAGCGCCGTCTCCTCCGTCAGACGGCCCGCCGCGAGATCGGCTTCGAGATAGGGCAGCAGATACTGGTCGATCCGCCCCAGCCCGCAATGGTACTCGCCCTCGCACCACATCGTGAAGTGGAGAATGCGCAATGCCTGCAACGCCTCGTGGAACGTCCGTGCGCCGTGCATCGGAACCTGTGCAAGCGTCTCCGCGATTTTCGTCCGCCCTTCCGCAATGGCCGCATCGCGATAGCGAGCCACCAAGTCGAGGACGGCGCGAACCGAACGCCGGGCGTTCTGAAGGAACGTAAAGCCCTCCGTGTCGTTCTCCGCCCAGCACCGAACCATGCGGCGTTCGATTTCGGCAAGACGCGCGGAAAGTCCGTCACGAATCGTCGGCCCGAAATCCGCCGTGATGTTGAAGACGACGCCCTTCTCGCCGAACGCCGTGCCGGCCGCGCGACGCGCCGCCATCTCATCGTCGGAATGCAGATCGGGAATCTGCTTCACCGTGCGGAGAAAGGCAATCGTCTCCCCGTCCATGAACGCGGGGCGTTCGGCCTTGAGCATTTCCTCCAAACCGCGCCGGGCGCGCGTGGAATCGTCTACGCCGTTTGCGATAAAGCCATCCAACAGGGGCTTCCAGTCCACGTCGCGGCGGAATTTCGCCTGTCCTTTGTCGAACGTCGCGTGCAGCAGTTTTTCAATGCGTGTTGTCATCGTTGCGTTCCTCCATACGAGAATCAAATTAGAGATAGCGTTTCAAATAGCCTTCCAGTTTTTCGCCGAGACGTTCCTCAAGCCACGGCGTCACCTGCCAAAAGTCGCGCAGGTCGAGGTAGTCGGACACCGCCCCGCCCTGGCCCGGCTTCACGCCCCACTCCGCGCGCAACAGGATGTTCCGCGCCGTGGCGTCGGGCGAAACAAATTCAACCACCTGCGTCTTGTAGCCGAGGATGCGCAGAATCAACGCGCGAAAGCCGTCCGTCAGAATATCGCAAAGGCGCTCACGCAAAATACCCTGGCGCAACACGCCCGCGAACGCGCCCGCGCCGGTCGCGCCCGCTGCAACGCCTTTGCCGATCACTTTCTGGAGTTCGTGCTGGCAACAGGGGGCGCTCACGATGTAGCGGGCTTTCCACTCGACGCCCTTTGCAAGCGCCTCGTCCGTCGCCGTGTCGCAGGCGTGGAGCGAGACGACCATGTCGGCGGGCGACGAGCCGACGTCGCGTCCGCGTTCCTTCAGAAAGGCCGCAAGGTCGAACGCGGCAAGGTCGCTCGTCGCCACGAGCACCCGATCCGCCACGTCGAGCCGTTCGGCCATCTGGGCCGCCGCCGCCGTGACATCCGATCGACGGTCGACGCCCACCACGCACACGTCCGTAAACCCAAGCACCTGCGTGAGGTAGAAATAGAGCGACAGCGTCAAGTAGGCCTTGCCACATCCGCAGTCCACAATCGTGAACGGCCGCGTCTTCTCCGTCTCCTCTTTCAGGACATCCGAGACGATTTTCAGAAACTCGTTCACCTGGTCGTACTTGCCGCGCATTGAGGCGCGAATCTGCCCCGAACCGTCGGCAAGACCGATCGTCCGCAACAAGGCCGCTGAATCAAACGCGGTCAACGGGACTTTCTTCACACGGTCGTGCGGCCTCACTTCCACGGTACGATCCATCGCCGCTGAGCGCGACGCCATGACGTGCCCCTTTTTCGTCACGCGGACGTGCAAATCGCCCGTGGCCGTCATCAAGTGGAGGTCGCGCGCCCCCTTCTGGGCAATGATTTCCTCCAACCCCTCCGCCGCGCCGTTCGCATTGAAATTCTTTACGTGCACCTGACCGTCATCGACCATTTCCGCCTGAAAGCGCTTTTCGCCGCCGATCAACACCGGCCGCATCGAAATGCGGAACGTCTTGCCGTTGCGGCGCACGGTCTGGACGATTTTCATAAAGCCCTCGCCCAGCGTCCGTGCCCGAATTTCCTCGGCCAGTTCCGCATCAAGTTCACCACGTTCCATCGTATGTTCTCTTCCTTCTCTTAATCCCAATCCGCCGTCACAACGGCGGTCAGCGTCCGGTCGTAGGCCTCCTGCGGCAATTCGTCGACCATCTGAAATGGATAGGCCACGCCCAGTTTCAGCGCGTGTGCATCCGCCTTGGCCAACAGGCGATCGAACCATCCGCCGCCGTAACCCAGACGCGCCCCCTGCGGCGTAAACGCCAGACCGGGCACAATCCACACGCCCACGTCCTCGGCGGCGATTTCATTCACCTCCACGGGTTCGGGGATGTGGTGGCTGCCCTCGGCCAGCGTCGTCGCGTTCGTGTAGGCGCCCAGCACGTACACCCCATGCGCGGCATCCCAGCACGGCACGGCCACCGTCACGTCCTCCGCCCACAACGCCTCTACGAGCGGCATCACATCCAGTTCGTCCTGCGTGGCCAGATAGACGGCGAACGGCTTTTTCGCCGCGAGCGCTTCCTGCACGTCCGACCGCGCCAGTATACGCGTACAAACGGCCGCCGACGCCGATGCGCGGTCGTCGACATCGATCGATCGTCGCCGATGGCGCATTTCGTTCCGGATTTCCGTTTTCGTTTTCACAATACAAGTCCCCCGTCGTTCATTCCACGTCAAACTTCTCGGCGATTTCGCGTCCGACAACCTCACACCGCCAACCTTGGGCGAGTGGATTCGTGTCGTCCAGCGGGTTGTCAATCCACGCCGTCACCGTGGCGCGGTTGGCGATAACGGACGGATCGACATGGATCGTCTCGCCCTTTTCACGCAGGAATTTCATCGCCTCGTCCGCCGCCGCCAACACGGCGGAAATGTAGCGCGGATGCGGATCGTCCGGCAAATCGTCCTCCGGAAGATCACACGCGGCACGGATGGCATGGACATAAGCGGCCGCCAGCAAATCGCGCTGGCCACGATTTTTGAGGCGGTGGTTGAAACGAAGCCGCGCCGGATCCGTACACGCCGCCGCCGCCATATCCGCCAGCGACTCGTCCTTACCCAGCCACGTGCGGGGCAGATTCCAATCACGCGCCGTTGTTTCGCGCACGGCGGCCAGCGCACGTAGAATCGCGTAGCCACGCCGGTCTAGACGTACGCGCCCGCACTTCACGCGCTTCCAGATTTCATCGGGATCCGCGTCGCCGTAGAGGGACGGATTGTCGTAAGCTCGCTGCTCCTCGTCCAGCCACGTCCGCGTTCCCAGCGCGTCGGCCTTCGTCAGCAACGCCGTGCGCAACGCGCCCAAATAACGCACGTCGTCGAGCGCATAGGCGACTTGCGCCTCCGTCAACGGACGCTGGCTCCAATCCGTCACCGTCTCCGTCTTGGGCAACCCGACGTCGAGAACCTCGAAGAGGAGTTTCTGGAGGGACATCTTCGCGGGACAACCGGTGAACGCGGCGGCCAACTGCGTGTCGAACACGTTCTGCGGCTTCGCGCCCGTCCAGTGATAGAGGTGGTCAAGATCCTGATGCGCATCGTGCAGAACCTTCACCACGTCCGGATTCGCAATCAGCGCAGCCAGCGGCGCCGTATCGAGTCCCGTCAGACAATCCACCGTCCAGCTCGTGCCGTCCACCGCGCCCAGCTGGACGAGACACAGAAACGGACGGTTCGTGTTCCGCCAGACGAATTCCGTGTCGAGCGACACGAGACCCTCATGCGCCAGACGCGCACACACGTCTTCAAGTTCCTGCCGATTGCGGATCATGCGGCCTCCACATGCGGATGCCGCGTGTCTGTTCTACCAAATAAATGTCCCATATGCGTCTTGTCTCAAACTTCCTTTTGACCGTTAGTATAGCACATTCAACGGCCGTGCGGACATCTCGGCACACACCAGATCAACAGCAGGGAACCGGCGTCCTGTTCGCTTATATTTCCGTCGAGGTTACAACATGGCGCAACAACCCGTACTCGACATACCCCTGTCCGTTCTGCATGATGACGGCCGCATCGCGATAGCGTGACCATGTTTCTCGAAACGTATTGAGTAGTCGAACCGTCGCCTGACCGAATCGTCCAAGGCCTTTGCTGGCGCGTTGGATATCCAGATTGTCGGCACTTTCGCCTCGTCAACGACAACCATGCCCCGCTCTCTCGGCACCTGTTCGTTGCAGATGCGGATTCCGGCCATGCGACTCTGCGGCGAGTTGCGCTCGCCGTTCCAGTTCATCATCCCGCCGTTCAGAATTTTATCAGACGGTCAGATTGTGGATGTTCACACGACGGGATCGGTGCAATGTCTGCGGCGACCGCAGACACGGCAGAACTCGCCGCGCCAG
>CAYZYQ010000053.1:19837-19911 GCA_964482645.1 uncultured Lentisphaeraceae bacterium | reverse complement strand
ATGTGGCCACTTTCGGCCGCCATGTGGCCACTTTCGGCCGCCATGTGGCCACTTTCGGCCGCCATGTGGCCACT
>CAYZYQ010000053.1:0-19737 GCA_964482645.1 uncultured Lentisphaeraceae bacterium | reverse complement strand
TTGACTTGCATACACCGTCACGCGAAATTCTGTCGGCTTGTCAAACTCAAACTTCGCCTTCGCATTTCCGTTGTCCGCAAGCTCACGGTTCACCTTTGCGATTCCGCGATTGTATTTATTGACCATGCCCAGGACTTTCATGGCCTCTGCCAGCAATGGATTGCGATAATCGTTCATGGACGGAAAGTTGCCGGCGTTGACACGACCGAACAACCCGCCCGCATTCGAAATCTCAATGCGCCCGCTTGAATACTCGTAGAACTTGATCGGCGCGTTGCCCAAAAAATAGTCCCGATGGATGATGGCATTCAGAACAAGTTCGCGTAATGCCCAAGCAGGGTAGCGCGACACCATGTCTTCACGAAACGCACTGACCGGAACAGGGCGAACCGACGACGGGCCTGACTTCACGAAGACGTCAAGTTCCTGTACGGTTTTGACAAGCGGTCCCTTGAAAGCATTTTCCTGAAGGACATCCCCGCTATTGTCGTCCCCATCGAATTTCACGTACTGGACGTAGGCCGAAGGAACAAAGCGCTCTGGATGTTTCGCGAACAGCAAGACCCCCAGATTGGTTGGGCAGTTCTTTTCCCGACTAAAGAATCGAAGCGCAACCAACTGTTCCAATATCGGTCTGTCGTCATCTTCCACGATCTGCGCGTTGACCGCCCGTGGAAGATAGACGCCACGATACAAGTCCAGGTCAAGATCGTTGAGATTCGCCCTCTCACAGGGCAGTTCCTCATCGCGAATGCCGAATTTCGCCCGCCGTTCCGTCAGAACATGGACGTCGTCGTCATTGGCAAGCGCCTTGCGCGGTCCAACTCGAACCCAGATCTGTCCATTGTACCGAATGGGCGGATAGTTCGATGGAAACACCGTAATGGCGACCACATCACCTTCGGGAAGCGCGAACTTTTCAACGGACATCGATGGCGGCGGCAACAGATTGCCGTCGGACTTCAGACCGCCCAAGGACGCGAATTGTCGATCGTCAATACGCTTCCCCGAAATACTGCCGCCATCGTCCACGCCAAGCAGCAGCACACCCGCGCGACCGGTGTTTCCAAGGTCGTTTGCAAACGCACAAATCGCCTGCCCCATCTTGTCGGCCTTGTCGAACGCCCGAGTCATCTCGACCTGTTCGTTCTCGCCGCCGGCAATCAGCTCTCTGAGTTCACGTTCCGTCATGCGCGGACGTTCCTACTGTTTCGACAGATCGGCGACGGCCTTGTAGAGGGCTTCGGGATAATCGGTTCCGAACGAGTCGAATCCAATCTCCCAAAGCGTCTTGTAGACCTCGGGGTCGTTCGCCTCCTTCTGCCACACGCACATCGACGCCTCGACGCCGGCGGCATGGAGGCGGGCGATGCACGCCGTCATCGTCTCGACCCTCGGACAGAACGTGAACGTGCCATCGGCCGCCTTGCGTACCTGGCAGTGGAGCTGCACGTTGTCAATGTCCTTGAAGTTCTCCTTCGCGGCCTTCTCGAAGAGGACCATCTCATACGCTTCGCACTTCGCGCATTCGCCGGGCTTGTCGAAATCGATCCGCCCCCAGTTGCCCAGATTCATCCAGTGCAGCGTCCGCCCTTCCGGCAACGCCGCCTTGTAGCGTTTGATGAGATCGTATTCCCGCGTGATGAAATACGCCTGCCGCTCAAGTCCGTGACCCTTCACAAGCTCGGCCACCTTTTCGGGAGATACGGTTTTGAAATCGACGTAGATCCGACGGCGCGGATTCTCCTCCATGGCGGTGAAAATCGTCTTCCACAACGGCGCACGGCAGGTGGCGTACTGCGCACCGCGGTAGCTGCCGACGTCCTCCTCGCGCAATTCCGCCCAGAGCCAGTCGCAGATCCGCCGACCCTTCAGCCCATCGTCGTGGAATGCGACAATCTGTCCGTCCTTCGTCGTGCGGATGTCGCATTCGGGGATATATCCTTTGGCCCACGTGTAGAGCAACGCCTCCATCGTGTTGTCCGGCCGCCCCGTGCCGTCGCCGCGGTGGATCAGCGAGTTCTTCACGCGCTCGACGTCCTTCGCCGACATGGGGCGGGCGGCGGACGCGGAACAGGCGAGAGCCGCAACGAGAACGGCGGCGAGAGAAAACCTCAACGAGAAGGATGTGTATTTCATGTGGATGCGGCTGGTGTTTGATGTTGTGCTGGCGTGAAACGGAAATTGCGGCATTCCACGCCCGCTTCCTGGAACATGGCTTTCACCGTATCCAGAAACGCCGTGTAGTCGCCATCGTAGACGACGTGCGAGATGCCCGCGTTGATGATCAACTTCGCGCACGTAAGGCACGGTGAAAGCGTAACGTAGATCGTCGCGCCGGAAACATCGATTCCGTACCGCGCCGCCTGACAGATGGCGTTCTGTTCGGCGTGGACGCAGAGGCATTCGTCCAACCCCTGTCCAGAAGGCGTGTGCCCCGAACAGCGCGGACACCCCCCGTCAAAACAGTTCTTCACGCCACGCGGCGTCCCGTTGTACCCCGTTGACAGCAGATGATTGTCTTTCACAATCACGGCCGCCACACGCCGCCGCGAACAGTTCGACCGCTTCGCCACGACGTGTGCGATTTCCATGAAATACTCGTCCCACGTAGGACGCGGATCGGTTTTCTTCTTCTCCGTGGACATTTCGTCTGCTCCTCATTTCACGCGCGGTCGGACAACTCCAGCCAGCGCGTCTCGGCGGCGTCCAATTCCGCACGCGCCTGCGGCAGACGCGCCACCAGCGCACGGGCGCGTGCCGCGTCCTTCGCGTAGATCGTCGGATCGGACAACGCCGTCTCGGCCGCCGCGATTTCCGCCTCCAGCGCGTCGATGCGCCCCGGCAGTTCTTCCAGTTCACGCCGCTCCTTGTGGACGAGCTTTTTACGCGGCGGTTCGGCCGGCGCAACGTCCCGCCGTTCCGAGCGGTCGGCCTTCGGCGCTTCCTGCGCCTTGCGCGCCTTCGCCACCTGCTTCAACAGCCGCGCCGCCTCGGCATAACCGCCCGCGCAGACGCGCACCTCGCCGTCACCCGCCAGTACATAGGTCGATGTCACAACGTTGTCGAGAAATTCACGGTCATGGGACACGACGAGCAACGTGCCTGTGTAGTTCAGCAACTGCTCTTCTAGCAGTTCCAGCGTCTCGACGTCCAAGTCGTTCGTCGGCTCGTCCATCACGAGCAGATTGGACGGACGCAAAAAGAGTTTGGCCAGCAACAGACGCGCCTTTTCACCACCCGACAACGCCCGGACAGGCGTCCGGCAACGTTCGGGCGTAAAGAGGAAGTCCGCCAAATAGGAGTAGACGTGCTTCGCAACGCCGCCCACCGTCACCGTGTCGCAATCGGCCGCGATGGAATCTTTGACGGAGATTTCGGGATCGAGCTGCGCGTGCAGTTGGTCGAAGAACGCCATCTCCACGCGCGTCCCCTGCGTCACCGCGCCCGCCGTCGGCGCCAATGCGCCCGTCAGCAACTTGAGCAACGTCGTCTTCCCCGCACCATTGTCGCCCACGATGCCAATACGTTCGCCTTTAAGCACGTCCGCCGTAAAGGAGTGGAAAATCGTCCGGTCGCCATACGCGAACGACAGGTTCTCGATTTTGACCACGCGGTCGCCCGAAGCGGCGGCCGTATCGAGTTTCAACGTAGACGTCCCAACCGCCGCGCGGCGGTTGGCAAATTCAAGACGCAACTGGCGCAAGGCCTCCACGCGCCCCTGGTTGCGGCGGCGACGCGCCTTCACGCCCTGGCGGATCCACGCTTCTTCTTGCGCCAGTTTCTTCGCCTTGCGCACCCACATGGCCGCCTCGTCCGCCTGCAGATCGGCCTTGCGCTGAAGAAACGTGCGGTAGTCGCAGTTCCAGCCGGCCAACTGTCCACGGTCAAGATCATAGACGTAGGTAGCGACTTCTTTCAAGAACGCGCGGTCGTGCGTGACAAAGAGAAACGCGGTGTCCGCCTGACGGCGAATGAACGATTCCAGCCATTCAATCGACGCGACGTCCAAGTGGTTCGTCGGCTCGTCGAGCAACACGAGGTCGGGCTCGTCCGCCAACACCTGAGCCAACAGCACACGGCGGCGCAACCCGCCCGAAAGCGTATTGAAGACGGCATCGGGCGAAAGTCCCATTTGGGAGATATACTTGTCCGACCGCGCGATTTCCTTCACCGTACCCGGCCGGTCGCGGGGAACTTCCTGCTCAAGAAAGGCCACCTTCAAACCCGGCGCACGCACGATCTCGCCCGTATCCGGCTCCAGCCGCCCGGCAATGACCTTCAGAAGCGTCGACTTCCCCTCGCCGTTCCGCCCGGTGATACACGCCCGCGTTCCGCTCTCCACATTGAGCGAAACCCCCTCTAAAACGGCGTCACCCCCGAATGCGAGGGTGACGTTGTGCAAAGATAGGAGATGACGCGCCAATGTATCAGACCTTGTGGCGGTAAGTGATACGCCCCTTGCTCAAATCGTATGGCGAAATCTCCACCGTAACCTTGTCCCCGATTGCGATCTTAATCGAGAACTTCCGCATCTTCCCAGAAACATGGGCGAGAACCTCATGCCCATTCTCCAAGCGCACGTTGTACATCGTCGCCGGGAGAACCTTGATGACGGTTCCCGTCACTTCAATCGCACTGTCTTCTTCTTTTGCCATAGATTGTTTCTAAATTGGTAGCGGGGGCTGGATTTGAACCAACGACCTTCAGGTTATGAGCCTGACGAGCTACCAGGCTGCTCCACCCCGCAATCTGGCGTTCTCCGAAATGGCGGGCCTGACAGGAGTCGAACCTACAACCCTCAGATTCGTAGTCTGATGCTCTATCCAGTTGAGCTACAGGCCCGTTTCAGAAAACGGTGTGTAGTATACCATAGCCCGGGGATGTGCGCAAGGGGAGATTAAAAGTTTTTGAAAAAAAAAAAAGCCATCCGCGAACGGATGGCTTTCGGAGACCGGTTGAACGACCGGCTTACTTGGCTTCTTCGGCCTTAGCCTCGACCACGACGGAGCCGCCGGCGGCTTCGATCTTCGCTTTCGCGGAGGCCGAGCACGGCACCTTCACCGTGAGCTTCTTGGTCAGTTCGCCCTGCGCGAGCACCTTGAAAAGCGGACGCTTGTTGTCCGAGATGCCCTTCGCCGCGAGCGTCTGCGCCGTCACCTCGTCGCCGGCGTTGAACGCCTTCTCCAGCGTGGAGAGGTTCACCGGATGGGCGGCCAGGCGGAAACGGTTGTTGTTGAAACCGCGCTTCGGCAGACGACGGACGAGCGGCATCTGGCCGCCTTCAAATCCGAGCTTCTGCTTGTGGCCCTTGCGGGCGTTCTGGCCCTTCTGGCCGCGCGTGGAGGTCTTGCCCATGCCGGAACCGCAACCGCGGCCGACACGTTTGGCGCGCTTGCGGGCGCCCGGGACATTCGTCAAAGAGGACAGATCCATTTCACTACTCCTTTTTTACGCACGGATCGCGGCGATTTCTTCTTCGCTGCGGAGCTTCGCGAGCGCGTTCAGCGTGGCCTTGACCACGTTGAGGCGGTTCTTGGAGCCGAGGGACTTGCCCACCGCATCGCGGATGCCGGCCGCTTCGAGGACGGGGCGCATACCACCGCCGACGATCAGACCGGTACCGTCAGGAGCCGGCTTCAGCAGCACACGGCCGCCGTCGCAATCGCCCGTGACATCGTGCGGGATGGTGGAACCATGGCGCGTAATCGGGCGCATCGCCTTGCGGGCGGCATCGCCACCCTTGCGAATGGCGTCCGACACCTCGTTCGCCTTGCCGAAACCGACGCCCACCTTGCCCTCGTGGTCGCCGACCACGATGACCGCGGAGAAGGACATGCGGCGGCCGCCCTTGACGGTCTTGGCGCAGCGGTTCACGAAGACAACGCGCTCGTCGAGATCGTCGTTGTTCCCCGATTCGTTGCGGGAACGCTTGTCACGATTCATTGCCATTATTCAGCCTCCTTCGCAGGTTTGTCGCTGATCGAGAGACCGTTCGCGATGGCGGTCTCGACGATCTTGGCCACGCGGCCGTGGTAGGGATGACCGCCACGGTCGACGACGATCCGCACAATGCCTGCGGCCTTGGCGGCCTCGGCAGCCGCGACGCCAAGCTTCTCGGCGACGGCCATGTTGGCCTTGTCTTCCTTGATGGAAGACGCCTGCGCGAGGGTACGGCCCACGGCGTCGTCGATGAACTGGACGTACATGTGCTTGTTCGAGATGCAGATCGACATGCGCGGGCGCTCGGCGGAGCCGATGATGCGCTGGCGCAGACGCAAATGGCGCTTCCTGCGCTGGTCTTTACGGTTGAAACTCATTTCGATTTCTCCGAATCAGGCAGCCTTCAGATTAGGCCACCTTCTTGCCCTGTTTACGGCGGATGTGTTCGCCGAGATACTTGATGCCTTTGCCCTTGTAGGGTTCAGCCGGATAGAAGCCGCGGATACGCGCCGCCGCTTCGCCCACCGCCTGCTTGTCGACACCCGCCACGGTCACCTGCAGCCCGTCGTTCTCGACGGTGATGGTGAGCCCTTCGGGGATGGGGAACAGCTTGGGGGATGCGAAGCCGAGCGAGAGCGAGAGCGTCTTGCCCTGGAGGACGGCCTTGAAACCGGTGCCTTCGATCGAGAGCTGCTTCTTGTAGCCGTCCGAGACGCCGACCACGTTGTTGTGGATCAGCGCACGGGCGAGACCGTGGAACTTGCCGTAGACCTCGTCGTCCGTGCAGGAAACGAGGATCTTGCCGTCCTCGACCTTCGCGGAAACGCCGTCGTGCATGACATAGGCCAACTCGCCGAGTTTGCCCTTCACGGTGACCTTCTGGCCGTCCACCTGGGCGGTGACGCCGGCCGGAATGGTCACGGGTTCTTTACCGATACGAGACATTGGAACAACTCCTTACCAAACGGTGCAGATGAGCTCGCCGCCGACTTTCGCCTTGCGCGCCTCAACACCGCTCATCACGCCCTTGGACGTGGAGAGGATCGCCAGACCCATGCCGTCGAGGACGGCCGGGATGGAGGCGCAGGAGACGAACTTGCGAAGACCGGGCTTCGACTGGCGCTGGAGACCACGGATGGCCGGCTCGGCCTTGTCCGAATACTTCAGCGTAATGACGAGCTTCTTGGGGAACTCGGAGGTGGTGAAAGCGTCCTGGATATACCCGGCGGCCTTCATGACCTTCGCGATTTCCGCCTTGAGGTTCGAGGCGGGGACGGCGACCTGGACCAGACGGGCCTTGAGGCCGTTCCGGATCACCACGAGCATGTCGGAAATGGGATCGATGATCATTTCTTCAGTTCCTTTCCGTTACCACGAGGCCTTCGTGACGCCGGGGATGAGACCGTTGACCGCGAGTTCGCGGAAGCAGAGACGGCAAACGCCGAACTTGCGCATGTACGCATGACGGCGGCCGCAGATCTTGCAGCGGTTGTAGGCGCGAACGTTGGCTTTCGTCAGGGGCTTCTTGCCCTCTTTGACGCGCTGGGCGTCCTTGGCCTTTTCGGCGTGAAGGCGGGCGGCCTTCTCCATCAGACATTTCTTGGCCATTGCTTAGTTCCTCCCCGCAAACGGCATGCCGAGCGCGATGAGGAGCTCCTTGGCCGCCTTGTTGTCGTTAGAACTGGTGACAAACGTCACGTCCATGCCCGAAACCGGACCGGACGCCTCAAGGATTTCCGGGAAAATCGTGTGTTCCTTGAGACCGAGCGTGTAGTTGCCACGACCGTCGAAACCGCGGTTCGGCACACCGCGGAAGTCGCGGATGCGCGGCAGGGCGGCGGCGATGAGGCGTTCGACGAACTCCCACATCCGATCGCCACGGAGCGTGACCTTGATGCCGATGACCATGCCTTCGCGCAGCTTGAAGTTCGAGATGGACTTCTTCGCCTTGCAGAGCATGGGCTTCTGGCCGGTGATCGCCTGGAGATCTTCCACCAACGCCTTCTGCTCGTCCTTCGAGACGATGCCAAAAGCCATGTTGATGACGATTTTCTGCAGACGGGGAACGAGCATCCGGTTCGTCGTCCCGAGTTTCTTCTCGAGCTCGGCGATGATGCGCGAATTGTATTCTTCTTTCAGCTTCGCCATGGTGGTGTTCCTCAGATGATCTTGCCGGAAGCCTTGAGTTTGCGGACCTTCTTGCCGTCTTTCTCGGCCGTCGCGACACGCGAACCCTTCTTGGCGTCCGCATCGTACGGCATCAGCTTGCAAAGGGGAATCGGGAACTCGAATTCCACGATGCCGCCCTGCGCCGTCTCCGTCCGGCGGATGGCTTTCTTCTTCTTGTTGAGGCCCTCGACAATCGCGGTGCCTTCCTTTTGGTTCACACTCTTGACAACACCCGTGCGACCGGCGTCATTGCCCGTCCGGACGATCACGGTGTCACCCTTGCGAATACGTGCGATACTCATGATACGTCTCCTCTCAGACCACTTCCGGGGCGAGCGACACGATCTTCGTGAAGTACTGGCCCTTGAAGTTCTTGTCACGGAGTTCGCGCGGAACAGGTCCGAACACGCGCGATCCAATCGGGTTCATCTTGGCGTCGACGAGAACGCAGGCGTTCTGGTCGAAGTGGAGGCACTGGCCGTCCTCGCGACGGATCGGCGCGCCCGTGCGGATGATAACCGCCGTGGCGACCTGGCCCTTGCGAATCGAACCGGTCGGGGACGCCTCCTTGATCGCGACGCGAATGACGTCGCCAAGGTGGGCGTACTCCTTGTGCTGCCGGAGAATGCGGAAGCACATCGCGCGCTTGGCACCCGTGTTGTCCGCAACTACGAGATTAGAAAGTTCCTGCAACATGGCTTATTTCGCCTCCTGGGGAACGATCCGCCAACGCTTCGTGGCGCTGAGCGGGCGCGTTTCCATGATCGTCACGTTGTCGCCCACCTTCGCGGTGTCGGCTTCATCGTGCACGTGGTACTTCTTGCGACGGATGACCACCTTGCCGTAGACAGGGTGCTGTTCGCGGTAGGCGACCTCGACGACGACACTCTTGATGCCCATCTTCGAGACGACCACACCTTTGCGGACCTTGCGGTCGCCGCGCGTGACTTCGTTCGCCATTACTTGGCCTCCTTCTTCGCGGCGTTCTGCACCGTCAGCATCCGCGCGATGTCGCGGCGCATCTGGCGCATCCGACCGGGTTTCTCGACTTCAACCTTCGACGCATGCTTCAGCTTGAGGTCGGCGAGTTCCTTGCGGGCTTCGCGGATCTTCGCCGCGAGCTCTTCCGCGCCGAGTTCCTTCAGTTCATTCGTCTTCATCAGATCTTCACTCCTGCACGCGTGATGAGTTTCGTGTGGATGCCGATCTTCGTGGCCGCCAGACGAAGGCACTCGCGCGCAACTTCTTCCGACACGCCACCGACCTCGAAGAGGACCTTGCCAGGGAGGACGACGGCAACCCAGAATTCGGGATTGCCCTTGCCCCCGCCCATACGCACTTCGATCGGCTTGCGGGTGACCGGCTTGTCCGGGAACATGCGGATCCAAAGCTTGCCCTTGCGCTTCATTTCGCGGTTGATCGCGACGCGGCAGGCTTCGATCTGCGTGGCCGTCAGGAATCCGCGCGTCAACGCCTTGAGGCCGAATTCGCCGTAGGCGAGTTCCGTACCCGACGTGGCGTAGCCGCCGCGGTTACCCTTGGACTGTTTACGATACTTGACTCTCTTGGGCATCAAAGGCATGGCTTACCTACCTTCCTTGCGATCCCCACGCTCACGACGGTCGCGACGGCCTTCCGGGCGACGGGCGGGCTGGAAATCTTCCTTCTTGCAGATCCACACCTTGATGCCGATCTTGCCGGCCGTGGTGTTGGCTTCCGCGAATCCGTAATCGATGTTCGCACGGAGCGTGTGCAGCGGCACCTTGCCCTCGCGGTTCCATTCAACACGCGCGATTTCCGCGCCGTTGATACGACCCGCCGCATGGACCTTGATGCCGTCCACGCCCATGTCCATCGCCACCTTCTGCGCACGCTTCATGGCGCGCTTGAGGGCGATGCGGCGTTCGAGCTGCTGGGCGATGGACTCGGCCACGAGCTGCGCGTCCGCATCGGCGTCGCGCACTTCCTTGATCTCAAGATAGACTTCCTTCTTGGTCATCTTCTCAAGCTTCTCGCGGATCTTGTCCACGTCCTGGCCCTTCTTGCCGATGATCACGCCCGGACGGGCGCTGAAGAGGCTGACGCGCACACGGTTCTGGTAGCGCTCGATCAGGATCTTCGACAACGCCGCCTCGGCGAGGTCCTTCTTGACCGCCGTGCGGATCATCTGGTCTTCGACGAGAAATTCACCGAACACCTTCTTGGGCGCAAACCAGCGGCTGCGCCACGCGCGGTTGACCGGCAGACGAAACCCGGTGGGGTTGACTTTCTGACCCATTATTTGCTCTCCTTGCCGTCGGTGAGGACGACCTTGCAGTGGCAGAGACGGTGGGCGATCGGATGCGCCGAACCGCGGGCGGTCGGCCAGAACCGGCGAATACGCACGGACTCGTCGAACACGCAGAGTTTGACCTTCAAGCTGGCGACGTCCAGGCCATTGTTGTTCGTGGCGTTGGCAATCGCGCTGAGAAGCGTCTGCTTGAGAATCGTCGCCGCTTTCTTCGGCGAGAACTCGACAATCGCCAAAGCTTCCGTCGCCGGACGACCCTGGCATTCGCGCGCCAGCGGACGGCCCTTCGCCGCCGACATCCGCGCGTTACGCGTAAGTGCAATCACTTCCATGATGGATCCTTACCTCTTGTCTTCCTTCTTCACGAGAGCGCCATGGCCCTTGAACGTGCGCGTAGGCGCAAATTCGCCGAGGCGATGACCGACCATGTTTTCCGTGATGTACACCTGCAGGTGCTGCTTGCCATTGTGGATGGCGAACGTCAGCCCGACGAAATCGGGGAGCACCATGGAACGGCGACTCCACGTCTTGATCGGCTGCTTCTTGCCGCTGGCCTGCATCTTCTCGACCTTGCGGAGGAGGGATTCCTCCACGTACGGTCCCTTCTTGAGTGAACGCGCCATGTGTTACTTCCTCCGCTTGACGATGACTTTGTTCGAGGCCTTGCCGGGCTTGCGGGTCTTGCCGCCCTTCGCCAGCTGACCCCACGGGGAGCACGGATTCGTGCCGCCGGACGTACGGCCTTCGCCGCCGCCCATCGGGTGATCGACCGGGTTCATCGCCACGCCACGCACCGTCGGACGAATGCCGAGATGACGCTTGCGGCCGGCCTTGCCGAGCTTGATCGAACCCCAGTCCTTGTTGCCCACCGAACCAACCGTCGCACGGCAACGGCCGTTGAAGATCCGGACTTCGCCCGAGCTGAGCTTGAGCGTGACCGTGCCGTTGGCACGCGCCATGACCTGCGCGTCGCAACCGGCCGAACGGGCGATCTTCGCACCGTGGCCAGGCGCCAGTTCCACGCAGTGGACCATCAGGCCCAACGGGATCTGTTCGAGCGGCATGTTGTTGCCAACCGTGGCTTCCACGTTCTCGCCGCTGACGATCTTCGCGCCGACCTTCAGGCCTTCAGGGGCCAGAATGTAGCTCTTCGTGCCGTCCGCATACTGCAGAAGCGCGAGATAGGCGCTGCGGTTCGGATCGTAGGCAATGCCCATGACCGTCGCTTCGCCCGTCTTCCGGCGGATGAAGTCGATGATACGGTAGCGGCGCTTGTGGCCGCCGCCATGGTGGCGGACGGTAATCTTGCCGGAGTTGTTGCGGCCCGCGTTCTTGCGAACGGCGCGGGTCAGCGACTTCACCGGCTTCTTCTCGGTGATTTCCTCGAACGTGGGGGCCACGCGGAAGCGCATCCCCTGCGAACGGGCTTTGAATGTCTTGAGTGCCATTGATTCAACTCCCTTTAGGCGTCGATGTGCTCGTTAGGCTTGACCTCGACAATCGCGCGCTTCCAGGTGGATTCCACCGTCTGGCGGCGCGTGCCGCGAATCGTGCGCAGCCCGCCCTTCATGTTGGCCGTGCGCACCGCGAGGACGTGCACGCCGAACTTGGCCTCGACGGCCTGGCGGATCTGGGGCTTCGTCGCGGCCGTGTCGACCTCGAGGAAGTACTGGTTGAGCGTCGCAAGCTTCGTCCCTTTTTCGGTCAGAAGAACGCGCTTGATGATGTCACGGGCCATTACTTGGCCTCCTTTCTGGCCACGCGGGCCATCAGGGCGTCGAAGCCGGCCTTGTCGGCGACGATCGTCTTGAACAGCAGCACCGCATAGGGGTTGATCTCCTGGGCCGTTGCCCAGTCGACACGCGGCAGGTTGCGGACCATCAGGAAGAGCGATTCGTTCTCATCGGCCGTCAGCACGAGCGCACTGCGGTCGACGCCGATCGTCTTGAGGAACGCGGCCATCTGCTTCGTCTTGGGGGCTTCGAACTTGAATTCGTCCACCACAATGATTTCGCCAGCCGCGATCTTTTCGGAGACGGCGCGCGCAAACGCGAGCTTCATCACCTTCTTGTTGACCTTGAGGCTCCAGTCGCGCGTCTTCGGACCGTGCGCCACGCCACCGCCGCGCCACACCGGGCTCTGACGGAAACCGGCGCGGGCATTGCCCGTGCCCTTCTGCTTCCAGGGCTTCTTGTTCGAGCCGGCGACTTCGCCCTTGCCCTTCGTGCACGCCGAGCCGGCGCGCATCGCGTTGCGGATCGCGACAATCGCGTCCTTGAGCGCCTGAGCGCCCTTGTCCAGCACGAGCTGGGCGTCGTCGACCGTCAAATCGGCCGCGGCCGCGCCGGCGGACGTAAACTGCTTAATCGTGCTCATGTGTTACTTCGCCCCTTTCTTCGCCGCCTTGAAAGCAAGCACCGCGTTCTTGAGGGACTTGCGGATGAACACCGTGCCGTTGCGGGCGCCGGGAATCGAACCCTTGATGAGGAGCGCATTGTCCTCGGGACGGATCTGCACCACTTCAAGGTTCGTCGTCGTGCGGTTGACGTCGCCCATGTGGCCCGGCATCTTCTTGCCCTTTTCAATCCAGCCCGGCAGGTCACGCGCCGCCAAACCGCCCGTGCGGCGCTTCGAATGGCCGCCGTGCGTCAGGTTGCCGCCCGCGAAACCGTAGCGCTTGATCACGCCCGCGAAGCCCTTGCCCTTCGTGACGCCCGTGACGTCCACGTACTTCACGCCCTCGAAGTTCTTCACCGTGAGGACGTCGCCGACCTTCACCTCTTCGCCGGCGTCCGGCGCGAATTCCTTCAACACGCGCACGCCCGTCGTGAGACCCGCCTTCTGCAGGTGGCCCGACTCGGCCTTCGTCATGCGATTGCGCGCGGAACGGCCGCCGTGGGCCTCCTTGTCCGCTTCCGGATCTTTCCAGAGCTTCTGGGTGCCGAAACCGAGCTGGGCGGCCACGTAGCCGTCCTTTTCAAGCGTTTTCATCTGCACGACCGGGCAGGGACCGACTTCGATCACCGTCACGCACAGGCGGCGGCCCTCGGCGTCGTAGACCTGGGTCATGCCAATCTTCTTGCCAATCAAACCTTCCATCACAACCTCCTTAGATCTTGATCGTGATGTCCACGCCCGCAGGCAGGTTCAGTTTCTTCAACTCGTCAATCGTCTTCGCCGTCGGGTTGACGATGTCGAGCAGACGCTTGTGCGTCCGCATCTCGAACTGATCCATCGACTTCTTGTCGACGTTCGGGGAGCGGTTCACCGTGAAACGCTCGACGCGCGTCGGCAGCGGGATCGGTCCCACGACCTGCGCACCCGTACCGCGAGCCGTATCGATGATGCCACCGACGGCCTGGTCCAGCACACGGTGATCGTATGCCTGGAGGCGGATGCGTACTCTCTTCTTTTGCATCTCTTTTTTCTTTCTTTTTGTTTCGTTTCGAACCTGGCCTTTCACGATTCCGATATCGCCGGACGGCTTCGCGCCGGTGCCTGCGCGGTCTCAGGAGACCGTCTCGGAATTGAGTGTCCGACCAGTTTTCCCACATGGAGCGCCCCTTCACGATAAAAGCGCCTGCGGCGCCTCCCGGCGTACACAAGCGCTTTAGCCTTGCTGCCGGACGCGTCCGGCAAAATCCGGACCGTATCGCGAAATCAGCCACTCTTCCGTGGTGAGACAATAGTTTATCATTTCGGGAGGGCGGAAGCAAGAGGGTAAATTTGAAAAAATCGAACGAAAAACGGCCGGGGCTTTTAGACCCCGGCCGTTTCCGTACTTCCGCGCGGCGATGCGCCCACGCGGATTCCGCCATCCTTACTTCTTGGCGGGTTTCGGCGGGACGAGCGCGTCCTTCGCGGCCTTCGCGAGACGGAACTTCGCGACCTTGCACGCGGGCTTGATGCTTTCCTCGCCCGTCTGCGGGTTGCGGACCTTGCGCTTGCCCTGCTTCTTGATGAGGAGCTTGCCAAGGCCGGGGATCAAATATCCCTTCTCTTCCTGGCGGGCGCCTTCGTAGGCGAGCTTCAGAAGGCAGTCGTAGACGGCGACCGCCTGCACCTTGGTGATGCCGCCGGCTTCCGCGAGCGCGGCCATGATGCCACTCTTGGTGGTCGGGACTTTTTCTTTCTTAGCCATTTTGCATTCCTTCGTTTTGCGCTCGGGGAAATCCCTTGCAACGCCCATAGAATAGCGGTTTTTGGCGGCGTCCGCAAGAGGGAAAATGCATTTTCCCCTCTTTTTTCAAGGGGTGGACGGTTTCACGGACGTCTCTCCCCCCGCCAAACGCGCCTCTTCCGCGCGCGGATGGTACAGACGATGCGTCTCGCCGAACCGCGCCACGTCGACGTGCGTGTAGATCTGCGTCGTCGCAACGGAGGCGTGGCCGAGCATTTCCTGGATCGCACGGATGTCCGCGCCATGCGCCAGCAAGTGTGACGCAAAGCAGTGGCGCAGGACGTGCGGCGAGACGTGGCGCGGGTCGATGCCCGCCGCCGTCGCGCGCTCGCGCAGCATCTTGAACACGCCCATGCGCGTGAACGGACGCCCCAGCCGCGTGAGAAACACATGCCGCTCCGTCGCGTTGCCCCGCGCGAAAAACGCACGTCCGCCACCGTCCAAATACCGCCGCAAGGCCCGCCCCGCGCCCACTCCCATCGGCACGATCCGCTCCTTCGACCCCTTGCCCCGGCAGCGCACGACGTCCGCCTCGCCGATGAAGTCCGTCAACTCCAACGCGCACACCTCGCTGACGCGCAACCCGCAGCCGTAGAGCAATTCCAGCAACGCGCGATCACGCACGTCGCGCGGCGAATCGCCTGTCACGGACGTCACCAGCCGATTCGTCGTCTCTTCGCCGAGGACGCGCGGCAACGTGCGATCCAGCCGGGGCGTTTCCACACTCGCACCGGCGTCCGTCCGCACCAGCCCAACCGCTTTCAAGTGTGACAGAAACTGGCGAACGGCCACACAGGCCCGCGCCCGCGTGGAGGCTTTGCGCCGCTTCGCGCGGAGGTCGGACAGAAAATCCGTCACGTCCAACCGCCGCACCGCCGCCGGATCGTTCGTCCCCCGCGCCGCCAGAAATGCAACGAAGCCGGCGACGTCGCGCAAGTAGGCCTCCCGCGTACGCGGCGACAACCCGCGCTCCAGCGTCAACGACGCCCGAAATGAACAGATGCCCTCCGTCCACGTCGCCATGGGAAAACCGCCTGCCCGGCCGCCGCCGCGTTACTTGCGTTTCGCGCCGATGGATTCGGGCGTCACGCCATTGGCCGTGAAGCCGGCTTTCGCAATCGCCATCTCAATGTTTTTCTGTGCGATTTGCATTGAATCGTACTGGAGCGTCACACGCTGCGCGGCCGCGTCGAACCGAATGCTCGTCTTCACCACGCCGCCATAGGGTGCCAACGCCGATTTGACAAGCGGCACGTCCGCCTCCGTCAGGCCCGGCACCGACACGGAAAAATCACGCACATCCGTCCGGCGGCAACCGGCGAACGCCAGCCCCGCGAGAACCAAGGTTGCAAGCAGCATCTGTTTCATGCCGCCAATTATAGCACACTTCCGCCCGTCCCGTACGCCCGTCATCGACAAGCGGCGAGTTTCAGTCCGACAATCCCGGCGAGAACGAGGGAGGCGGAAACGAGACGGAGAACGGTCGCAGGTTCATGGAAGACCAGAATGCCGCACACCACCGCGCCAAGCGCCCCAATGCCCGTCCAAATCGCGTAGGCCGTACCGAGCGGAATCGTCCGCATCGCCCAAGCCAACAGCCAAACGGACGCCACCATGCCGACAACGGTAACCACGGAAGGAAGCGGGCGCGTGAACCCGTGCGAAGCCTTCATCGCGACCGACCAAATGACTTCAAAGACGCCGGCGAGAACCAGAACAAACCATGCCATGGCAAAATGCCTTTCCTTTTCACGGAGAGTCCGTCTCTCGCATCCAGAATCGCCGCAGCCGCACATGCGCGTCCACCAACGGCCACGTGCGGTTTCCACGGGCGGCGTAAAGTATACCATAACGGACACGCCCCGGCGCAGATGCCGAACAAGGCGGCCGCACCAAGGCGCGAAGTTTCCTCATCCCCGCCGGAAGAACCGACGGCGGACGAGGACGGAGGGATGGTACGATAGACTATTGTGCGGCGGGCAGAGGCAGGGCGAGCCGGACGCCGACATAATTGCCCGTGGCGGACGGCCAGGAAGTACGATAGGCCGAACGACATTTGTCGGCAGCGCCGTTCCAGCCTCCACCACGTATCACACGGCCCGAACCCGAAAGCGGTCCGACCATGGGGTCGTAGCCAAGCGGCGACTCCTGGTACCAGTCCAGGCACCACTCCCACACGTTCCCCAGCATGTCATACAGTCCCCAGGCGTTCGGCGCGTATGAGCCGACCTCCGCCGTGCCGCCGACGGCGGCGGGAGTGGTCGGGTCGGGCGCCGTCGCGCCCATGTCCAGATAACTCCCTCCGTACCGATAGCGGGCGAGCGAGTTGAGCGTGTTCGTCGACGCCGTTCCGTCGGTCAGCTCCTGCCCGTTGTAGAGGGCCGTCCCCGTTCCCGCACGGCAGGCGAACTCCCACTCCGCCTCTGTCGGCAGGTCGAACTCCATCCCCGTCAGCGTCCGCAGACTGCCGATGAACGATGTGGACAGGACGGCGTGGCCATCCGCGGGCCAGTCGTATCCGGCCGCCGCCGCGCCGCGCAGATCGTTCCACGACACCTTCTCCACAGGCCGCGTCGAGCGGTCGACGGTGAACTCGGACGGATGCAAGCCGCCCGACACGGTCGCGTACTGCTCCTGCGTGACGGGGAAGACGCCCATGTAGTAGTCGTCCGCGAGCGTCACGACGTGCGGCGTCTCGCGGGCCGCCGTGCGCCCTGTCTCCCACGCGGGCGAGCCCATGCGCCACGAGACGTTCGCGGCGGGGATCTTGCGGAACGCCATCTTCGCCGTCTTGTAGACGTCGTTCGTCACGCCGCCGGGCACCGCCGCGAGGTCGGCGTAGTACTCCACGGGGTCGTCGGGGTTTGCGAGCGGCACGACCATCACGTCCGGCGGCGTGTCCGGTGCCCAAGCGGTCACGACCGCCGTCACGCCCGAGCCGATTTTGTGCCCCGGCCACGCCCTGTCCGGCCGCCACGTCATCGTCCGCGCGCCGGACTCGACGAGCCGGTTCACGTCGCCCGTGAAGTGCCACAGGTTCGCCCCGCCGATCGACACGCCGTTCGTGCGCACGTCCACCGTGACGATCGCCGGACCGTCCGCGAGCGCGTACGAGACCGTGACGACGCGCGAGACCGCGTCCTGCGCCATCGTCACGCCCGACACGTCCGGCGCGGACGCAACCGCCGCGCCCGCCAACGCGCACAGCGCGGCGGCGGCGCAGACGCGCACCCCGGCCGGCTGGATTGACCGATTCACATTCTTCATCTTCCGTTCTCCTATTTGATTCGTTTGCCGTTCACCAGTTCACTTGAAGTCATCAAGTCACTTGAAGCTCGTTTTTTCGTCTGCCTTTCGGCGTCCACCGGCAGGGCGCGACGTCCCGTCGCGCCGTTTCGTCCGCGCAGGGACGCGCCCCTCCCGCCGGATCGCCACAAAAACCACATGCCGGCAGCTTGTCCACGTGGTCGTCCCCCTCACCGCACGATGATGAAGAAGCCGGCGGGCGGGCGCGTGTCGAGACGCCCCGCCTCCGATTCCTCGCTGTCGAGGAAACGTCCGTCCACCGCGCCGGGCGCCGTCGTCCCGACGCCCGCGACGCGCGAATCGAACGCCGCCGAGATTCTTCCTTCGGCGATCTTCACCCTCTCGCCCGGCCGGGACGAAGCGTCCCACGCACCCTCCCACGTGCCGTCGTACGCCTCCGACGCGGCGCCCGCCGCCGCGAGGGCCAGCAGCGCCGCGCATGCGAACGCGCACGCCCACCGGGCCGCGCCGAGGGGACGCCCGTCCCGCCGTGTCCGCGGCCCGCGTTCAGACAATTGATTCATGACCGTCCTGCTCCTTTCGCCTGGAAAACGAAACGGCGCGGCGGCCCGAAAGGGCCGGCCGCGCCGGTGAGGAACGGAGGAAAGCGGGAACGAGGGACGGACGCTAGACTCTAACTGCCCCCCCCCCCGTTTTTTTCTGCAAGTTTTCTGCAATTACGCGCATTTCGTCCATATCCTCGTTGAATGTTCTTGCCCGCGGCCTTTTCCACGAACGCCTACACTCTACCATATTTCAATCCCTTCCGTCAACGCCCCGAACGCAAAAACCACATTTTCCCACATCATGGCCCTGTCCGGCGGCGCCCCGTCACCCGTCCCATCCCGACGGCTCCGGGAGCGGGTTCGACGTGCGGAGGCTCTCGATGTACTCCATGTTCCGCCGCGAAGACTCCCGCCGGTCATGGAGAATCTGCTCCCGCGTCCGAACGGGGCGCCCGAGAAACGCCTCCAGACGCGCGCGAAGACGTTTCAATTCGTCGGGCCGGCACTCCCGTTCCGCCTCCTCGTCGAACTGGAGCTCCAGCCGCCACAAGTTGATGAAATACAGACTTCCAAGATCTCCGAGATAACATCCCGCCGTTATGTGCAGTCCGAGCCTCCTGCCATCGTCCGGCGAGACCCCGGAATCGACGATCCGCCTCCGCTCCGCCTTCAGCCAGTCGATGAACGCCATGCGGAACTCCATGCGTTCGGAAAAGGGCACCCCGCACCGCACCGCCGCGTCGAGCCACGGTTCGACGAGATCTTCACGTCCATGTGCCCGACTTGTGAGAACGTTGTAGTCCGCGTCGCCGGCCTCTGGTGCGAGAACCACGTTCCGGAACTTCTCAAGACACCGCCTCCGGTCTTTTTCGTCCGGGAGTTCGGCAATCCGGACACTGACGGAATAAATCCACCTCCCGCACCCTCGCCCCATTCTGACGATGCGGGACATCTCGGCGAAATCCCCGTCGAAAGGCGTTTCCGGGGCGACCGACGGCGAACATCCGGCCGCCATGGCGAAAAACGCCACGCCGCCCAGCAGACGCCGCACGACCCGATTCAACTTCTCAGCTTCCATTCCGCAGTCCTCCTCGTTGTTTTCCAGATTCATCATTCGACGACCTTCTTCCAGTCCAGCCAGATGACATCGTTCGTCGCGCGCCTCACCTGGTGGTACAGCTTGCGCACCCCGACCGTGCCGTGCCCGTCGAGCATGAGTTCGACCTGGGCGTCCGCCGCGAACGGACGATGCCAGTCGGGGTCGTTCCCGACCCGTTCGAGTTCCCGGGGACGCCACCCGAACGGGTGGTCGACGTAGACGTATCCGTCCGTCCAGGCACATT
>CAYZYQ010000052.1:0-20230 GCA_964482645.1 uncultured Lentisphaeraceae bacterium | reverse complement strand
CGAAGGCGCAGCTGGCGAAGTACCGCGCCGATCCGTCCGTCCCGTCGCTCGCGCGCGGCACGACGCTCCACCAGATCGTCTACGTCTTCCGGGGCGCGGAACTGCACACGCTCGAAGAGATCGTCTGCGAGCAGATGGCGTAAGGGGCTTTTCCTTTCTTCCACACCTGCCTCCTGTTTTTCTGAACAAGGGTGTGTTGCCGCTTTGGTTTTTTGATATAATCCGTTTGTTGTTTAATTCTAGAAAGTCTTGATCGTACCGAATCTTGAAAGAACTGGGAGAATAGCATGGGCAAGCCCCTGAACATCGTTGTGTGCGGGTCGTTGGTGCCGGATCCGCTCCAGACGCTCGAACCGGTCCAGACGCCGCAAGGCCCTGGCTTGAAAAACGAACAGATGCTGCCAAGCGTCCTCGATCCGTGGGCCGCTTGTGCGCTTTACGAAGCGGCGGTGCTTGCGAAAGCGCGGCCTGGCTCGAAGATCACGCTCGTGGCCGTGGGGCCGAAGGCGAAATTGCAGCAGCTGATGATGACGGTGGCGCAGAAAGTCCCGTTCCAGCTCGTGGCCGTCAACGCGCCGGCGGGCGGATTTACGGATGCGACGGAGACGGCGGCGGAACTGGCGAAAGCGATCAAGGCTCTTCCGCAACCGCCCGACTTCCTCTTCGGCGGCTGTGCGAGCGCGTCCCGTGACGCGGGCGTGACGTTGCAGTTCGTGGCCGAGGCGCTCGGCATCCCCGAGTTCTTCATGGCGGTGGATGAACTGAAATTGGCGGACGACGATTCGTTCTCCGTCTTGGAGCGCGTGGAGGGCGGCCGCTACCTGTCGTCGACTTGCGCGGGCTTCCCTGCCGCCATCGGTTGGGCGACGGGCAGTCTGCCTGAACCGCCGAACAATCCGCAGGTCGGCATGATGAACATGCGCGGCATCATGCCCGCGCTGATGAAAGCTCCCGTGGCGAATATTGGCACGGGTGGCATCGCCTATGTGAAGACGGACGTACCGTCCGCGAAGCGTGACACGGTGGTGAAGAAGGACATGTCCGTCGACGCCATCGCGCAGGAAATCGTGGACTGGATTCGGGCCTAGGAAGGAATTTGCGATATGACGATCAAAGCATATGCCATTGAAGGGAACGGAACGTTTGCGCAGGACGTGCCGTTCTTCGCCGATGCGGTGAAGGCCGCCGGGGCGGATCTGATTCTTGTGCCGGGGTGTTCGCGCGTCCGCCGCGCGATGCCGGCGGCGGCGTTCCGCGCGGGCGCGGCCATCGACACGAACGTGGTCGACGTGTCCGTGGACGGCGAGACGGCCACCGTCCAGCGGTGGGTCTACCGTCAGCGCATTCTCACGACGTTCACCCGTACGGCGCGTCCGTGGGTCATCGTCACCGACCCCTCGCTCTTCGCGGAGATCTGCGCGAAGTTGTTCGTCACGCCGGAGGCGTTGCCGGGTGCGCCGTCCGCGCCCACGCGCACAACGTGCCACGGCGTCGTCGCGGCGGGCGGCGGCGGGGAATCGACGATTCGCCCCGATGCAAATCTGCTGTTCGTCGCTGGCGCGGGCTGGACGAAGAAGCAGGGCGACGGCGCGTCGCATCTCGACGAAGCGGCCGCGACGATCACGGGCTTCCTCGCCCGGAGCGGCGCGTCGCTCGGCTCCTCGAAGTCGCTTGTCGACATGCCGGAAGCCGCTCAGGCGTTTTCGTTCATGAGCCACATGAACCAGGTCGGGCAGACCGGTTCCACGCCGCGTCATCCCAAGGGGCTGGCCACGTGCTGCCATGGCGAAGAGCCGCACGTCGTCGGCTGGCGGTTCATCACGGAACGCCGCGCCGTCAATCTGGACGCGAACTGCGGCTGGGCGCAGGGCAAGGCGGACGTCTTGTACGTGGCCGACGCTTTCGCCGTGATGCAGAAAGTTAACGAATTGCTGGGATGAAAGACCGGCCGATGACGACGTCCCTCAAGCATTTCCTGTCGCCGGACAGCGGGCCGTTCGCGCAGTTCATCAAATACGGCGCGATCGGCGTGCTGTCGACGCTTGTACAGATGGCTGTCTTCTATGTCTTGGCCGCGACGTGCCTCAAGTGCCTGGCACCGGACGACTGGACGGTGCGCCTCCTGCGTCTGCCGTCCGTCGAGATCGCGGATGCGTTGCGCTCCCTGCGGTTTGCGGTGAACACGGCGGGCGGGTTTGCGTTGGCGAACGTCTTCTGCTGGTTGATGAACCGCGTGTTCGTCTTCAAGCCCGGCCGCTACGTCTGGTACAAGGAGTTTGCGCTCTTCTTCGGCGTGGCGGCGTGTGCGATGGGAATCGCCACGGCGGTTTCGTGGACGCTCATTCACACGGTGGGGCTGATGACCACGCTGGCCGTCTTCATCGAAATCGTCGTTTCGTTTCTGCTCAATTTTTTCATACGTAAATACTTCATATTCAAAGGATGAATGACATGAACAAAATCATGACGACTGTGGCCTGCGCGGCGCTCGCGTCGGGCGTGTGCGTGGCCGACGAGGCCGTTGCGGCCAAGGCTCAGGAAAACGAAAAGGCCGCCCCGCCGGCGCGGGCCGTCCGGATGCAGCGCGCCCCGCGTGGCAGCCGCGTTTCGCGCACGATGCCGTTCGGCAAACTGGCCGACGGCTCGAAGGCGAAAATCTACCGTCTGCGCGGCGCGGGCGGCTTGATTCTCGACGTCTCTGACTACGGCGGCCGTCTCGTCCGCTGCTACGCGCCGGACAAGTTCGGCAATCTCGCGGACGTAACGCTCGGCTGGAACACGGCGGAGGAGTACGAGAAGCTCGGTTTTTCGATGGGCACGCTGATCGGCCGTTTCGGCAACCGCATTGCCGACGGCAAGTTCACGCTTGACGGCCAGGAATATCAGCTGCCGATCAACGAGGACAAGGGCAAGCGTCACTGCAATCTCCACGGCGGGCCGGACGGCTGGGACAAGAAGATCTGGAAGGCGAAGCCCATTCATCGCGGCCCGATCCAGGGGCTTGAACTCACCTACGTTTCGCCGGACGGCGAAATGGGCTTCCCCGGCACGGTGACGTGCAAGGTCACGTACAAGGTTCTCCCGAACAACACGTGGACGATCGACTACGAGGCCACGACGGACAAGCCGACGGTTCTCAACCTCACGCACCATTCCTACTGGAATCTTGCGGGCGAATCGAGCGGCGACGTTCTCGGTCAGGAACTCCAGATTTTCGCGGACGAGTATTCGCAGACGACCGAAGGTTTGATTCCGACGAAGAACGCGCCCGTCAAGGGCACGGGCTTCGACTTCACGGAACCGCGCGCGATTGGCGCGAAAGCCGATCTCATGAAGGCCGACAAGGCGCTCGCGCCGATGGACAACTGGTACGACCACAACTTCGTGCTGCGCGGCAAGGCCGGTGAACTCAAGAAAGCCTGCCGGATGCGCGATCCCGTCTCCGGCCGGACGCTTGAAATCTGGACGACCGAACCCGGAATGCAGATGTACGGGGCGCAGAACATGACGACCGACCTGCCGGCGAAGGCCGCCGGGAAGAAGCTCTGCCCGTTCGCGGGCGTGGCGCTTGAAACGCAGCACTTCCCCGATTCGCCGAACCGTCCCGACTTCCCGTCCACGGTGTTGCGTCCGGGCGAGACGTTCACGTCCCACACGGAATACCGTTTCGGCGTGGACAAGTAAGACACGGCCGCGTACGGAAAGAAGAAGGCAACATGCACGTCGTCGTCTGCATCAAACAGGTTCCGGACACTACGAACGTCAGGATCAATCCCAAGACCAACACGCTCATGCGCGAAGGGGTCGAGTCGATCATCAACCCCTTTGATGAATACGCGCTCGAAGAGGGGTTGAAACTCAAAGACGCCGTGGGCGCACGGGTGTCCGTCGTGTCCATGGGACCGCCGCAGGCGACGGCCGTGTTGCGCGAGGCGCTGGCGCGTGGGGCGGACGATGCCTGGCTCGTGTCGTCCCGTGCGTTCGGCGGTGCGGACACGCTCGCCACGTCCTACACGCTCTCCCGTGCCATCTTGAAAGTCTGCGCGGGTCGGACGCCGGATCTTGTGCTGTTCGGCAAACAGGCGATTGACGGCGACACGGCTCAGGTGGGTCCGGGCGTCTCCGAATTTCTCGGCGTTCCGCTCGTGACCTACGTGAAGTCGCTCGTGGCGAAGGACGGAACGTATCGCGTGGTGACGGTGATGGACGACGGTGAGACGGAGATCGAGGGCACGTTCCCTGCCGTGATGACGGTGTTGAAAGAGGCCTCCACGCCGCGCTTCGCGTCGCTGGCGGGCGCGATGCGCGCCGCGCGCGCGGAGATCGGCGTGTTGGACGAAAAGGCCGTGGCGGCCGATCCGATTCGCATCGGACTGGCGGGATCGCCGACGAAAGTCGTGGCGATCTTCCCGCCGCCGACGAAAGGCGGCGGTGAAAAGGTCGATGCACGGAACGACGGCGCGGCGGGCGCACGGGCGATTGCCCAGTTTCTGGCGCGGAAAGGACTGGTGAAGTAATGGCGGACGCTCCTGTTTTCATCGATCCCAAACGCTGCCGAGGGTGTGGCAAGTGCGTGAAGGGCTGCGGGTTCGGCGCCCTCCGCATGGTCGACGCGCCGGATGCGAACAAAATCGGAAAGATCGCCGAAGTCGACGCCGCCGCGTGTAAAGCGTGTGGAGCCTGCGTGACGGCGTGTCCATTCAAGGCGATTGACGAGGTTAAACGGAAAATCTACGGGACCGACCACATCGAGCAGTACAAGGACGTCTGGGTCTTCGCCGAGCAACGGCAAGGCGTGGTTGTGGACGTCGTGTACGAACTGCTTGCAAAGGGTTTGGAACTCAAAGCGCAGCGCGGCGCGGGCGCACGGCTCTGCGCCGTGCTGTTGGGGCATGGGCTGACGGACGCGATGAAACAGGCGCTTGTCGCGGCGGGCGCGGATGTCGTCTACGCCGTGGACGACCCCGCGTTGGAGACGTACGAGGCGAACGTCTACGTCGACGCGGTGAGCCAGTTGATTGTGCGGCACAAGCCGGAGGTCGTGCTCGCGGGCGCGACGGCCATTGGCCGCGCGTTCTTCGCGCGCGTGGCGGTGAACGTGCGGACGGGGCTGACAGCCGACTGTACGATGCTGAAAATCGAGGAAACGAAGAACAAGGACACGGGCGCGTTGCAGATGCTGCTGCACCAGACGCGCCCGGCGTTCGGCGGCAACATCATGGCCACGATCATGACGCCGAACCATCGTCCGCAGATGGCCACCGTACGGCCAAAAGTCTTCAAGAAAGCCGCGCCCGATCCGAAGCGAAAGGGTCAGGTGTTGGTGGAAGCGCTCAAACTGATCGCCCCGCAGACGAAGATTCTGAAAACGGTCTGCGACGCGGATGCGGTCGACATCGCGGCCCACGACATTCTCGTGGCGGGCGGGCGCGGGATGAAGAAGGCGGAGAATTTCAAACTGCTGTTTCGTTTGGCCGAGTTGCTCGGTGGCGAGGTGGCTTGTTCGCGCGCCTGTGTGGACGCGGGCTGGTGCGCCGTCTCCCGCCAGGTCGGGCAGACGGGCAAAACCGTCGCGCCGAAACTCTACCTCTGCTTCGGTATTTCGGGCGCCATCCAGCATCTGGAGGGTATTCGCGGCGCGGACACGGTTGTCGCGGTGAACAGCGATCCGAACGCGCCGATTTTCGGCGTGGCGGACGTCGGCGTTGTGGGAGACATTTTCGAGGTGCTTCCGGCACTGATCAAGGAGCTTGAGAAATGATTGAAACCGATGTGCTGGTCGTAGGGGCGGGTCCCGCCGGATTGGCGGCGGCGATCAAGCTTCGGCGCGCGAATCCCCGTCTCCGCGTGGTCGTTCTGGAGAAGGGGCGGAGCGTGGGTTCGCACGTGCTGTCCGGCGCGATTGTCGATCCGTCGGGGTTCGCGGGTTTTCTGACCGAGGATGAGATCGCGAAGATTCCGTGCGAGACGAAGGTCGTCAAGGAATCGTTCCGGTTGCTCGCCACCGAAAAATGTTCGTTGAAAATCCCGTGGGTGCCGTCGCTCATGCGGTCGCGAGGTTATCCCGTGATGTCGTTGACGAAACTGGCCGTCTATCTGGCGGGCGTCGCGGCGAACGCGGGCGTGGAGATTTACACGGGCTACGCCGTGACGTCGCTCGTGGAACAGGACGGCCGCGTCGTCGGGGCGCGGACGGGCGAGAAGGGGCTGGACAAGCACGGGGCGCGGAAATCGAACTACCTTGCGTCGGAGGAGATTCGCGCCCGGACGGTCATATTGGCCGAGGGCGGGTGCGGCATCCTCACGGAGAAACTGATTGCCGAGAAAAACTTGCAGGGGGTGCGTCCGCAGACGTACGCGCTGGGCATCAAGGAACTGATCGAGGTGCCGGCGGGGACGCAGACGGCGGGCGAGACGATGCACACGTTCGGCTGGCCGTCGGACTTCTACACGTACGGCGGCGGATTCGTCTACCACGTGTCCGGAACGCAGGTGATGGTGGGATACGCCTACGCGCTCGACTACCGTCGTGCGGAGATCGACCCGTTTCGTCTCTTCCAGCGGTTCAAGGCGTCGGCGGCCGTGGCGGCGCACATCAAGGACGGCAAGTCCGTGGCCTACGGCGCGAAGGTGATTCCCGAAGGCGGGTTCTATGCGTTGCCGAAGCCGTACGTGCCGGGGTGCTTGATTGTGGGCGACGGCGCAGGATTGCTCGATTCGCTGCGCATCAAGGGCGTCCATCTCGCGTGTCAGAGCGGCGTGGCGGCGGCCGAGGCGATTCTGTCGGGCGAGGCGGACGTCGGGGCGCGGTACAAAGCGAATCTGGACGCGATGCCGGGCATGAAGGAAATCAGGCGCGTGCGCAATGTCCGTGCGTCGTTCACGTACGGTCTGCCGTGTGGTGTGGCAGCGGCCGCGCTTGCGTGGCTGACGAACGGCGCGGTGCCGGGAGGCCGTGTGCCGGGTTGTTCGGAATCCGACGCGGCGGCGCTTGACCCGCTGTCCCCGGCGCGGCTTGCGCGGGAGCGGGCGCGGGACGTCGTGGCAGCGTCGCCCGTGCAGCCGGATCGGTTGACGGACGTGTTCATGAGTGGGACGCGGCACGAGGAAGACCAGCCGTGTCATTTGAAGATTCGGCAGTCCGCCGTCTGTGCGACGTGCGCGGAGCGGTTCGGGGCGCCGTGTACGCGCTTCTGCCCGGCGGAGGTCTATCGGCCGGCCGACGACGCGCCGGCGGGGGCGTTTCGGTTGCAAGTCGATTTCTCGAATTGCCTCCACTGCAAGACTTGCCAGATCAAGTGCCCTTTTGGTAACATAGATTGGACATTTCCACAGGGTGGGGATGGTCCGCGATACACGCGAATGTAGGAGACTTGGAAAGATGGATCTTAATCGTCGCAACTTCATGAAGGGCGCTGCTGTGGCGTCCACGTTTCTGCCGCGCTTTAGCATTCTGCACGCGGAGGATGCGACTATCGGGCCGAAGGACGATACGATCAACGTGGCGTTGATCGGGTTCGGTGCGGAGGCGCGTGTGCTGAGCGCATCGCTCGTCCGCATTCCCGGCGTCCGTGTGCGCAGCGTCTGCGACATCTGGAAATTCCAGCAGCAGCAGGCGAAGCAGTTCTTCAAGTCCTATGGCCATACGGTCACGACGTACGAGAACTACAAGGACATGCTGGACAAGGAGGACAAGAACATCGACGCGGTGGTGATTGCCACGCCGGACTGGATGCACTGCGAGCACACGTGCTACTGTCTGCGCAAGGGCAAGCACGTCTACTGCGAGAAGGAAATGTCCAACAAGTTGGAACAGGCGGCGGAGATGTGCCGTGTCCAGCAGGAGACGGGCAAGTTGCTGCAGATCGGCCACCAGCGCCGATCGAATCCGCGCTACCGCCACTGTTTCACGAACATCGTGCCGAACATGCTGGGACGTGTGACGACGGCCTATGCGCAGTGGAATCGCACGCTCGCGCCGTTCTTCCAGGTGAAGCGTCCGCCGAAGCAGGAAATCCTCACGCGCTACGGCTACGAGAATCCCGAGCAGTTCCTCAACTGGCGGTGGTTCTACAAGTACGGTGGCGGGTCGATGGTGGACTTGGGTTCGCATCAGATCGACACGTTCATCTGGTGCTGGGGCGTGCCGCCGAGTTCCGTCACCGCGATTGGCGGGAAGGATGCGTTCAACCCGCCGCGCATGGCCTACGACCGCGTGATGTGTCTGTATGAATTCCAGATGCCGGACGGCACGAAGAACGAGGCGTACTACCAGGTTATCTCGTCGAACGCGCGGGGCGGTTTCTACGAACAGTTCATGGGCGTGGACGCCTCGCTCACGATTGCCGAAATTTCCGCGCGCGGCAACACCGTCCAGCGCGAACTCCGGTCGGGCGGGGTGTCGGACGAGCAGTGGCAGAAGTTCATCGACAAGGGCTGGATCCTTCCCGCCGAGGGCGACAAGGTGAAGAAGGAAGTGACGAAGGACATTGCCGTGGACACGCGTATTTCCGCGCAGGCGAACGGCAACCCCATCGGCGTGGAGATGAACAAGCCCGCGCATATGCCGCATTTGGAGAACTTCTTCGCGGCCTGCCGCCACGGGACGCCGCTCAACTGCCCGGCGGATCTCGCCTACGAGAGCGCGGTGGCCGTACTGATGGCGAATGTGTCGGCGGATACGCGCAAGACGTACTATTTCAAGAAGGACGAGTTCAAAGTCCCGCCGCGTCCGGCGGCGGCGAAGGCTTGAGGCTTTCCGAAGGGAAATCCACAAAGGAGGCGCACATGACCGAAGAAGAGAACAAGGTGAACGAAAACGCCGAAGCGGAAGAACCGACTACGGAGATTCGCGATACGGACATCGTGTTCGACTGTCCGCACTGTGGCCACAATCTGGCCATCGACTACAAGGGCGCGGGGCTGGCCATCGACTGTGTGAACTGCCACCAGTCCGTGCTCGTGCCGATTCCGTTCGGAATGCAGATCGACGACCTTGACCTTGAACCGGGCGAAATTCTCAAGCGCCTCTTCGCGACGCGGCGCAGTCTCCAGAAAGCGGAGGCGCGTGCGGCTGAACTCGAAGTGGAATTGCAGGAGATGACGGCGAAGCGCGACGCCCTCCGTGCGACACTCGCGACGACGCTCGTGCAGGTGAATACGCTGCGTGAAATCGCGGGGGAGCAGACGAACCTCCAGAACCGGGTGTTCGACGTGTTGGGGCACATGGAAACGGCCGTGCCGTTGGACGACGAGGCCGATGGGACCGGCGTGGCGGACGGAACGGATGGTGCGACGGCGGACGACGCTTCGGCCGTGGAAAGCGAATCGGCGGCTGAATGAGCGAGACGCGTCTGCATTCCCTCATCGTTAACGGGCTGACGTTGTCACGGGTCCCGTTGATTTTCATGTTCATGGGCTGTGCCGTCTGCGCACAGGTCTATGCGTCTTCCGCACTGGCCTGGACGGCCGGCGCGTTCATGTTCCTGTCCGCCATTTCGGATCTTTTCGATGGCAAGCTGGCGCGGCGGTGGAAAGTCGTCTCGACGTTCGGGAAGCTGGCCGATCCGCTGATGGACAAGATTTTCTTCATCGTGTCGTTTCCCACGTTGCTGTGGTTGATCGGCGTCCAGCACGAGAATCGTGTCCACCAGCTCGTCATGCTGGCGTTTACGGTACTCTACATTCTGCGCGACCAGTGGGTGACGTTCCTCCGTGCCGTGGCGTCCACCTATCATGCGGACGTCAGTGCGATGTGGTTGGGGAAGGTGCGCACGGCGCTCTCTTTCCCGGCGGCGGGATTGATCTACGGCTATCTGGCGTTCCATGCGCAACTTCCGGCGGCGTGGAATGAGGCGTTCCTGTGGTCGGTCTACGCGATGGAGGCCTTTTTGATTGGATTGAACGTCTATTCCTGCGTCGTGTATACGAAGGCCTATCTGCCCTATATGCAACGCGCCATTGGAACGGGGACATCCGCGTCGTGAAAAGGGCGTGTGCGCCCTCTTGCACGTTGGACGAGAATCCTCTATAATATTGCACTCGTTTTCAAAACGGAGAGATTATGGATATTGAACTTCTGAAAAAAGCCCATGAACGCATCCCGTCGGTTCCGGTTCTCGTGAACCTCGTCTCCAAGCGTGAGAAGCAGCTCATCGACGGCGAGAAACCGCTCGTGCGGCCGCATTCGCCGACGGAGGATAAGATTGATACCGCGTTGCGTGAAGTGGCAGAAGGCAAGTTGATTTCGGAAGTCGATTTCGATGCGATTGCCCACGCCGAAGAGGCGAAGACGCGCTGGGAAAAGCATTCTGGGCTGAAGTCCATCTTCGCCGACTAAATGGCGGACAAGAAGAACAAAAAGGCCGCGCCGGGCGATCTGGCGGTCAATCGGCGGGCTTATCACGACTATACCGTGCTCGAAAAGATCGAGTGCGGTATTGTGTTGTGCGGTACGGAGGTGAAGGTCGTCCGCCACGGCGAGGCGTCGTTGTCGGGCGCCTACGGTGCCGTGTTGGGAGGGGAGCTTTACATTGTCCAGATGAACATTCCCGTCTATGCGTTCGGGAATCGGTTCAACCACCGGCCGCAGGGGAACCGGAAGCTGCTCGTCCACCGCAAGGAGGTGGAGCAACTGCGCCTCAAGACGGAGGCGAAGGGTTTGACGCTCGTGCCGTTGCGCCTCTACTTGAAGAAGGGACGCGTCAAACTCGAACTCGGCGTCTGCCGAGGCAAGGCGTTGCACGACAAGCGCGACGCGCTCAAGACGAAAGCCATCCAGCGCGACATGGCGCGCGGCGACTATTAAAAAGGCCTTTTGCCGTTTTTTCGTCTTTAGAACCGTGTTCTGTCCCCATCTAGAGGAGCGCGTTTCTTTTTGCTATAATCTCCCGTCATGGAAGCGCACTCACTTGATACTCTCCGCAACATCGGCATTGTGGCCCACATCGACGCGGGCAAGACGACGACGACCGAACGAATCCTCTATTACACGGGCAAGATCCACGCCCTCGGCGAAGTCCACGAGGGCGACACGACGACCGACTGGATGATCCAGGAACGCGAACGCGGCATTACGATTACGTCGGCCGCCATTACGTGCGAATGGAAGGGGCACACGATCAACTTGATCGACACGCCCGGCCACGTCGACTTCACGATGGAAGTTGAACGTTCTCTGCGCGTACTCGACGGCGCCGTGGGCGTGTTCTGCGCCGTGGGCGGCGTCCAGCCGCAGAGTGAGACCGTGTGGCGCCAGGCGGACCGCTATCAGGTGCCGCGTGTGGCGTTTATCAATAAGATGGATCGCATGGGCGCGAACTTCGCGCGCGTGGTGCAGGAAATGCGCGACAAGCTTCACGCGAACGCCGTGCCCGTCGAACTGCCAATCGGCAAAGAGGATGGGTTTAAGGGCGTCGTCGATCTGCTTGAGATGAAAGCTGTCGTTTTCGATGACGCCTCGCTTGGCGCGAAGTTCGCGGTGACGGACATCCCGGACGAATTGAAGGACGAAGCCGATTTGGCGCGCGCCGAATTGTGCGAGAAGGTGGCCGACCTTGACGAGGGCGTGATGGAGGCCTATCTCGACAAGGGCGATCTGACGGTTGATGAACTGAAAGGCGCGATTCGCCGTCTCGTGGTGTCGAACCAGATGGTCCCCGTGCTTTGCGGCACGTCCCTCAAGGACAAGGGCGTCCAGCCGTTGCTTGACGCCATCGTGTGGTATCTGCCAAGTCCGCTCGACCGTCCGCTCACCGAGGCGACAGATCTCAAGAGTGGCGGGAAAGTCACGCGCAAGCCGGACGACACGGATCTTCTGTCTGCGCTCGTCTTCAAAATCGCGTCGGACACGTATGGCCGCCTTTTCTTCGTGCGCGTCTATTCGGGCGTTCTGAAAAAGGGCGCGAACGTCTACAATCCACGCACCCGCAAGCGCGAGCGCGTGATGAAGCTTGTGCGGATGTTCTCGAATCAGCGTATCGAAATTGACGAACTCCATGCGGGCGACATTGGCGCCATCGTGGGGTTGAAGGAGGCCACGACGGGCGACACGCTTTGCGCGGAAATGAAGCCCTGTTATCTCGAACGCATTACGGCGCCGCAGCCCGTCATGTTCCTCGCCATCGAGCCGAAGAGCGGAGCGGACAAGGACAAGCTCGTCGATTCCATGAACGAACTCGCCGCCGAAGACCCGACGTGCCAAGTGCGCCAGGACGAGGAGACGGGGCAGACGATTCTCTCCGGCATGGGCGAGCTCCATCTTGAAATCCTCGTGGATCGCCTGAAGCGCGAATTCAAAGTGGCCGCGAACGTCGGCAAGCCGATGGTCAGCTATCTCGAAACGGTCACGCAGCCCGCCGCGAAGTCGTTTACGTTCGACCGCGAACTTGGCGGCAAACGCCATGCGGCCACGCTGTTGCTTGAAATCAAGCCGCTCGAACGCGGTAAGGGTCGCGTGGTGACGATTTCCCGCGATGTGAAGAACGCCTTTCCCGATCCGAAAATGGTGGAGTGCATCCAGCAGGGCTTGGAGGACGGCGTGGTGACGGGCGTTCTCGCGCGTTACCCGATGACAGATCTCGAAGTGACGGCCGTTCGCGCGACGATCGTCGACCCGGAAGTGTCGGATGAAATCGCATTCCGCACGGCCGCCGTCATGGGTTTCCGCGAAGTGGCGGAGGCCGCCGCGCCGGAATTCCTTGAGCCGATCATGAAACTTGAAATCACCACGCCGCCCGAATCCGTCGGCGAAGTGCTAGGCGATCTCAACATGCGGCGCGGTACGGTGCTCGACATGGAGCAGCGCGGCGACATGCAGATTGTCCACGCGCGTGTGCCGATGGCGAAGATGTTTGGTTACGCGACGTCGATCCGCTCGCTTACGAAGGGCCGCGCCTCCTACTCGATGGAGCCGGACAGTTTCGATCTCGTGCCGCGCGACGTTCGTGAAGATTTGCTGGCCCGCTGACGCGGACGGACTCAAGGAAACGACCATGGACATCGCCGTTGTCGGGCTGGGTTTGATTGGCGGCAGTTTCGTGAAAGCGTTCACGGCGGCCGGCCATCGGGTACATGTTTGGAATCGGACGCGGGCGACGGCCGAACGCGCCGTCGCCGAGGGCGAAGCGCAGGACGTGTTGGCGGACGACTTTTCGGTGGCGGACGTCATCGTCGTCGCGCTCCCGCCGAATCGCATCGTCGACTGGATCGACGCGCACGCGGCGTCGTTCAAGTCGGGCGCAGTCGTCGTCGATGCCGCTGGCGTGAAGGCGGACATCTGTACGGCGTTGTCGAAGTACGCGTTCCAGGATCGCTGGACGTTCGTGGGCGGTCACCCCATGGCGGGCAAGGAGGTGTCCGGTTGGGAGAATGCCACGCCACATCTTTTCCACGGTGCGTCGATGATCCTTACGCCGTATCCGAGTTGCGGGCGCGGGCCGCTCGATCTGTTGGACGGTCTGTTCCGCGAAATCGGTTTTACGCACGTCGTGCACACGACGCCCGAACATCACGACCGCATGATCGCCCTCACGAGCCAGCTTGCGCACATCGTGTCGTCGGCCTACATCCAGGATCCGCTCGCCCAAGACCATCGCGGCTACTCGGCGGGCAGTTTCCGTGACATGACGCGCGTGGCGCGTCTCGACCCGGACATTTGGACGGATCTGTTTTTCGCGAACCGTACGGCGTTGTTGGACGTCCTCGACGGTTTGATCGATCGTTTGGGCCACTATCGCGCCGCCTTGGCCGCAAACGATTCCGCCGCCCTGCGCGCTCTGCTTGCGAAAGGCCGTGCGGAACGCCTTTCCGCCTGGGGCTGATCGTGCCGTTTTCAAAAGCAAAAGAAGGAACATCCCATGGAGTTGAACGTCTCGCGTCGTGCCTTTCTCGGTTCACTTGGCGGCCTTGTCGCCGCGTCAGCCCTGCCGTCCATCGCGGCGGACGATCCATCCGTTTTCCCGCGCCGGGGCGGATTTGAGCGCCTCGTACTTGCCTACAACCACATCCACATCGGATTGGCGAAGCCGTTTTCCGTGTTGCATATTTCGGACACGCATTTCACGTCCGCCTATCCGCACGAGAACGAGAAGAAACAGAAACTCCGCCAGATTCGGACGCAGACGTTCGGTGGCCGTCAAGAGGAGGCTTTGCGCGATTCGCTGGTCTGGGCGAAGAAGAACGTCGACTACGTGATCCACACGGGCGATTTGATCGACTGGCAGAGCGAGGCGAACTTCGACCTCGTGAAGAAGTATTTCGGCGGCGCGATGTTCGGTTCAATGGGCAACCATGAGTATTCGCAGTCGATGTGGCTGGACAAGGAAACGCCTACGGAGGCGAACAAGGCGGCGACGGCCGGACGAATCCAGCAGGCCTATCCGTTCGATATCCATTTCGACGCGCGTGTGGTGCATGGCGTGAATTTCGTCTCGATGGATTCCGTCTATGGTTATGTGACGCCGGAGCAGGTCGAACGTTTCCGCGCGGAAGTGAAGAAGGGGTTGCCCATCGTCCTTTGCCAGCACGTGCCGTTCTTCACGGAATCGATTTGGCGTGCCAACCGGAAGTTCTGGACAGTCGATCGGCCGTTCACGAACGCGGCGGTGCCGGCGGCGTCGGGCGACTACCAGAAGCAGGTGACCGATCCTACGACGAAGGCGTTCATCGCCGACTTGAAGAAAGAGCCGCTTCTCAAGGGCATTCTTGCGGGGCATCTTCACATCACCGTGCAAGATCGTTTTTCGCCGACGGCGATGGAGTACGTCGTGGGCGGAAACTTCATGTTCCACGGCGAGGAAATCCTGTTCACCTAAGGCGGCGCGATGGGCGAATTGAACGAGACGCCCGGTGGCAGCCGCATCCATCTGGCGTTTTTCGGCAAGCGAAACGCGGGCAAGTCGACGCTGATTAATGCGTTGACAGGACAGTCTGTGTCCATCGTGAGCGATCAGCCAGGGACGACGACGGATCCCGTTTCAAAGGCGATGGAAATTCTGCCGCTCGGCCCGTGTCTCTTGACGGACACGGCGGGTCTTGATGACGACGCGGGGGAACTTGGCGCGTTGCGCGTGGCGAAAACACGCGCGGTGTTGGAGACGACGGAAGTCGCGATTATCGTTGTGGCGGGGGAACTCGGCGCGTTGGAACGCGAGTTGATTGCCACGTGTACCCGTCGCGGCATCGCCCATCTCGTCTATCGGCGCGGCGATTCCGTGGACGGCCTCAAGGCGAAAATCGCCGCGCTCGCGCCGTCCGATACGCCGCCGCCGCTCGTGGGCGATCTCGTGCAGCCGGGCGACATGGTCGTCTGCGTGTGTCCAATCGATTCCGCCGCGCCGAAGGGGCGTCTCATCCTTCCGCAGCAGCAGGTTGTGCGTGAACTGCTGGACGCGGGCGCGATTCCCGTCGTTTGTCGCGAGACGGAGCTCGCCGCCGCACTGACGCGGCTTGTGCGGCCGCCGGCATTCGTCATCACGGATTCGCAGGCGTTCGGTGTCGTGTCGAAGACGTTGCCGTCCGACATTCCGCTGACGAGTTTCTCCATCGTCTTCGCCCGCGCGAAAGGCGATCTCGCCGCCTATGCGGCGGGCGCGGCGGCGTTGCGCACGTTGAAGGACGGCGATACCGTGTTGATCGCGGAGGGTTGTACGCACCACCGTCAGTGCACGGACATTGGTACGGTGAAGTTGCCGAAATGGATTCAGTCCTACACGGGGCGGACGCTGAACTTTGTTTGGGCGTCCGGCAATTCTTTCCCCGACGATTTGTCGCCCTATCGGCTCGTGGTTCAGTGCGGCGGCTGTATGCTCACGCGCCGCGCCGTTCAAGCGCGAATCGCCCGGTGCCGGGCGGTGGGCGTTCCCATTACCAACTACGGTATCTGCATCGCCACCTGCCACCACATCGCGTTTTCGCCCGACAGCCGCATGGTCGTGCGCTGAGGTTTGTTGCTACGGGCGCGAAAGAAACGGGCTGAAAGAGCGGAACGCTCCGCGGATGCGTCATGTCGTTGTCTTCATGCCCGCTGAGAATGCCTGGGCGACGACGTCGCCCATGATGCGATAGGTACGTGCGCATGTGTCGAAACAGATGGGTTTCATCTTCGCGGCGTCGGGCTTGCCCTCAGTCAGCGCGGACTCCTCGACCGCGCAGTTGACGATCTTCCCGACGACGTTGCAGGTTGTTTCGTTCATCGAGACGAGATGGCACTCAAGGACAAGCGGCAGTTCGTTGATGACAGGCGCATCGACGAACGCGCTCCTTGTGAGCGTGAAGCCGCTTTGGGCGACCTTGTTGGGCGTCTCGTTTCCGCTGACGATTCCGAGATAGTCGCACGGGGCAACCGTGTCGGCGGTTCCGAACGCGACCGTGAACGCCTTTTTCGCGGCGATGTTCGCCCAGGTCTTGTGTGCGGTGTCGATGCAGATGGTGATTTCGTCCTCCAGCGTGACTCCGCCCCAGGCGGCGGTCATTACGTCCGGCGTCCCGTCCTCGCCGTAGGTGGCGATCATCAACACGGGCATGGGAAACATCCAGTTCTTGTTGCCGAAGTTCTTTTTCATTTGGGTTACTCCTTGTTAGACGTCAGTATACCACAAACGGCGTCGGGCGGCGGACGGGGCATTTCGCGAACGGCCGTCTTTATGGTATAATTCGCGGTGTTCTGCGCACGGCGGCGAGGCCGTCGGCGCGGGGCCGGACGCGGCGGGGAGAAATCCGCCGCGCCGAAGAACAATTTAGCATCAACGCTAACAAGTCGTTCTCCAGAAATACTACCACTATTTCAAGACATGAACGGCATGTGAGTGGAGGTGCGCTCGTTTGGGCGCACTTTCTCTTTCATGTATTCATGTCGGCCTGTGGTAGGGCTACTGGAGAGTGTATGAAAGAGGAAGCGCGCCTTTTTTCATGCACGGGAATCCCCCTGCGGCGGTTTTGGCGCGGACTACGAACGAATTGGCAAGACCGGCGGACAGACGCAACCTTCGCCCCTGCAGGACACGGGGCCGCCGCCGTACTTCAGTCCGATGGCTTGCCCTTTCGCTTCTGCTCGCGACGAACGTCTTTCCGCGTCCTTCCGCCATTGCGTCGCCGCGACTGCCGAGGGGTAATTCCATGGAGAAGGGAAAGCGGTTCGGGCAGGTCTTCACGCCCGAATACCTTGTGAAGGACATACTGGACTTCGCCGGCTACGTCCCAGACGACGACATCCTCGAAAAGCACGTCATCGACAACTCCTGCGGAGAGGGCGCGTTTCTCGCCGAGGTGGTCAGAAGATACGCCGAAGCCCATTTCAGAAAGCACGGGGCGGGGAAAGGCAAAAAGACGCTCGCCCGTCAGCTCGGAACGTTCGTACACGGAATTGAAATAGACCGCGGCTCACATGCGGCGTGTCTGCAGCGACTCGACGCTCTCGCGGACGAATTGGGGCTGGCGGCCGTCGGCTGGGACGTCCGGAACGCGGATGCGATGGCGGTCGACGCATACGACGGGAAGATGGACTTTGTCGTCGGGAATCCGCCGTACGTCCGCGTCCACAATCTCGGCGGAGACTTCAGCCGCGTCAAAGGACACGCCTTCTGCGGCGGAGGCATGACCGACCTGTATCTCGTCTTCTACGAGATTGGCCTGCACATGCTCTCCCGCAACGGCCGGCTGTGCTACATCGCGCCGAGTTCGTGGATGAACAGCGTGGCGGGGCGGGGAATGCGCGAACACCTTCGGCGCATGGGGCGGCTGTGCGCCATCGCCGACCTCCGACACTTCCAGCCGTTCAGCGCGACGGCCTACACGGCGATCGTCAGGCTCGAAAACAGTGGCGGGGCGGATTCGTTCACGTACTGCACGTACGAGAAACCTGGCGCAATGCGTTTCATCGGCGAGCTCCGATACGACGACGCCTTCTTCGACGACGCGCTCTTTCTCGGAACGCGGGACGTCCTTGCCGAACTCCAGGCGGTGAAGTCGTCCGTCGTCCCGTCTTCCGTGGAAGTCAAGAACGGCTTCGCGACCCTTGCCGACGACGTGTTCATTTCGGACGACCTTCCTTTCTCCGGCCTGACGATTCCGGTCGTGAAAGCCTCCACGGGGAAATGGCGGAAGGCGTTCCATCCATATGACGGCGCGGGCCGGCCGCTTCCACGCGAGGCCGTCTTCGCCAACCCGCAGGTTGCGGCGTATCTTGAGGCGAACAAAGCCCTCCTGCTCAAGGGGCGGCGAGAGGCGACATGCCCGAACTGGTTTCTCTATGGACGGACGCAGGCCCTGAAAGACGTGGGAAGGCGGAAGTACGCGGTCAACACGGTGATACGCGACGTCGGGTCTATCAAGTTCAACGTCGCTCCCGAAGGGACGGGCGTCTACGGCGGGCTGTACGTCATGTCCGAACTTCCGGAATCGCAGATTCGGCAAGCACTTCTGAACGACGACTTCATCCGATATGTCTCCGCACTCGGAAAGTACAAGAGCGGCGGATACTACACGTTCAACTCGAAGGAACTGAAGCAGTATCTTGACTACCGGCTCAAGGACATTCGCACGGCGACGTCCAGAAAAGCTCTGCGCCAGCAGGTGCTGCCGCTGGACTGAACGGCCAAACAAGAGGAACAAAACAATGACAAACTCGGAATTCATCACGGCGGTGGAACGCTCGTTTTCGGAATTCGTCGATTCAGGCACGTCGAGGAGCACGCGGAAACTCGTCCCCCTGCACGGAGCCATCGCGAAGGACATGCACGAACGCCTCGGTGCTGGCTTCGGCATTCAGTCGCAGGGCTTCGGACTGGGCAAGGAGGGCACGATCGAAGGACGCTACATGGGCAAGAAGGTCGACATCACGATCACGCGAGACGGCCGTCCTGTCGGCGGCATCGCGGTCAAGTTCGTCATGCAGAACTACTCGCAGAACGCGAACAACTATTTCGAGAACATGCTCGGCGAGACCGCGAACATCAGGTCTGCGCGATGCCCGTACTTCCAGGTGTTCATCATCCCCGAAAAGCTGCCGTACTACAGCAACGGCGGCGCGTTCAGGCACTGGGAGCGGTTCTCGGAATCCAACATCCGGAAGTACTGCATCCTCGACCGAGACGATCCGGGCGTGAATCTCCACTCGCCCGACAAGATGCTCATCTACGTGATCCGGCTTCCCGACATCGGCGACGTGCGGGACAAGCCGGAGTATCTGTCGAGGTACAGGCAGAAAATCGCCGAAACCCCGTCCGGGCACTTCATCTCCACGGTGGACGCGGCGCACTTCTCGCAGTCCGTCATCCTGAATAACTACGAGGCCTTTGCCGCGAAGGTCTACCACGCCATCATGGCGTTGTGAGGCGGTCGCGCCGTCCCCCACGGCATCCACTGGATGCCTGACCACGGGCGCAACCACAGACCACGCACGACCCAACCTATTGGCGGTCGGGGCATGAAGTCCATTTTCCTTTTTCATGCAGAGAATTGTAAAACAGGGCGGTCGCTTTCAAAGGGGTTCCGTTTGTGGCGCCGCAAACGCAAAAGGAGACGTCCCATCCCCGTCCGTCGACGTCTCTGCATGTCGAACGGTAGAGGCATTCCGTTTCAACGGTGGAGAAACGTGCCTGCCCGAATCGAAGAGTCAGGGCTTTCCTGACATCCTTCAAGGCATCCACCACTTGCGTAAAAGTCACAGAATCTGAAAATTCGCGTTCCATGGCAATCGCATATCGCAGTCCGATCGGATTTTCCGCATCGACATACGATCTAAACGTCCCCTCGTCAAAAGGCCCGAAGTTCCGGACGTATTTGACGACACCGGTGGATGCGACCCATTGGACATAGTTCGTGCCATGCGTAAGGTCGAAGAGAACCTCGTCCACGTCTGGTGGAAGTTCAGCCAGGACGGCACTGGCCATACACATTAAACACAACATCAAATGGCGCTTCATGTCACTCCCATTTTAGAATTGAAGGGTCAAGCGGATGCCGGGAATACTGTCCGCCCTGGTTCAACCCCGGACGATCAAACTTTGCACTATGCGAGGACACGATCTCACTGATACGCCTATAGGTCGTTGTATATCGCGTCGCCCTGTCCGCGCAGTCTGAGAATGTCTGTCCGTCAAATGCATTTGCGGTCTGGACAAAATCCAGAAAGGCCTTCCACGTATTGAAATGATCCATTTCGTGCGCAAGGGTACTTTCGTCTTCCCGTGGAGTGTCGTTCCCTGCATAACGTGCATATCGAATATTCCAA
>CAYZYQ010000051.1:0-20385 GCA_964482645.1 uncultured Lentisphaeraceae bacterium | reverse complement strand
TCGCTCGCGCGGGGCACGACGCTCCACCAGATCGTCTACGTCTTCCGGGGCGCGGCACTGCACACGCTCGACGAAATCGCCTGCGAGCAGATGCAGTAGAGGCGTTTTTTCTCGTACAGAGGGAGCTTGGGGCAGGGGTGGAAGCACTAAGCCTCCACGCCTCTCCGTGTTTTCGTGTGGGAATGTTCCTGTGTACGGAATGGCGCCGTCGTGAATTTCGGACGGCGTGTTGCTCCTGTTCCCATGTCGCTTCTGTTCCATAAAAGATCTGAAAATCCAGAAGTTTCCGCTACGGTTGACAAGAAAAAAAAAATACATATAATTGATCATAATCGTGCGGAGTTTCGTGCGGTGGTGAAATGTCAATCGAAAGGACGAGTGGCGATGCAAAAAGAAGCGAACGGTGGAACGGGACGTCGCAGCGCGACGTTTCTCGTGGGTGCGTGGATGGCGTGTGTGGTCGGCGGGGCTTCCGCCGCCACGTCGTACGTGGTGCCTTGGTATGTGAACCCGGCGCGAACGGCGCAGGTGGGTGTTGCGGGGACGGCGTCGAACGAGCCGATCAACCTCGTACTGTCGCCCGACGGCGCATGGTTGGCCGTCGCAGGAACGGCGGATGCCGACGCGGCGGCCGCGTCGAACGTGCAGGTGTTGCGGACGGACGATTTTGTCGGTTCATTGTCCGTGGACATGTTGACGAATACGATGGGCGTCGTCACGAACGCGGGCATCGTCGTTCGGCGTTCGATTCCGATCCGACGCTCCTGATCTTCAGGTGACGTCCGAACGTTGTGCTATACTGGTGGCCATGAAAAAAGCACTTCTTTTCTGTGCCGCGTCGCTGATGGGCGGCGCGGCGTGGGCCGCCGGCGAGATTCGTTCGGGTGAACTGTGGCGCGACACGTCGGGGCATGTGATCAATGCCCACGGCGGCGGCATGATGTACGACAACGGCACGTACTGGTGGTATGGCGAGCACAAGGTCTATGGCCGGGCGGGCAACCGGGCGCACGTGGGCGTTCATGCCTATGCGTCCGCGAACCTGGTCGATTGGGATGATCGCGGCATCGCGCTTGCCGTGACGGACGCGCCGGGCGACATTGAGGACGGCTGCATTCTGGAACGTCCGAAAGTCGTCCGGAACGCAAAGACCGGCAAGTACGTGATGTTTTTCCATCTGGAACTCAAGGGGAAGGGCTACAGTGCGGCGCGGACGGGCATCGCCGTGGCCGACAGGCCGGAAGGGCCGTTTACGTTTCTGCGTTCCCTGCGGCCAAATGCCGGCGACTGGCCGACGGACGTCCGTGCCGAAGAAAAAACGCCCGAAGCTCTGGCGGCATCCCGTCGGCTGGGCGACGAATCGGGCGGGCCGGGCGATCGCGTCCGGAAGAACATTCCGTATCTGGGGCATCTCGCGGGTGGACAGATGGCGCGTGACATGACGCTGTTCGTCGATGACGACGGTACGGCCTACCACGTGTTCGCGTCCGAGTACAACTCGACCCTCCATGTCGCCGAACTCACGGCCGACTATCTGGGCTATTCGGGGCGTTGGTTCCGCGTGGCGGAGAAGGAGTGGACGGAAGCGCCCGCTCTTTGCAAATGGGGCGGGTACTATTGGCTGATCGGGTCGGGCTGTACGGGTTGGAAGCCCAACGCGGCGCGTCTCTACCGGGCCGAGAAACTGGAAGGGCCGTGGACGAACCTTGGCAATCCCTGCCGGGGCGTCAATCCGCAGAACGGGTGCGGGCCTGAGCGCACGTGGGGGGCGCAGTCCACGTACATCCAGCCGATTGTTGGCAAACCGAGTCTTTTCATGGCGATGTTCGACATCTGGCGTCCCGAAAACCAAATCGACAGTCGCTACGTCTGGCTGCCCATCACGTTCACGGGCGATGCGCTGGAAATCGTTTGGCGCGACGCCTGGACGATTGGGGAATAAAAAAAACTACGGCGATGCTGGTGTGGGAGGGAGGGGTGTGTATGACATCGCCGTAGCTGACTGAAAGTATATCACAGCCCCTCCCCGCCGATTGTCATGGGATTGTAAAAAGGACGTCCGTTGGCTACCAGATCGAATACTGGAATGCGGCATCCAACGTCTGGGACGTATGTCGACACAACGGATCGCATCCTGCCGTTGGTGAACGATACGCAGGGCGGGCAGTTCTTCCTCGCCCGGCCTGCGTCTTGATTCAGGTGGCGCTTACATTTGATAGAATAAGAACATGAACATTCGAAAACTTTTGGCGGGCTGCCTGATTGCCGTTGGCGTCGGTGGCGTTTGTGCGGCAACGGACTGTACGGTTTCAATTGCGCCCGGGGCTGACGTGTCCCGTGCGTTTGACGCGGCGCTGACGCAAGTCAAGAACGCCGGGGGCGGTACGATCGTCCTTGAAAAAGGCGTCTATCATTTCCCCGCCGGTACGGCGCAGCAGATGTCCTTTTACATCTCGAACCACGACCAGTCGCCGTCCCATGCCGTAAACGTGCCGGTCGTGGGCGTGACGAATCTCGTCGTGAAGGGTCATGGCGCGACGCTGATGTTCCACGGCGCGACGATTGGCGCGGCGCTCATTGATTCCAAGAACGTGCGATTTGAGAATGTGCGTTTTGACTGGTCGCGGCCGTTCATCACGGAAATGAAAATCACCGGTTTCAAGGACGGCAAGACGCTGGGGACGGTTGATCGATCCGTCTTCCCCTGCGCGGTTGAAAACGGGCAGATCGTCGTTTGGGGCGAGGGCTGGAAGTCGGGCATCAGTTCCTGTATGGTTTTTCGCGGCGACACGCACGAGATTGTCGAACGAACGGAGGACATTTTGTACCACGGCGCGTGGGATGAGACGGCGGACGGGCAGATTGTCTGCGGCTACGACTTCTCGAAACGTGGCGCGGGTGCGCACGTGGGGGACGTCGTGGCAATCCGGCCGGATCGGCGTCCGTATCCCGCGTGTGTCGTCCATCGCGCGACCGACACCGTGTTCGAAGATGTCGCGTTCCACACGGCGTGGGGGATGGGCGTGATCGTCCAGATGAGCGAGAATTTCACGTGGCGCGGCACGGGGCGGGCGCACGATCGCACGTCGGGCGTGTTTCCGCCGCCGGGATCGGGGCGTGTGACGACGTTGCACGCGGACGCTTCGCACTTCTCGAACGTCAAAGGCGCCGTCGTGGTCGAGAACTGTCTGTTCGAGACGATGATGGATGACGCCATCAACGTCCATTCGACGTGCCTCGGCATTGTGGCGATTGAAGGCGCACGTCGGATTCGTTGCCGGTACATGCACCAACAGGCGATTGGTTTTGGCGTGTTCAATGTCGGCGATACGCTGCGGTTCATTCGCGGCAAGACGCTTGAAACGGGGGCGGAGACGAAAGTCGTCGCCGTGGCGACGCATGACGAACGCGAAATTTCGCTCACGCTGGCGCAGGATCTACCGGCGGATTGCGTCGTGGGCGACGCGGTGGAAAATGCCGACTACCAGCCGTCCGTTCTGTTCAAGGGGAACATCGTCCGCAACAACCGGGCGCGGGGCGCGTTGTTCACCACGCCGAAGCGCGTCGTGGTGGAAGACAATTTGTTCGATCATGTTTCCGGTTCGGCCATCCTTTTCGCGGGGGACGCGCAGGGGTGGTATGAATCCGGCGCGTGTACAGACGTACTGGTGAAAAGGAACGTCTTCCGCGATTGCCTGACGAGCCGTTTCCAGTTCTGCGACGGCGTCATTTCGTCCTGGCCGATGATTCGCGAACCCGAACGGCAGAAGCGCCACTACCATCGCAATTTCCGAATCGAGAAGAACGTGTTCGAGACGTTCGACGTGCCGGTCGTCTATGCGATTTCGACGGACGACCTTGTGTTCGCGGACGACAACGAGATTCATGTGAACAACCATTACAAGGGCTGGGGCAAGCCGCGCTTCATTTTGAAGAACTGCGATCGCGCCCGCTTCCCGTCCGGTAACTGAACCGTTTGACTTTGCCAAACGGCAACATGGCCGCAAACCGCCCGCCATTTTGCGACGGTATCATATGCGGCATGAAAACACACGCTCTACCGAAGTTCCTTGTCGCAGTTTTCGTTTTTGCCGCCAGTTTTGTGCCAAGCGGTTGTTCCCGCTCGGAAGACGCGGATGTGCGGTCGTATGTGAACGGCAGCATGACCGTCTATGAAATGGATGGTGTCCGAAATCTGCGCGATCTCGGCGGTTGGACAGGGCGCGACGGGCGACTGGTGCGGCGTGGACGTGTCTTTCGTTCGGGGGCGCTCAACCGCAGTTACAAACGTTGGTATCGGTCGGACAAGACGCTCCCCGCACGTTCGCGCGCGTATCTCGTCGAGACGTTGGGCGTCAAGACGGACGTCGACTTGCGGAACGATCAGGAATGCGAAGGGATGGAAGAATCGCCGCTCGGTTCTTCTGTTGTCTGGCGGCACATTCCGTTTTTGGCGTACATCCAACTCTCCACCCGTCGGGGACGGGCCGCGTTCGCCGAGATTTTCCGCGTGTTTTTGGATGAGGCCAACTATCCGATTCTGTTCCACTGTCAACTAGGCCGCGATCGCGCGGGGACAGTCGCGTTTGTGCTCAATGCGCTGCTCGGCGTGTCGGAAGACGATTTGCGGTACGATTGGGCATTCAGCGAATGGTCGGTCGGAAAACGTAATGTCTCCTTTGAGAAGATCGACGATCTGACTCATGTCTTCCTCCCCTATCCGGGGCGGACACTAAATGAAAAGGTCGAAGCATTCGTCAAGTCGCTAGGGTTCACCGAAGCGGATATCGACCATTTCCGCGCACTCATGCTTGAACCAGCTGTGGAATAAATCTCCTCGGCGGACGTTTTCCGTCGCTTTTTACGGCGTGTATTTTTCGGACAAAATCGCACTTGAACGTCGTCCGCAGATTTGATATACTTCTCGTCATTCCGTTCGGGCGCTTAGCTCAGTTGGTTAGAGCACTACCTTCACACGGTAGGGGTCACTGGTCCGAGTCCAGTAGCGCCCACCATTGGATTTCATGGGAGAGAGGGGGTTTGGGACGTTGCCGTGCTTTTAGGGTTCTTGGCTTGTGCTTCGGAGAATTCGACGTTCTGTCTCTTCACGGATTTTGCCCTCCCCCTGCGTTGGCGCCCCTGACAGGACTCGAACCTGCTACCCGCTGCTTAGAAGGCAGCTGCTCTGTCCAGATGAGCTACAGGGGCTTAGAAAACGGGCGGTATTCTAGCATAGTTCCCCGTGTTCCGCAATGTTCTCGGAAAGACGTGGCTATATTTTCCGATGCTAAGGACGGAGGAGGGTGCGGAAGTGGGCTTGCAATCCGCCAGTCGGTGGTGTAGACTATCTCCGTCTCCGCGCTTTTGGGCGTGGGTTTGGGTTCACGGTTCCACTTTTGGGGTGGAACGTGAGTGGCGTAGTGGAACGAATGGAGTTGTAGAATGAAACGGAAATTGACAATGGCGTTGGCCGTTCTGGCCGGTGTGTTTTCTGGATTCGGCGCGTCTGTTGAATCGCCGCGAAAGGTGATGAACCTCGTCAACTTCGTGCGTTCGCTCGACCCGCGCGGCGACCACGCGGTCTACGTGGAGGCGCTTCAAAAGGAAGTTGAACTGAACCGCCGGTACGGATTCCCGAACACGATTCTCTTCCAGTATGATGCGCTGATTGATCCGGAACTGCGGGCTGTGGCGGCGAAATCGGACATGTCGAAGACGGAATTCGGCCTTTGGTTCGAGATGTCGCGCCCGCTCAACGAGGCCGCCGGACTTGCGTGGCGGCCGAAGCAGGATCCGTCGTGGGACTGGGACTGGTACATCAATCCTGGTTTCCTGATGGCCTACACGCACGCGGAGCGCAAGGCGTTGGTGGACGCGGCGTTCGCGAAGTTCAAGGCGGAGTTCGGCGCTTGGCCGAAAAGCGTTGGCTCCTGGCTGCTCGACGCCTGGTCGATGGATTACATGGTGAAGACGTACGGCGTGGACGGCTTCTGCATCTGCCGCGAGCAGGACAACACGGACGCCTATGGTCTGCGCGGCGGCTACTCGAACGGCGCGTACTATCCGTCGAAGCGGAACATGCTCTCGGCGGCGGTCGAGATGGCGAACGCCATTCCCGCGCCCGTGTTCAAAATGCTCACGCCTGACCCGATCTACAACTACGGCATTCCACAGAAGCTTTTCACGGACTATCCGTTCAAGGGTGGATGCGCGACGCTTGAACCCGTCTGGGCGAGCGGCTACCGGTCCGACATTGTGGACTGGTACTTCCGCGTCTATGCGGAAGCCCCCGGTCTGCTCAACCTCTCCTACATGCAGACCGGGCAGGAGAACACGTTCGGCTGGAAGATGATCGGCCAGGGGCTTCCGTACCAGTACGAGAAAATCGCCGCCTACCGCAACGCCGGAAAACTGACGGTCGAGACAATGGGCGAGACCGCGCGCCGCTTCAAGTCCGAACACGCCGCCAACGTCCCGCAGACGCAGGTGGCCCTGGAGGACTGGACGGGTTCGAAGCGGCGTTCCATCTGGTACAACAGCCGCTTCTACCGCGCCAACCTCTTCTTCGACAACGGGCGTCTCCATTTCCGCGACGTCCACAAGATGGACGACGCATTCGAGGAACCTTTTCTCAATACGGTCTGCACCGGCTGGCAGGCCGAGTACTTCACGCCGCCGGTCGTGGACGAGTGGATGTTCCGCACGAACGGCGTTTCCGGCGTGATGGCGCTTGACGGCGCTTTTCTGGACGTGTCCGTGGCGACTCCCCGGCGCGACGTGCTTGAAGTCGTAGCGACGCGCACGGACGGTTCGACGGCGAAGGTCTGTTTCTCCGAAGGTCGCATACAGGTTTCAAATGCGTCGTTGACGGCGGAATACGCGCCGGGGTTCCGCTCGCGGATTGTCGTTGCACCCGATTGCCTGAAGTTCGATTTTCGCGGGTTTGCGTATGCCGTGGGTGTAGACGGCCGTCTAGCTACGACGGCGAAGGGTTTCACCGTCGCGCCGAAAGATGCCGACTGCGCGGTCTCGTTTGTTTTTGATCGTACGACTGCGCGATGAGGTGGCCAAAATCCAAAATTAGCTGCTCTTGCGTTTACGTACGAGAAGACCACAACAAAGGGTTCTTGTCACTTTCTTTTTCGTGTACTCAAACCAGAAGAATCCTTTGACGTGTTGCCAGATGAAATGTCCGGCTTCGTTACGGAATGGAGTTCTGAGTAAGTATTTCAAGTAAATCGGCCACGTTCGGTTTTTCCAAATGTAGCACCATGGTTTGCTTGTAATACCGGCGAAGTGCCAAATGATCGTGTGTCGATTAAATGGCGAATAGGAATCACGGTTGTTCCAAATGGATGAAAGCGTCTGTATGCGATCATGGAACGTGATGTTGATGACGTCTTGATCGGGCCATGCGACGCAATTCGCATATCGGGCTGTATTTGCCAACAAGGAATCAGAGGCGTTCTCTCTCCGCATTCGCGCAAGATCCATGACCAACATACCAGAATTGAAGTAAGGGGAAGATCCCGTCAACCCTAGCCTTTTCTTCTTGTCCGAACTCAAAGGGGAATCAATGACGGCTCCCAGGATGTTTTCGCCCAAATTGGCCGTCCACAGTGGGCGAATGTCGCCTACGCAGACGACATCCACATCAAAATAGATGGTGCGTTCTTCGTCCGTCAAAACGGATGGCAGAAGGTAGCGGTAGTACATTTCCCGCGTGACGGTTGCCGTCGGCGTTGGGAACATGCGAAATGGAGTGGCGTCCACCTTGTGGAAACGGATTTCGCAATCATTCCTTCTTCCCCATTCGGCTAACACATCCTGATGATTTGGGGCGATGTCGTGGTGGAGAACATGGAAAATCAACTCGGACGAGGGATTGTTTTTCACGAAACTCGCAATGGCAACCGCAAGGTGTTGGACGAAAAAGTCGTTTGCACAGAAACTAATCGATATTTTCATTTTGCCACCCTGAACAACGAGGGGAAGAAGAGACGGAGAAGGCGCGTTCGTTCATGGATGAAAAGATTCGCTTTCAGCCGCTCGCGCCATCCTTGTGGCACAATCGTTTCGTTTGAGATGAGACGTACGAACGCGGAACGGCATTTGCGCATTTCCATCTCTGAGTATGTTCGGCGACAGGTTTTCTTGACGGACCATGAAAAGGATTCGGCGGTGAATCGCCGGCGAATCCAATCTAGACGTGCCGTCCCCCTGAAACGGTTTTCTAGTTCCTGCCAGACAATCTCCCGTGATCGCATCCAGCCGAGGATGTACTTCATGGGCATTTGCGACGTGAGGTTCTCAGGATGCATACGGTAATGGTAGAGAGTCGGAGCTTTTAAAAAAGCATAGCTCTGAAGTCTCATTGCAAGACGCGCCGAAAAGACAAAGTCATCCGCGCCATAGACGTCTTCGGGGAATCGAATGCCGTCAAGTGCGACCCGGCGGTAGAGTTTTCCCCAGACGCTGATGTTGAACGTGTGTTTTGCGGCGCATCCGAAGAAGTCGTCAAATGGCGTGTATGAAAGACCGAAATCGTCCGCGTTTCCTGCCGAACGGCTTTCCGTTGACGGATTCCCGTGGGAGAATATGCAGAAAACGGACTGCACACAGTCGGCATTCGTCCTTCGTTGGACATTCAACAGCGATTCGAGCGCATGATTCGCCAAGAGATCGTCCTCGTCGAGAAATACGACGAACGTACCATGCGCCTCGTCGAGACCACGGTTTCGTGTCCATGCCACACCTCGATTCTGTTGTACGACCATCTTGAATCTCGAATCCGCCCTGGTGAACGCTTGGACGATTTCTGGAGAACCGTCAGTTCCACCGTCGATGTAGCACAGGCATTCGAATTTGGGATACGTTTGCGCACGAACCGATGCAAGTGTCTCGGCAAGGTACTTCTCTCCGTTGTAGATGGGTACGATGATTGAAATCAAGACCTCATCTTTTCGGTTTGCGGCGCACATGTGTTTTTCCCTTTGTCAATCGCGCAGAAGGGACGCGAGAAGCCGTTCCCAACGGCCGTAGATGGAATGCGGCGAAAATTCGTCGAGTGTGTTCTTGATGCGTAATGTGTCCGTGTGCCGTCTATTCGGAACCAGCCCCCGTTCGAGAGCGGATGCGAGTGCGTGGGGATTGGGTGCGGACAGAATACCGCCAAAACGTGGGACAAGTTCGGCACTTGCAAGGCAATCGGAACACGCGACGATTCTCTTCCCGAATGCGGCGGCCTCCGTGAGAACTAGCCCAAACCCTTCGACTCGGCTTGGAAAGGCGACGAGATCCGCGCCCGTATAGATTGAGGCAAGATCGTCGCAGAACCCCTCGAACCGAATACGTTCCGCTACGCTGAGTTTCGTCGCGAGACGTTTCAGACGCGCGATGAATTTTGGGCGGCCGTTTCCGTACAATGATAGAACCGCGTTTCGATGCGCGTCCATCCGTGCGAACGCACGAATAAGAAGTTCCTGCCGCTTGTCCGTGTTGAGGACTGCTGGATAAACGATGTGCGGCGGCATACCACCCCGTGAAACGTGCGGAGTGGAATTGAACGTACCGACATCTACGGCATTTCCAATGACGACAATGCGTTGTTCGTTACCAAGCCATTTCCGTACGGAGGAAACATAGGCAGGTAACAGAACTTGAACGGCCGCCACCCGCCGAATCGCCCGACGTGTTTTCCAGTTGCGAATGAAACGTTTCCACTTGAACGTCGAAGGCGGGTAGACGTGGAATTGATGCACGATGGGACAGGGAAAATGACTGGGATAGGTGGATGCAAGATCACGAGTCTCGTTTGTGCCGGCCGAAATGATGACATCGGGACGTATGGCCGCGATGGCGTGTCTCAATTCCACTGTGCTGGAAAACCGGACGACTTGAACCGTCGTGCCGATGGGCGTCGTATGTTCGGACGTTGTGACAAGGACGACCGCATGACGCCGGCTGAGCGCCTCCGCAAGCGCGATGACCGCACGATCCGCTCCACGTCTCGACGAAAAACTGTCCTTATATAAAAGGATCTTCATACATCACCCACAACACATTGCTAAGAATCCGTGAAGTTTTGTTCTGTAAAAATCAATTTTGAATCAAACCGTGCTCAGACGCCCCGTCCGAACTCGCTTCTGCGGTCGAAAACGGTGAGAGTATATCACAACGCGGATGGGGATGCAAGAGGGGACGGAAAAATTTTCAACACAAAAACCGAAGCGCCTGGGTTACGCCTCGGTTTCGTGCTAACAAGTTCACCACGGAATGGTATGCGTCCCCAGCCCTCCGCTGACAGACCTTTTGAAATTTGTTCTGTTTTTTTTTCGAGACGCGCACGTGGCCGTCGACCGAACGCTAGGTTAAACGCCTGGCCCCGCGCAAAACAGACGGACATCCCGCTCAGCGTGGGCGATATAGACCTCGATCCGCTTCATGCGAACACCCGTTTCGGCAAATGTAGATCCTGTAGTTCACGGCCCAACACATCGTCTACGGCGACTTTCTCAATGTCCTTGTACATGTTGAGGCAGAAGAGAACCGACATGTAGCCGCCCATCGATACCGACATATTAGTACTTACTTGGATTGGCATCAATCATATCATCCTTTCTAGAGAAGGATCGATTTCTCCCGCAGGGGACTGGACACGCTTTGTGATCTTTGAGTTCCTTGTGGTTGCATCACCCACCCCTCCACCTCCCGCATGAAACCACAAAGAGCACAGAGAACACAAAGGGCAGGGCCGTGACGTGGGATCGGGAAAGGAAGATTCAGAACGTATCGACGTACCGGGCGAGGATGCGAAAGTCGGAACGGATCTCGATCGTCGCGCGCGATTCAATGCGTTTCCGGCGACGATCGACGATTTTGACGGACAGCGTCATGTCGTCACGCGGACGAAACCCCGAAAACCCCGCGTCGTTGTATTCCCAACCGAGGATTTCGATTTGGATAATCCAGTCGCACGATGCCGCGTCCTCGGCCACGGTGAACCCACGCGCGACAAGTGCGTCCGACAACGCCTGCTCCACGCGCGGATCGCGCGTTTTCGGAATGTGGAACGCCGCGTCCGGCGGAAACCTCTCCCGGTGCGCGGGCAGACCGTCCCGAATATCGCCCGGCGTCCAGCACCCCGTGCCGAACAGGAGTAAAAACGCGGCCAAATGCGTCCACAACGGGCGTAGGACGCGCGAGCGGCACAACGGCAGGATGAAACGTGTCAGAAGCGGGCGCATTGTTCGCGGTCGTCGAAATGGAATTTGTTCGTGCCAATCGTTTGCGTCGTCTCATGCCCCTTCCCGCACACGACGACCGTGTCGCCGGCCGCCGCCTGGGCAAGGGCGAGGCGGATGGCCGCCGCGCGATCGGGTTCGACCGTGTAGACCGTTCCCGCCGGGATGCCGGCGACGATCTGCGCAATGATGGCGGCCGGATCTTCGCTTCGCGGGTTGTCGCTCGTCACGACGAGACGATCCGCGTTCAGCGCGGCCGCCCGGCCCATGAGCGGGCGCTTGGCCGCATCGCGGTCGCCGCCCGCGCCGAAGACGGCCCAGACGCGCCCTTTCGTGAACGCGCGGACGGTGGACAGCACGTTCGCAAGCGCGTCGTCCGTGTGCGCGTAGTCCACAAACACGTCCGCCGCACTGCGCGTCGCCACGCGCTCCAAACGACCCCAGCGCGGCACGAGGTGCGGCAACGTGGCCTGGATGGTGTCGGCGGACACGCCCGCGCCCTCGGCCAACGCCGCCGCGAGCAGCACGTTCTGCACATTGTAGCGGCCGACGAGCGGACACGTCTGTTCGATCTGCGCGATGTACGCGGGGGTGGAGGCTGTAAACCCGACGCGCCGGAGGCGCACGGGCAACGTCGCGCAGATTTCGGCTAGCCGCCGGCCATAATCGCCGTCCACACAGACGGCGGCCACAGCGCCGGGGTTCGCGACGGCCATGCGGCGGAAGAGGTCGGCTTTCACTTGGAAATAGTTTTCCATCGTCTTGTGGTAGTCGAGATGGTCTTCCGTCAGATTCGTGAACCCCGCGCCCGCGAACACCGTCGCGCCTGTGCGGTGCTGGTGGATGGCGTGGCTGGACACCTCCATCACGCAGCTGTCCAGTCCGTTCGCCGCCATGTCGGCAAACACCCCTTCCAAGACGGGCAGGGGGGGCGTCGTGTAGCCCGTGGCGAACTTCTTCCGGCCGTCGTCCACCTCCACCGTCGTCAGATAGCCCGTACGACGGCCGGCGGCCCGAAGGAACTCGGCCAGAATCCACGTCGTCGTCGTTTTGCCATTCGTACCCGTGATGCCGTAGATGTCCATAATGCGTCCTCCGTGCGTCCTATTCGATTTCGTCCGGCATTTCGTCCGGCACGTCCGGTTCGATGGCCAGATAGCGCAGGACGTACATGGCGATTTTCTTGAACGTCGGCGCCGCGCACAGGCCGCCCTGGTGATTGTAGAGGGGGATGCCCGTTTCCTGGGAGAGTTTGTACGAGCGGCAGAAGAACGGTTTCTGGTACGTCACGAGCACGACGATTTCGGGCTTGGCCGCCGGGACGATGCCGATGAACGAGGCATTGAAGTTCGTCTGGGAGTAGCCCCGGCCCTCCTTCATCTGCGCCGTGCCGGTCTTGCCCGCGATCGTGTACCCGGGAATCGCCGCGCGGCGGGCCGTGCCGCCTTTCTTGGCGACGCCCACCATCATGGCGCGAACCTGCCGTGCCACTTCCGGGCGAACGGCCCGCCCCAGCACTTCCCGTCCGCCCGAATTCTCGTACCGCCGGGCGTGGTCGAAAATCGTTTCGCCGTCCCGCGTGATACGTTCGACGACGTACGGGCGCAGAAGTTCGCCGTCGTTGCCAATGCAGGCGTAGGCACCGGCCATCTGGATGCCCGTCACGGAAATGCCCTGACCGATCGGCGCGCGCGACCACTTCACCTTGTCCCACTTCGCCGGATTCGGCAGAATGCCCGTCTCCTCGCCCGGCAGGTCGATCCCCGTTTTGTGACCGAGGCCAAACGCTTTCATGTACCGTCCGAGGCGTTCAGGGCCAAGGTCGACGCCGAGTTTGCCGAAGATGACGTTGCTGGAATGGACGAGCGCGTCGGTCAGCGTCATGGTGGGATCCATGCGGTGGGAATCCGATGGCAGACGGTAGTAGCGCGGATCGTTGCGGCTTGTCGAAAACGCGCTGTTCGGCGTGGCCATGCGTTCGTTCAGCACGGCGCAGGCCGTGATGACCTTCATCACGCTGCCGGGTTCGTAGTTTTCGGACAACGCGCAGTTCCGTTTCGCCTCCCCGTCGAACGCAGGGCGGTTGAAGTTCTCGGGGTCGTAGTCCGGCAGCGACGCCATCGCCAGCACGGCGCCCGTCTTCACGGAGAGGACGATGGCCCAGACCTTTTCCGCCCGGTAGGTCTTCAGACCTTCTTGAAGGATCTTCTCGACCTCGGCCTGGATGTTGTGGTCGATCGTCAGATAGACGTCGCCACCCGGCTGCGCATTCGCGTCGAACGAGCGACGGATGCGAACTTCACGGCCGTAGGCGTCCCGAATGCCGCGAATCAACCCAGGCGTTCCCCTGAGATGGCGCTCGTACTTCAGCTCGATGCCTGCACCGCCGACTGCGTTCAAGGGGTCCTTGTTGACAAATCCAAGCACATGCGAGAGGCGATGTCCCTGCGGATAGACGCGCACTTGCTTTTCCTCGGCGATCAGACCGTGGATGCGCCGTGCACGTTTCACGCGCTCGGAATCGTCGGGCGAACCGAACAGCGCGTCGTGTGCCGCGCTGTCGGTGGACGACGCGAGGAAAATGTGGCGGTTGTTCATCCGCGCATAAGCGTCCATCACCTTGGCAAGCGGCAGATCCAGCGCCTCCGAAATCCGCTTGACGTTCTCCATGCGCCGCGCAGACGAAACCGGTTTGTTGGGGCGGACGGGATCCTCTGCGGCGGCCACGGGATCGAGATAGTAGTACCACGTCGCGACCGTCTGAGCCAGCGGCACCCCACTGGCGGAGTAGATCGTCCCTCGGATGCCCTGGGTTTCGCGTCGGAAATCATAGCGCGGCGAGGCGGGCTTCTTGTCAACCTTGTCCATGTGCAGCAGCGTCAGGCGCGTACCGACCGCGAGCGCCATGCCGCCCAACAAAAGGGCGGGAAACGACACGCGGAGAAACTCGTTGATGTTGGAAACGACCACGCCGCCGGCCCCTTCCGTCCGCCTAGCGGCGGACGCGCGTGGCGGCGGACGCGCGTTTCGCCGACTTCACGGACGCCACCGTCGTCGCCGTCTGCGTTTTGCGCAAGTTGGCGCGCGCGACGGCGAGGCCGGGCAACGGACGGCCCGAAGCGTCCATACGGATGATCTGATCCTGCCGCTGGATGCGCATTTCGATGCCCGAACGCACAAGGCGCTCGACGAGTTTTTCGGGGGTCGTCATTTCGACCCACTTCGTGTTCTCGCGGCCGAACTCGCTTTCGCACGCCTTCAACTCGCGTTCGGCCTTACCAATCTGTCCGCTGATGGTCGTACACCGCTGGTTGAGCCACCAGTAGACGAGCAAGACCGTGAATCCGGTCAAAATCAACGACACGATGCTGCCCGTCCCCACGGTGAAGACCGCGTGTTTCTTGATCCGTCTGTTTTTCTTCTTCATCTTCTTCAACACCTTTCCACCACGCGCAGCTTCGCGCTCCGCGCGCGCGGGTTCCGTTCCGTCTCGTCTGCGGAGGCGACAACGGGCCGGCGCGTCACCAGACGGACGCGGGGTTCGTCCCCTTCCCACCGTGCGCCACCCGCCTGGAGCGAGACCATCCGCCCCGCGTGCGCCGCGAAAAACCTTTTCACCATGCGATCCGACAGGCTCTCGAACGTGATGACCGCAAAACGGCCGCCGGGCGCCAACAGACCCAGCCCGCCCGTCAAGGCGCGTTCCAGTTCGCCGAGTTCGTCGTTCACCGCCATGCGCAACGCCTGAAAGACGCGCGTCGCGGGATGGTGCGCCCCGCGCCGGCCGATCGTCCGCTCGACCAAATCCGCCAACTGGCGCGTCGTCGTGAACGGCGCGGCAGCACGCGCGGCGACGATCGCCTTCGCGATGCGGCGAGCGTTCGGCTCTTCGCCAAGCGTCCGGAACAGGCGAACAAGCGTGTCCTCGTCCGACGCATTGACAAGTTCGGCCGCCGTCGTTCCACGCGACCGATCCATCCGCATGTCCAACGGCCCGTCGCACCGGAAACTGAACCCTCGGCCGGGTTCGTCCAACTGGGGGCTTGATACGCCCAAATCGAGCAGAATTCCGTCAACCGCCGTAAGCCCCAAACGCGCCACGGCGTCCGCCATCTCGCCGTGGCGACCATGGACGAGATGCACGGTGGCGACCGGGAACGACGCGAGACGGGCGCGGCTCTCGACGAGCGCCGTCTCGTCCCGGTCGATGCCGACGAGCGTGGCAGCACCGCCGGCACGAGCCAGCAGTTCGCAACTGTGCCCCGCCCGGCCCAGCGTCCCATCCACGTAGACGCCGCCCGGCCGAACGTTCAGCGCGTCGACCGTTTCATTCAGGAGAACCGGCACGTGCGTCATCGGCCGCCTCCGCTCGTTTCCGCCGTCTCACGCGCCGCCTTGCGACGGGCGACGGCGGCACGGTAGGCCGCAATCTTGTCCTGCGGCGACACGGGCGGCATTTTCTCGCCCGCCCAGATTTCCGCCTTGCGAAACGCGCCGACAAGCGTCACCTTCCCGGTGATTGATGCGAAATCGAGCAGCAAATCGCCAATGCGGATGCGCCCCGCCTTGTCGACGCGCAACATCTGCGCACATTGCGCAAGCGCCGTGGCCTCCTCGTCGTTCTCCAAGACGCTGGCGGACTGCAGGGCGTCCAGCTCGCGCCGCATTTGCTCCTGCGGCACGAGATTCAGACATTCCTTCGTCGCGTCCGGCACGACATAGACGTAATCGGGCGTCCCCAGCGCATCGCGCCATTCACTGGGAAGCGTCAACCGCCGTTTGGGGTCGAGAGAATGGTAGAACGTGTCGACGAGACCGCCGACAACGACTTTTCGATTCTCTTTTTTGATTTCTTCTTCCATGCGCAACGCCCGAACGAGGCCTACTGCGCCCCAATTCGCCCCACATTATGCCACAACACCCCACGCGCGTCAATGGTGTAATGTCATTCATTGGAGAAAATGAAACCTCAACGCCGTCCATCAGTGTCCTGTTAGAAGATTGTTAGAAACATGAAAAGGCCATTTCGTCCTTTAAAACAAAGGGGAAACGGCTTTTCGGACGAGGCCGGTTTCGGACATTTGTTAGAAGTTCCGTTAGAAGATCCCCTTCCGCCCCTTTATTTACGGGGGCGAGCCTTGACGGGGCGTCCGGACTGGGTTAACTCCGGATGTCTAAACGACGGTTCGTGGACGCGGGCGGGAATTAACAAGTTAACCACCGAATAGGGACTGAGGCCGGGTGGCCGAGGGAACGAAAGGTACAAGGGACGCAAGTCCCAGAGAAGTAAAAGCAAGATGAAGAAGATCATCGCTATTGCGGCCATCGCCGCTGTTGGTGGTGTGTTCGCGGAGTGTGAAGAACCCACCGAGTGCGTGTTCGCCTATCAGGTTTCCCTGTCGGGCAAGTCCACGGTCGCCGCCTCCACGAAGGCGAAGCCGTCCCAGTGCATCGATGCCGAGTGCTACCGCAAGGCGGCCTCCTTCAAGGCGAAGGGTTATATCTACGGCACGACCGAAGGCACGGACGCCAATCCCGACGAATGCATTGAAGGTAGCTGTGGCTGCAACAAGTTCGATGAGGTCACGTCGTACATCTGGAACACGAAGACGCTCAAGAAAGTCGGCGATTTCAAGTTCGATTCCCTCGCTCGTATCGGTTCGACGGTTTCCGCCAAGGCCAAGACGGTCGAAGTTCTCGCCTCCATCGGCGACGGCTTGACGCTCGCGGGTTTCGGTAAGTACGACACGAAGAACGATCTTTTGAAGTCGGCTTCGGGTTACTTCGCGGGCAAGGTCGCTGCTCCTGAGTGCTCGACCTGCACGTACAACGAGAGCACCTGCGAGGATGCTTGCGAATCCACCGCCTCCGTGGCGTTTCAGGTTTGCTCTGACGAAGCTTCCGATACGACGGATACGCCGGCCTACGGCAAGTGGTCTGTCAAGTACAGCAAGTCCGCCGTCAAGAAGCTGACGAAGAACTTTGCCGATGACGCGATTGTTCCGGCCAAGGTTCTCGCGGCCAACGCGGAAGGCGAAGACGCTCCCTGAGTATTTGGGGATTGACAGAGAGGACTCTTGAAGCCTTCTCCTAGAGAAAGACGCGGGTGGTGGAAACATCATCCGCGTCTTTCATTTTTAGTATAGGTTTTCTTTATGGAACGGACAAGACGGCATCATCGGATTTCCCTGTGCGCGTGTCTCGTGTCCGCCCTCCTGTTGGGCGGCTGTGCGCGGGATGCAGACGTGGCGGATGACGGGACTGCCTTGAGTCGGCTGCGTCCGTCGGACGTCGTCGTGTCCATCGACGGGACGGCACTCACGAAGTCTGCACTGCTCGCCCGCGTCGGGACGATGGACGCCCTACGCCGGCACCGCCGTCCGAATGTGAAAGTGAAGGACGAGACGGCGAACCGTCTGTCCCTTTGCCGTGCCTACGTACCCGTCTTCATCGAGCAGGCGTTGCTGGAGGCCTGGGCGATGCGCGAGAAAATCGAAATCCCATCCGCCACGCTGAAAACCTACGAACGCCGCGCATTCCGCAACCTGCGGACGAAAGCCGACAAGGCGTTCGACGACTTGTTCAAGGTGCCGGGTGTTGACGCGGACGAACTGCGTGGGCAGGTTCGCGGCGAGGCGTTGCGCCAAGTCGTGTCGGACGTTCTTGTGTCCCGAACTCCGACCAATCTTCCACCTAATTTCGCACAACGGGAACTCGCCGAGATGCGGGCGTACAACGAGATGATGGCCCAAACGAATGCGCTCATCTATGCCCGCGCCACAAATGTCTGGATCCAGCTTAAAAATGGCGCGGATTTTGTCGCAACAGCGCGTCAGTTTACGGAAATTCCGGAGGAAGTCACGGATAACGGCGAATGGGGAACACTTGACGATCAGTTTTTGCGCGATGATCCTGTACTTCTCGCCGCTGTCAAGAATCTGAAACCCGGTGCGTTCACGCCGCCGATGGAGGGCGACAACGGTCTGATGATTGCGAAGCTCAACGGCGTGACGGACGACGGGGCCTACGAGCTTTCCCGTATTTTCTTTCGCTTGCCCCTTATGATCGACTATCCGACGCCAGAAGAACTTGTGTCGACGGCGAAGCGGACGCATGCCAAGAACATCTTCAACGACTTGCTGAATCGCCTAAAAAAGACGGCGGACGTAAAATATCCCCACGGACAGGATTTGTTCAAGCAGTTTAAACCGAAAGCGCAGTCTGCGCCCACGGAGGAAAAGAAAAAATGAAAACACACGGATACGTAAAAAAGGCGTGGACGATTGTCTGCGCACTTGTGGCGTTTGGAACTGTCGCTCTTCAGGGGGCGGTGGCGGACGGTGGACTCGTCTACAGCACCAGTCCGTCGTTCGAAATCGGGGAGTGGAACACCTCGTACAACGCCATGAAAGCGAAAGCGGATGCGGACAACGTACCGCTTGTGGCGTTCTGGGCGAATCCGGGTTGTGTTCAGTGCAAGAAACTCGAAACCGCGCTGAACACGTCCGAGGCCTACGCCTGGCAGAAGAAGATGGGGTGCTACTTCGCGTTTGGATTTGGCACGGCTACGGCTGACGAAAGAGCCTGCAAGAAGTTCGCGAAGGGCGGGAACTCCAAGTATCCATTCGTCGCCATCTACTGGAAACAGGGATTGCGCGGGACAAAGACGGAGGTCAAACGTTTCGTCGGACGTTCGGAATCCATGACCGTGACATCGGGAGACTTGGCGAACCAGTTCACGAAGACCATGGAGTATTGGCTTGACGGTTGGCAACCGAAAGTGGCCTATACGGGTGGCGTCTTCGCAGGTACGGAGGAGACCGACGGAAACCGCCTGGAAGCCGAACCGGGGCAGTCCCGCGTGATTTGTTCGTTGACGCGCGACGGCACTGCTTCGTCTGTCGCGTCGAAGAACGGCGTCGTCGTGACGGGGCCGGACGGCACGTCCATCACGACGAACGTGTCGTGGACGGCGGGACAGTCCGAACAGACGCTGGAACTCGACGTCTCCGCGTTTGCGTCCGCGAAAGCCGGGACGAAACTCACGCTTCAAGCGGTTGACGGCTCGAACGTCGTGCAGAGTGTACGAACCGTGACGTTCGTGGACGGTGAGAACACGTCCGACAATCCGTTCTGGATCGGCGAGCGGACGGCTGACACGCTCGCGTTCGGCGAGTGGACGATGGACATGGACGCGGCGACGAACAAGGCCGCGAAGTCCGAAGGTTCGGCCTACACGCTCGTCGCGGTGAGCGGGTCGCAATGGTGCCCCGACTGCGCGAACACGGAGCGGAACTTCCTCTCCGTCGCGGACGACGCGGGCGAAAACCGGTTCCGCGCCTGGGCCGCCGCGCACAACGTGGCGCTCGTGACGGTCGACGTGCCGCGCTTCACGACGAACAGCGTCAGGACGGCGAGTCCTACGCTTCTCTCCCGCGCGGCCTATGCGACGACGCTGGGGCGTCCGAGGGAGTATCCGCAGTCCGGCGCCGACGCCGCGCTGACGAACTCGACCCTTCGCAGCGGTCTGGGCTACCTGACGCGCAAGGGCGTGTCCGACGAAGACGCCCTCGCGGTCCTTGAGCGCAACCGCGCGCTCGTGGCGAAGGGCGGACTGCTGCACAGCCCGCTCGACAGCAGCGATTTCCGCACGGGCGTGCCGATTTTCGTGATGCTCCGCAAGGACGGCACGGTGGCGGCGCGGCTGACGCGCTTCGCGGCCGTGAGTCCGATGGCCGACGCCCGCGCGAAGTGGGACGACATTGTCAAGCGCTTCGACGAGATGCTGAAGATCGCGGACGGACAGCCGGAGGAGTCGGCGAACGACTATCCCGGCGACGGCGCGACGGCGTTCGCCGCGAACGGCGGCACGGCGTCGGGAATGCTTTCGCACGCCGACGCGCGGGACGTCTTCCGCCTCGACGGCGTGGGCGGCAACGCCATCCAGAGAGTGTCCGTGACGGGCATGACGGGCGCCCGCGTGGCGCTGGCGTTCCTGAAGCTCGACGCGAACGGGAAGAAGGCCTACGTCGGATCGACCGTGACAAACACGCTGTCCGCGGCCGGCTTCTCGCTGGACTGCGCGTTCACCGAGCCGGGGACGTACTACGTGGAGGTGGCGGCGGCGGACATTACGGACGCG
>CAYZYQ010000050.1:0-21410 GCA_964482645.1 uncultured Lentisphaeraceae bacterium | reverse complement strand
CGGAGACGCCGCTCATCCTCAACGCGGACGGCACGGCCTCGGTGAAGATGCAGCCCAATTCGTTCGCCTACGTCGAAATCGAGTAGGCGCGTCGGATGCCGCGTTGACGCCGTTTACAATGTTTACCAAAATTAACAATTCCCTCTTGCGGGCGAATGTTGGTTTTGGTAAACTTTTCGGCGTCTGACATCAGGCAAAGTAAAGGATGACACGAAAATGCCTCTATCAATGATGGAAATCGGTAGTAGCCACCTCATCAAAACGGTGGGGGGCAAGGAATCTATTCGCCGCCATTTGGGCGACATGGGGTTCGTTGAAGGCGCGGAAGTGACGGTTGTCGCGGAAGCCGCCGGCAGTTTGATTATTGGCATCCACAACACGCGCGTGGCGGTGAACCGCGATCTGGCGCGTCGCATCCTCGTTTAGAACACACGTCGGCGGATGCGGCGGCGTGTACGCGCGGCCGTGTTCGCCGGGGGCAAGGGCAGCAAGGTTATGAAAACACTGAAAGACGTTGAAGTGGGCGGCACGGCGGTTGTCGTGAAACTCCATGGCGAAGGCGCCGTCCGCCGGCGCATTATGGACATGGGGTTGACGAAGGGCACGGAAGTGTTCGTGCGGAAGGTGGCGCCGATTGGCGATCCCATCGAATTGTCGGTGCGCGGCTACGAGCTGTCCATCCGTAAGGACGAGGCGGCGACCATCGAGGTCAAATGAATTTTTTTTGCGGGTAAAGTTAGCCATGTCTAGTTAGACTTGGTGAACACGTGCGGAGAGGAACGGGTTCACGGCGGACGGACGCGGCACAGAGAGGACAAAGGAGAAAAATGGCAACGATCATTGCGCTCGCAGGCAACCCCAACTGCGGCAAGACGACGCTCTTCAACGAGCTGACGGGGTCGAACCAGTACGTCGGCAACTGGCCGGGCGTGACGGTCGAGGAAAAGAACGGCGGGCTGAAGGGCCATAAGGACGTGGTTGTGCAGGACTTGCCGGGCATCTACTCCCTGTCGCCGTATTCGCTGGAGGAAAAGGTTTCGCGCAACTTCCTCGTGAACGAAAAGCCGGCGGCGATTCTCAATATCGTCGACGGCGTGAACATCGAACGCAACCTCTATCTAACGACGCAGCTGGCCGAAATCGGCGTCCCGATGGTGGTGGCCATCAACATGATGGACCTCGTTGAGAAGAACGGTGACAAGATCGATTTCGGCAAACTCGCGAAGAGCCTCAACTGCAAGGTCGTCGGCATCAGCGCCCAGAAGGGCACGGGCTGTCGCGAAGCGGCTGAACTCGCGTTGACGTATGCGCAGGAGGGTAAGTCGGGCGAGCCGCCCCACGTCTTCACCGGTTCCGTCGAACACGCATTGGCGCACATCGAGGAGTCGTTGCAGGGACAGGTGCCCGCCGCATCCCTTCGCTGGGCGTCGATCAAGGTGTTCGAGCGTGATGCGGACGCGATCAGTAAACTGAACATTTCAAAAGATGTGCTCGATCACGTGGAGGGGCACATCCGCGACTGCGAGAAGGAGATGGATGACGATGCCGAGGCGATCATCACGTCGCAGCGCTACGAGTTCATCCAACGCATCGTGAAAGCGTGTGTCGTCAAAAATGAAAGCCGCGCGAAGCGCACGAGCTGGTCGGACAAGATCGACCGCATCGTCACGAACCGCATTCTTGCCATTCCTGTTTTCCTCGTCGCGCTCTGCGCCATGTATTGGCTGGCGGTGTCCGACGGCGGCCCCGGCAAGGTGTTGACGGACTGGGCGAACGACGGGTTCTTGGACGACGGTTGGTTCCTCCCCTACAGCCAGCACACGTACAAGAGCGCACCGGACGTCAAGGATGCCGACAAGCCGTGGTACGAGGGCATGGATTTCGAGACGGCCTCCGGCGCGTTCGAGCCGCACGGCGTGAACGTCAAGAACTGGCAGTCCGCCTACAAGGTCGCCTACGACGAAAAGAAGGGTGAGGGTGCGTACGACAAGGATCTCGACGCATTCAACGAAAAGGCCAAACAGGCGTTCAAACCTGAAAAGGCGGGTGAAACATTCGAGCCGGTCGAATTTGAGGTACTCGATGAAAACCTCGCCAAGACCGTCAAAGCCGAAGCGTGGCTTGAAGACGAGGAAACGGGCGAGATCCGCCACGGCACGTTCGCCGTCGCGCCGGACGGCAAGTTGTCCGTCTCGGAAGAAGAGGAAGACGACCCCGAACTCAAATGGACGTGCGACTACGCGATGTACAAGGCGTCTGCGGACGTTGCGAAACCCGATCCCTCGGATGGTTTCGGCATTTGGATTCCGGGTGTGGCCGCGCTCATGGGCGAGTTCTGCACGGCGTGTGGCTTGACGAAGGGATCGCTGGCCTACGCGCTGATCAACGACGGGATTGTCGGCGGCGTCTGTACGGTGCTGGGCTTCGTTCCGGTGATTGCCATCGTGTTCCTGTTCCTCGCGTTCCTTGAGGACTGCGGCTACATGGCACGTGTTGCGTTCATCATGGATCGTCTCTTCCGCGGGTTCGGCCTCAGCGGCAAGAGCTTCATCCCGATGCTCGTGGGCAAGGGGTGTGGCGTTCCGGCCGTCATGGCGGCGCGGACGATCGAGAACAAGCGCGATCAGCGCATGACGATCATTCTTGCCACGTTCATGCCGTGTGGTGCCAAGACCGTGATCATCACGATGTTCACCGCCGTCTTCTTCCGTGAATGGTGGTGGGTTGCGGCGGCCATGGATCTCATGGGCATTGCGATTATCGTCCTCGGCGGCATTGCGTTGAAAAAGACGAAGATGTTTGCGGGCGATGCGGCGCCGTTCGTGATGGAACTGCCCGCCTACCATCTGCCAACGTTCAGCGGCATCGTCATCCACACGTGGGAGCGCGTGAAGGCCTATGCGTGGAAAGCCGGCATGATCATCTTCCCGGCCTGCGTGGTGCTCACGTTCATGATGGTTTTCGACTGGAAGTTCAACGTGGTGGGCGACAACCTTGACCAGTCCATTCTCCATGATGTCGGCAGTTGGTTCGCTTGGTTCTTCGCGCCGCTCGGCTTCGGCACGTGGCAGGGCGCGGCCGCGACGATTTCGGCCGAAATCGCGAAGGAACAGGCCACGGCCACGCTCGCGATGGTCGCTGGCGGCGACGGTTCGGCGGCCGCGAAAGTTCTGGCGCTCTTCAAGAGTTTTGACCCGCAGTACTTCCGCGCGTCCGCGTTGTCGTTCCTTCTGTTCAACCTCTTCATCCCGCCGTGCGCCGTGGCGATTGTGAATACGTTCAAGGAACTTGGTTCGCAGAAGTGGGGCTGGTTCGCGATGGCGTTCCAGTTGTCCGTGGGCTACATTCTCGCGTTGAACGCCTACCAGCTCGGCATCGTTTGCATGGGCGGCGCGTTCGGCCTCGGCGCGGCCGTGGCGGTTGCCGTGGATCTTGTCGTCCTCTGGCTCATCTTCCGCCCCAATCGGAACAAGTAAGATGAACCCCGCGTCGATTGTCGTCATCGGAATTGTCGTCGTCCTCGCGGCGCTTGCCGTCCGCCACAACCTGAAGAAGAAAGGTGGCGGATGCGGATGTGGCTGCAAGGGCTGTTCCGGCGGCGGGACGTGCGCGAATGCGCACACGAAGAAATGAACAACGAAAACAGATTTTAAACAAACAAGGAAAGAGAAATACAATGAAGTCCAAACACTATCTCGCGCTTCTCTGTGCGGCCGGCGTGGCCGGCGCGTGGGCGGCCGACGAACCGGCGGCGAAACCGGAAGCCGAAGTCACGGAAGAGGAAACGCCCATTGTCTCCACTGAATTCTCCGTGGCCTATGAATCCCACCACGTGTCCTACGGCTTGATGGACACGCGCGCTCCGATTGTCACGCCAGCCGGCGCGATTACGTTCTTCGATCTGCTGACGTTCGACTGCGCGTTCGTGATGGATACGACGCACTACAGCCGCAAGCTTGGCATCGGTAACCGTCGCTGGCAGTACTGGGAACTCGACGCGGGCGCGAGCCTCGCCTACACGTTCGACAAGGAGGAGTTCGATTTCCTGCCGACGTCCGTCGAACTCGGCGCGGGCTACGTCTACGAATACCATCCGCGTCGTGCCAAGTGCAAGACGGACGGCGTGAACGGCAATCCGGACACGCAATTCGTCTCGGCCTACTTCGCGTTGCCGGACTTGCTGATCGTCCCGACGTTCAGCTACGAGCGTGACATCGTGCGCGACAATGGTACCTACCTCAACCTTGAACTCGCCCACGAGTTCGCGCTCATCGGCGGGGCCAACGAGGACGACGATCCGGAAGTCGCGCTGACCCTCGCCGTCGCGCAGGGTTTCGGCAACGCGCCGCGTGTCCGCGCCTACCTCGGCGGGACGCTGGAAGACGACGAACGTGCGCTCGATCACGCGGGTCTGATGGACACGCAGTTCACCGCGACGATTGATTGGCACATCACCGATTGGCTGACGCTCAGTCCGTACGTGGCGTACGTGGACTTCCTCTTCGACTCGAAGATCCGCGACTACTCGCGTTCGTACGAACCGCTCGCGTCGGGCGGCCACAAGAAGGACACCAGCTGGCACGTCCTCTGGGGCGTCACGCTCGCCGCCTCCTTCTGATCGAACGGCATCGGATATTCCATCCTGCGAACGGGTGCGCCTCCGCGTGCCCGTTTGCGTTTTCAACGGGAGCGTGGTATGATACACGGTCTTATGAACTTACGTCGTATCCTGTTCTGTTGTTGTTTCGTCTTGGCGGCATCGGCTTTCGCGCGGGCGCCGAAGTATCTCATCTTGTTTATCGGGGACGGAATGTCCACGCCGCAGCGCATGATTGCCGACGAGTTCTCGCGCAAGGTGGGGCGCGGCCCGCTGGCGATGGATACGCTGCCCTATCAGGCCGTGACCCGCACGTGTTCGGCCAATTCGCTCGTCACGGATTCCGCCGCCGCCGCCACGGCCATCGCCTGTGGCGTCAAAACGCAGAACGGCCGCCTCGGCGTGGACGCCACGGGCGCACGCGCCGTGTCGTGCGCCGAAGTGGCCAAGGCGCAGGGACGGAAGGTCGGCATCGTTACGAGCGTTACCGTCACCCATGCGACGCCCGGTGGCTTCTACGCCCACCGTACGAATCGCGGCGATACGTATGGCATTGCCCTCGAACTCGCCGATTCGGGGTTCGACTTTTTTGCCGGCGGCGGTCTGGGCGTGTCCGACAAAGCGTCGCGCACCCACGCGCAATACGCGACGTGCGGTGACGCCTACGCCTACTGCGAAAAGAAGGGCTACCAAATCGTCACGACCCGCGCGGCGTTTTTGGCGCTCAAGCCCGGCTGTGGCAAAATCCTTACGAAGTTCGTGAACGGTCCGCTTGACTACACGATCGACGTCACGCCGGAGACGAACCAGCCCACCCTCGCCGAACTCACGTCCAAGGCGATTGAAGTGCTGGACGGCGACGCGGGCTTTTTCATGATGGTCGAGGGTGGCCGCATCGACTGGGCGGGTCATGCGAACGACGCGGCGACGAACTTGCGCGACGTGCTTGCGCTGGATTCGGCCGTTCAGGTGGCGTTGGATTTCCAGCAGAAGCATCCGGATGAGACGTTGGTTGTCGTCACGGGCGACCACGAAACGGGCGGACTCTCCATGGGATTCTCCGGTACGGGCTATGCGCTCTACATGGAACGTCTCGCGGGGCAGACAATGAGCGTCGGCGTGTTCGATTCAACGGTGCGAAAACTCAATCCCACGCAATTCGACGACGTGAAGCCGCTCATCACGCAGGCGTTCGGCCTGAAATTTCCGCCGGCCGACGCGGCGGCGGCGAAGGTCGCGTCCGCAAAAGAGCCCATGCTGCTCACGGCGTCGGAACTCGACGAGATTCGCCGCGCCTACGACCACGATGTTGCCTTCCACAAGGCGAAGGTCGAGGAGAACACGAAGTACGACGGCGAGAAGCGCTACCTGCTGGGAGGCGTCTGCCGCCTGATCGTCTCGCACAAGAGCGGCATCGGCTGGAGTTCCGCGCACCACACCGCTTTGCCCGTGTTGACGTCCGCCAAGGGCTGTGGCGCGGAGCGGTTCGTCGGCTACATGGAAAACACGGACATCGCCCGGAAGATCAAAGCGCTCTACGACGGGAAGTGAGATGAAACGCTTCCTGCCCATTCTCGTGCTAGTGGTCACGTGTCTGGGGCTGTGGTTCATGCCGGGCCCGCGTCCGCTCGTGCACGACGGCCTGTCCGCCCGTTGCGCGGAGGTGTTGGAAGTCGACGATTCCGCGTTGCAGACGCATGGCCTGGTCGAGTTCGGCACGGAACACGTGAAAGTGCGATTGCCCGACGGACGTGTCTTTGCCGCCGAGAATGAATTGCGCGCGCAGATGGATCTCGACAAGCGCTTCAGACCGGGCGACACGGCGCTTGTGATCGTACCCGACGCGGCGAAGCCCGGCGATGTTTTGACCGTGCGCGACCATTGGCGCATGGAATGGGGGCTCGGGCTGTTCGGTGCGTTCTGCGCGTTTCTCTGTGCGTTCGGCGGGTGGACGGGACTGAAAGCGCTGTTCAGTTTTGTGTTCAGTTGCCTGGCCGTCTGGAAATTGCTCATCCCGCTTGTGTTGTCCGGGCATCATGCGTCGACCGTCGCGTTCACCACGGTGGCGTTGCTGACGGCCGTCATCATGTATCTTGTGGCGGGGTGGACGCGGAAGGGGGCTGTCGCGTTTGCCGGGGCGATGCTTGGCGTGGCCGCGTCGCTCGTGCTGGCACACGTCTTCGGGCGTGTGATGCATGTGAACGGCGCCACGATGCCGTATGCCCAGCAACTTGTCTATTCCGGCTATTCGGCGCTCGACTTGCAGGACATTTTCATCGGCGCCATCGTGCTCGCCTCGTCGGGCGCGGTCATGGATCTTGCAATGGACATCGCGGCGGGCATTGGCGAAGTTGCCTACCACAACCCGTCGCTCGGATTCGGGCCGCTCCTGCGGTCGGGTCTGCGCATGGGCCGCGCCGTTGTCGGCACGATGACGACGACGCTGCTGCTCGCCTATTCGGGCGGCTATTTAACGCTGTTGATGGTTTTTGCCGCGCAGGGGACGCATCCGATCGACTTCCTCAACTCGACCCTCGTGAGCGCGGAACTCGTCAAGACGCTCGTCGGCAGTTTCGGGCTTGTGCTCGTGGCGCCATTCACCGCGCTCGTCGGCGCGGCCGTGTTCGCCCGCCCCATCCCACACCCACTGGCTTGAACACGGTCATGTCGTTGTGCGCCGTCGATGTGTGTGGTATAATTACGCCACCTGTCGGCGGGAACTGGAAAGATCATCTCGTCGCGTTGCGCAGGATTGATTTTGCGTCGTATGGCGGTCTGAAGTACGACGTGCAGTACCGTTTGTTGAATGCCGTCGACTACGGCGTTCCTCAAAATCGGGAACGTGTGTTCATTGTCGGAATTCGGCGAGACCTTGAACGGAAATGGGAATGGCCTTCAAAGAGGGTCGGATGGACGACGATTGCGGATGTCATTGGAAGTCTGCCGGATCCACGAACTGGGAAAGGTCCCGAAGACCATGTCTTCATGGGCGGGGCGCGCGAATATCCAGGACATACGGGCAGCGACTACAATAAGCCCAGCAAGACCATCAAGGCGGGGGCGCATGGCGTTCCCGGCGGCGAGAACATGATTCGTTTTCCCGATGGCTCGTTGCGTTACATGACCGTTCATGAGGCAAAGGTCATCCAGACGTTCCCGGAAGGTTATCGCATTTGCGGCTCATGGGGCGAAGCCCTGCGGCAGATCGGGAATGCCGTCCCCGTCCGTTTGGCGCGGCTGATGGGGGAACGAATGAAGCAAGTACTCGGCGCGGGGAATAGTTAGGAAGGATTATGGCATGGGGAATTGTTGTGGGGTTGTCAGTCCAATTGTCGTTGCCGTATTTATTCCTTGTGACTTCTGTCGCAGACTGCGAAATATGATAGAATGAATGCGTTGTCTTGAAAAAGGAGTGTCAACACGATGAATAAAATGCTGATGCCGGCCTTGGCGCTGGCCTTGGGGGCTTTCGTCGTCGGGTGCACGTCAGGCGAAGCCTGTGCGGGCAAGGACGCGAAGGCGGGAGCGAAGACCGTCGGTCTGATGACCGACCAGATGGTGGCGACGGCGAATGTCGGCGCCCGGCCGTCATTCAGTTGGCGGATGTGTTCGACGCGCGAAGGCGCGGCGCAGTCCGCCTACCGCCTGAAAGTATTGGAAGGCGTGCGCGGCGCGAAGGAAGTCTGGGATTCCGGCGAAGTTGTCTGCGGCAAGTCCGTCGACGTGCGCTATGCCGGCCCTGAACTGAAGAGCGCCACGAAGTACACGTGGACGGTCGCTGTCAAGGACGAGAACGGCGTCTGGCTGAAGCCCGCGAAGGGCTTTTTCGAGACAGGCCTCTTCAAGAAGGACGACTGGAAGGGTTCTGTGTGGATTTCCGCGGCGGACGCAATTGTCCGCGACAACGCCAAAGCGGGCGGCAAGCAGGAGGCCGAGGACGGCACGGCTTGTTTCGTCAAGACGATTGCCAACGGCGGCGCGGTGAAGGAGGCGTACTGGACGGTTGCGGGCCTCGGCGCGTTTGAGGCCTACGTGAACGGCGAACCCGTCACGCGCAAGGGCTGCAAGGCCGCGCAGGGCAAGCTTGTGGGCGACTTCCTCAAGCCCGGCTTTACGCACAACCTGAAGACGAAGTACTCCTTCACGTATGACGTCACCCACTTGATGAAGACGGGCGCGGCGGACGCCAACGTGTTCGCGGCCCAGGTCTCCGCCGGCTGGTGGCGCGACAAAATCGTGAACTTCATCGGCCGGAAATCCGCGTTCCGCGCCCAGTTGATCCTCCGCTATGCGGATGGCACGGAGAAGCGCGTCGGCACGGACACGTCTTGGATGTCCGCCACGACGGGCCCTGTCGTCCGTGCCGCCATCTTCGACGGCGAGGACTACGACGCGCGCGTGAAGACGTGCTGGATGAAGACGGGCAAGGTCGACGCGCCGTTCAAGGCCTCCGAAGTCAACACGGAGTACAAGGGCGAACTGCTGCCGTGCAACGGTGCGCAGATCCGTCTGCGGTGCGACCTCGCGCTCGCGCCGAAGGAAATCTACGTGTGGAACGGCATCGACGGCGCCGACAAGGACAACTTCGGCACGGTTCGGAAAGTCCGCACCTACAAGGCGGGCGACGAGATCGTCCTCGACAAGGGCGAAACGCTCGTGGTCGACTTCGCGCAGAACGCGGCCGCCGTGCCGTGCTTCACGTTCGCGGCCGCCGCCGGCACGGGCTTCACGGTCAAGCCGGCCGAAATGCTGAACGACGCGAAAGGCGCCCGCAAGCGCGGCAACGACGGCCCCGAAGGGTCGGTCTACCGCCAGAACCTCCGTGCGGCGCGGGCGTTGCTGAACTACACGTTCGCTGGCACGGGCGACGAGACGTACAAGCCCACGTTCACGTTCTTCGGTTACCGCTACATCTCGGCCACGGCTACGGGCAAGGTCGTCATCAAGAAGATCGCGTCCATCCCCGTGACGTCGATCCTCCCGCAGAACGAGGTCGGTTCGCTGAAGACGGGCGTCAAGGACGTCAACCAGCTCATCTCGAACGTCAAGTGGGGCCAGTACTCGAACTACCTCTCCGTGTCGACGGACTGCCCGCAGCGCAACGAGCGTTTGGGCTGGACGGCGGATACGCAGGTGTTCGTGGAGGCCGCCACCTACAACGCCAACGTCTATGCGTTCTTCATCAAGTGGATGCGCGACATGCGCGACAGCCGCGACAAGTACGGCACGTTCCCCGGTGTGGCGCCGAACGCGCAGTATGGCAACGAAGGCCACCGCTTGGGCTGGGCCGACGCGGGCGTGATCGTCCCCTATACGATCTGGAAGCAGTCCGGCGACCGCCGCATCCTCGAAGAGAACTGGGACGCGATGGACGGATTCGTCTCCTACCTCAACAAGTCGAAGTACCGCAGCGGGCCTGAAAACGGCAACTACCAGTGGGCCGACTGGCTCAGCTACGAGAAACTCGAATCGTGCGGCGGCGGCGCGTTTGAGCCGAACCCGGACGGCAAGGGCCGTCGCCCGAAAGCCGATGCGCTCACGTACTGGAACTACCTCGGCGGCTGCTACTGGCTCTGGGACGCCCGCATGATGACGACAATGGCGAAAGCCCTTGGCAAGGCCGATGGCGTGGCGAAGTACGAGAAGATGTCCGCCGACGCGCTCGCCTACCTTCGCAAGGAGTTCGTGGCCAAGGACGGGCTGCTCCTCCCGGTCTTCCGCGATATGCAGACGCCCGCGCTCTTCGCGCTCAAGTTGGGCCTCCTCGCGGATGCGAAGGCGGTCGAGCAGACGAAGAAGGCGCTCCTTCAGAACTTCAAGGATCACGGCGACTGCCTCCAGACGGGTTTCCTCGGCACGTCCATTCTGATGGACACGCTGACCTACGACGTCGGTGCGCCGGACATGGCCTACACGCTGCTGCTCCAGCACAAGAACCCCTCGTGGCTCTATTCCGTCGACCAGGGCGCCACGACGATTTGGGAACGCTGGAACTCCTACGTCAAGGCGACGGGCTTCGGCCCGGTGGGCATGAACTCCTTCAACCACTACGCCTATGGCGCGGTGCTGGCGTGGATGTACGGTACGATGGCCGGCATCCAGGAAGACATTGCCAATCCCGGCTTCAAGCACATCGTGCTCGCGCCGCTGCCCGACAAGCGTATGGGCAAGGTGAACGCGACGTTTAAGTCGCCCTACGGCCCGATCAAGAGCGCGTGGAACTACGCGAAGGACGGAAAGTGGACGTGGACGTTCACGATTCCGGCGAACACCACGGCTACCGTCAAGGTGCCGGGCGAGGCCGCGAAGGAATACGTGGCCGGCACGTACACGATCGTGAAGTAGCATGAAATTCGTCTATCCCTGGATGTTGATCCTCGTGGCGCTTGTGCCCGTCGCAGGCGCCTTCTGGATCGGGCTTCGCGCCCGTGCGGAACGGCGGATGAACGCCCTTGTGGCGCCGGGCCTTCAGGCGCGGTTGATGCCGCGCCACCCGCGCCTCTTCAACCTCCAGGCGGTGCTGCTGCTGACAGGACTGCTGTTCGTTGCGTTCGCCGCCGCCCGTCCCCAGTGGGGACACTCCACGGAGAAGATGAAATCGCGCGCGCGGAACGTCGTCATTGCGCTCGACGTTTCGCGCTCCATGCTCGCGGCCGACGTCCAGCCCAACCGTCTTGAACGGGCGAAGGCCGACGTCGCGGATCTGATCGATTCGCTGAACGGCGACCGTTGTGCGCTCGTGGCCTTCCGGCGGACGGGCGTGCGGCTGTGTCCGCTGACGACCGACCACGCCTTTCTGCGCAGTGCGCTGGAAGGGCTGGCGCCGGAATCCGCGCCGGCGGGCGAGACGGATCTCGGTAGTGCCGTTCGCGCGTCGTTGGACGCGCTGGATCCGGCGGCGGACGACCACAACGCCGTGATTCTCATCTCCGACGGCGGCGACCTGCGCGGCGGCGCCGTCGAGGCGGCGCAACTTGCGAAGAAGCGCGGTGTTCCGATTTTCACTGTCGGCATCGGCAATCCCAAGGTGGAAAGCACGATTCCGGATGCGTCGGGTACGGGCGTCCAGACGTTCGACAACAAGGCGGTCGGCACGAAACTCGAAGAGCGGGCGCTCGTGAAGATAGCCGAAGTGTCGGGTGGACGCTACGTGCCGCTGGCCACGGCGGGCATGGCCGAGACAACGCTTGGCGTCATCTACAACCGTTTCCTCCGCGAAGTCGCCGCGAAAGAACTCGCCGAGGAGGAGGAGCTGCGGGCTACGGAACGTTTTGGCGTCTTCTTGGTGCCGGGTACGTTCCTGATCCTTTTGGCGGCGTGTTTGTCTCGTGGCCGTTTCGCCGGCCGTTGTGTACGTAGGGCGGCCGCCCCTGCGGCGGAATGAAAGGCCGTATGCGCCGGGGATTCGCTTTGCTGAAAAGAGGCGTGTTGGCCGTCGCGTTGGCCATCCTTGCGACCGTTGCGCCGGCGCAGGACGAGCCGGCGGAAGGCGCGACGGTCCGTCGCCGGCGGCCATCCGAAATGCCGAAGGTGGCGACGTCGGCCGACAACGTCGTGTCCGTCGTGGCGGCGGACGTGCCGGGCGACCCGATGGGGTTTCGTCTGCCGATTCTCCAATTCGCCACGCGAACGATCCATTCGCTGGAGCGGACATACAAGTTGGAGATGCCGAAACGCCGGTCGGCGGCAATCGTCATTCACGCATTGGACGGCATGACGAACGACACGCGGGTGATTGCGCGTTGGACGGCGCGGACGCGGCAGACGCGGATCTGGTTGCCCGCGCCCGGCTTTTCGGATTTGGAGGATTTGCGTTTTGAAGTCGCCAAGGCGTGGTTTCGCACATGGTTGGAACGGAATCGCGCCGGCGGTGGGACGGAATGTTTGCTGCCCGATTGGGTGGTGCAGGGCGCGGTGCGCGTGGCGTCGGCGACGGAATCCCGGACGGACACGTTGGACGCGCACGACGATACGCGCTTCGTGCTGGAACTCTGGAGTTCGGCGCGTCTGCCGTTCTTTCCCGCCCTCTGCCAGCATCTGCGCGTGACGAAAGGCCCGGCCGCCGCGTTGTCGGGGTATCTCGTGGGCTGGATGCGCGAGAAGAAGATGTTCAAGCGAATGCTGGAGCGACTGGCGAACGGTACGCCGTGGGACGGCGCATGGCTGGCGGCCGAGTTGACGGGGGAGACGATTCCGATTCGGCAGGATCGCGTGTCGGACGAACGGTTGGCGCGGTTGACGCGGGCCGTCCTTTCGCCCGGCCATGCGAGCGAGTGGGATTTAAAGGTTTTCACGTCTCGTCTCTTGCTTTATCCGCCCGAGTTTGATAAAAATATAGGTGCAAATCACACATCTTGCACCTTCCGCGAAGCGGCTGAATGGGCGTCCGCCGACGAGACGGTACGCGCGGCGGCGTGGCGGAAAGCGCGGGAGATGCCCTTTTGCGCCATTGGCCGCGGCGACGGTCTGGCCGAAGCTGCTTCGGCCTACCGCGCGTTTCTGCTGGGCGTGGTGCGCGGGGACGAACCCGCCGCGTTGCGTTCGCTGCTGGACGAGGCGGAAGACGTGATGGAAAAGATCTTGAATGAAAACAGAAAAAACGATAACCGGTGACGTCGACCCGGACGTGCTCGACTATACGGTCGGGGACGATCCCGTGCTCGACATGAATCTTGTCCGCTGGGACTGTCTGGGTACGGCGGCCCATGTGACCATGCTCTCGGAGATGCCGGTCGATCCGCCCGTCGTGACGAAGGACGAGGCCGCGCGTGTGCGCAAGGCGCTGGCGGACGTGGTGGCGGACGCGGCGTTCACGATTCGCGAGCAGGATCAGGACGTGCACATGGCCGTGGAAACGCGCCTGACGGACGTGCTGGGCGATTTGGGCAAGAAGATCCACACGGGGCGCAGTCGCAACGACCAGGTGGCCGTCGACGTGCGCCTTCATATCAAAGACCAGTTGTTCGGGGTGGAACGGGAAGTCGCCGCGCTGGCCGCCGCGCTCGTGGCGTTCGGCCGGGCGCACGATCGCGTGCCGCTCGTGGGGCGGACGCATCTGCAGCCGGCGATGCCGAGTTCCGTGGGCGTCTGGGCGTCCGGCCACGCCGAGATGGTGCTCGATCAGGTGTTCAATCTCGAAGCCGCCTACAAGCTGAACGATCTCTGTCCGTTGGGCAGCGCGGCGGGCTATGGCGTTCCGTTGCCGCTCGACCGGCAGCGGACGAGCGACTTGCTGGGGTTCGCCCGACCGCTCCACAACGTCTTCGGCGCGTCGATGGCGCGGGGTGAGGACGAGGCGGCGCTGCTGTCTGCATTGGCTCAGCTGATGGCCGTTTTGTCGCGTCTTGCGGAGGACATGATTCTGTTCTCGATGCCGGAGTTCGCCTACTTCAAACTGCCCCGCGCCTACTGCACGGGCAGTTCGATCATGCCGCAGAAGTACAATCCGGACGTGTTGGAACTCGTGCGCTCGAAGACGGCGCAGGTGCTGGGGTTCGCCACGGCGGCCCTCTCGCTTCTCCACGCGATGCCGGGTGGCTACAACCGCGATTTGCAGGATTGCAAAGGCCTCTACATGAAGGGGCTGGCAATCACGCGCACGACGCTGCGCATCTTGGAGAAAGTCGTCAAGGGAATGTCGATCGACGAAGCCGCGTTGCGGGGTGGCTTCATCCCCGGCGTGTTCGCAACGGACGTCGCGTTGCGGAAAGTGGCGGCGGGCGTCCCGTGGCGCGAAGCCTACCACCAGGTGCGCGATAATCTGGAGGCGTTGTCGTCCGAAGATCCGGACGCGGCTGTGGCGGCCAAGTCCCATGCGGGGACGACGGCGGGGCTGGATTGGCATTTCTACGATACGCGGATTCGCGAACTCGAAACGTCGGTGGCGGCGCGTCAGAACGATTTTGAATCACACATGAAGGAGTTGTTGGGATGAACGAAACGGGAATCACGTTGGCTCAGGCGTGGACGTACGGCGGGCCGTTGATGTGGGTGTTGGCGGGACTGTCCGTCCTGGCCTTGGCGTTGGTGCTGTATCTTCTGCTGGCCCAGCGGCGCAACGCGCTTGCGCCGCGCACGTTCGTCAATGACGTGTTCACGCGCCTGCAGACGGGCGATCAGCGCGAGGTGCGTCGGTTGTGCGAATGGCGCCCCTGCGCGTTCTCCGGCCTCGTGTTGGCGGCGCTCGACGCCGTCCGTGCCGCGCCGGCGGGTTCGCGGGTCGACGTGGCGCCGGCGATCGAGACGGCGGGGACCCACGTGTCCGAACGGTTGCAGGCGTCGGTGGACTGGTTGGCGGACTTGGCCGCGATCGCGCCGCTCGTGGGGTTGCTCGGTACCGTGCTTGGCATGTTCCAGGCGTTCGGCGGGATTGCCAACGATCTGGCGGCGAACGCGCGACCGGTCGTGCTGGCGCAGGGCGTGTCGCAGGCCATCATCACGACGGTGTTCGGTCTTGTGATTGCCATTCCCTGTCTCTTCTTCCACGCGATTCTGCGGCGGCGGACGGCCAAGCGGATCGCGCATCTTGAAACGCTGGCGGTGGCGCTCGCGCAGGTGTTCGCATGAACTTCAAACGGAATCGCAAAAGTTCCGCACCGGGATTGCAGATGACGTCCGTGATGGATGTCATCTTCCTGCTGCTCTGCTTCTTCGTGACGTCGAGCGTCTTTTCGCAGTGGGAGACGGAAGTGTCCATCGCCCTCCCGACGGCGAAGTCCGCCACAGTCCCCGGCCGGATGCCGGGCGAAATCATTTTGAACTTGAACGGTACGGGCGATGTCTCGGTCAACGGACAGAAACTGACGTTGAAGGACGTCACGGATCGCTTGACGCGTATCGCCAAGGTCTATCCGGGCCAGCCCGTCGTCATCCGCGCCGACAAGGCCGTCCCCTACGAAAAGCTCATGGGCGTGATCGACGCCTGTCGGACGGCGGACGTCTGGAACTTCTCGTTGGCGACGCAGGACGACCAGGGCGCCGGCACGAACGCCGGTACGGCCGACTAGAATTTTTGCAAGCGAAGAGGAAGGAAACATACGTCATGAAGCCGAACTTCTTGATCATTTCCGCTGTGGCGGCGTTGGCCGCCTTGGGGTTGCGGGCCGACGGGCATTCCCACTGGAACGGCGGGCGCACGGTGCCGATGCACCGGCTCGCGCCGCTCGATGCGGAAGGCGACAAGGTGTCGCCGTTCGGCCGTCTGCCGAAGCCGATTTCCCAGGAACAGACGTGCGGCCAGTGCCACGACGTGCCCGCGTTGCGGGGCGGTTCGCATTTCCGGACGGGGCTGGACACGAACGACGCGCCGGCCACCGTCGCGGGCGAACCGTGGTTTCTCGCCGACGAGAAGACGGGTACGGCGATTCCGCTGTCGCTGCACGGACAGGACGGCGCCTACGCGCCGCGCGACCTCGGCCTGTCGTGCTGGCAATGGACGAAGACGTTCGGCCGCCATTTCCCCGGTGGCGGTATCGGCAACGATCCGCGCGCGATGGATGAAGTGGCGGGCGATCGCCAGCGCTGGTTCGTGACGGGCGGACTCGGCGCCAACTGTCTGGCCTGTCACCAGCAGGGCGGCTACGACGTCAGCGAATGGGCGCGTCAGGTGATGCGCGAAAACTGGCAGGGCGCGGCCACGGCGGCAGCGGGCATTGGCCTCGTGGAGGGCATGAACGAGCGAATGGACGCCACGTGGGATGCCGCGTTCCAGCCGGAGAATCCGGACGACCATTTGTTCCGCGTTCCGGAGAACACGACGTACGACCGGGCGCAGTTCGACAAGAAGAACCGCTGTCTCTTCCGCGTGGGACGGCCGCAGAACGCGAACTGTCTCGCTTGTCACGCCGTGTCGCAGAAGGACATGCCGAGCCACGCAATTGTCGGCGACGTCCATCTCCAGCGTGGCATGGCGTGTGTGGACTGCCATCAGAACGGCATGGATCATCGCGTGTCCACGAAGACGTGCGCGTCCTGCCACGTGGACGCGAAGGGCGCGGGGCCGAAGCCGGTTCACGCGGGCATTCCGCTCGTCCACTTCCAGAAGCTCTCCTGCACGGTCTGCCACGCGGGCGTGACGGCGGGCGGTGCGCGCGCGCAGGTTCGCACGGCCCGCGCCAATCGCATTGGCGTCTACGGTCGTGCCCAGTGGGCGACGGATACGCCGAACATCGTGGAACCCGTGTTCGTGAAGAACGCCGCCGGCAAGGTCGAGGCACGACGGATGGCGTGGCCGAGTTTCTTCTGTGAGATTGCGGCGGACGGCACGGTTCAGCCGTTGACGCCGGAGACAGTGAAGGATTTGAAGGCGTTCGCCACGACGAATGCGTTTTCGCGGGCGGTCGTCGCCGCCGCGCTGGCTGAATTGAAGACGGCGGAGGCAGACCGGTCGTTCGCCTACGTCGGCCACGGTCGTCGTTGGACGTTGGACGGCACGAATCTGGTGGCGGCGGTTTCGGCGGAGGCCGCGCCCGTGTCCTGGCCGTTCGGCCACGACGTACGGCCCGCTCGTCAGGCGCGGGGCGCCGCGCCCGTCAAGTGCGCGGACTGCCATACGACGGATTCGGACTTCTTCTTCGGACAGATCGTTCCCGCCGGCCCGATGGCCGATGCCGATGTGGCGGCGGTCGGACAAGCCGAATTTCTCGGCGTGAGTCTTGTCTACCACACGGTGCTCGGTTCGACGTTCGCGCTGCGTCCATTGCTTAAGGTCTTCCTGTGGACGGTCTTCGGTCTGATGTGCCTCTTCGCGGCGGCGGCCGTGGCCGTGGCGCTCGTCAAGGCAAGCCAGTGGCTGTCGGATGCAACGACGGAATTTCTCTGGGGCGCGTTCAAGTGGCTCGTCGATCTCGGGTTCGTCTGCAGTCTCGCCTACCAGTTGGTTTCCGGACTTGCGGGCTGGTGGATTGGCGGCATGGCCGGTTGGGCGCTCGTCCTTCACATGGTGGCGGGCGGCGTGTTCGCGGCATGTGCGCTGTTGATGCTTGGCTTCCGCACGGCGGAACGGACGGCGACGTGGCAGATGGGCGTCCTCTGGGCGTTCTGGACGGTCTTCGCCGCCGGTGTCGTCTTCACGTCCGTGATGCCGATGATGACCGTCTTCGGCTCGCACGGGCAGGAGATTTTGTTGTGGAGCCATCGGTGCGTGTCCGTCTGCTTCGTCGTTCTGAGCGCGGCGCTCTGTGGCTGTTGCCGACGCCGGACGCGCCCGAACGCATCGGACGCAAAGTAAAACAATCAGGCTGTGAAGACATTCAGCCACAAAGCCATGGACACCGAGTTTTCGGTGTCCTTTGGTTTGAAAGAAGACGAAGCGCTCTGCGGGGCGGCGGCGGCAGCCGTGTTCGACCGTCTCGACGCAGTGGAACTGTTGTTGAGCCGTTTCAACGATTCGAGCGACGTGGCGGTCATTCGCGCGTTGAAGCCGGGCCAGGTGGCGACGGTGGCGGCGGAGACGATGGACGTGCTGACGCTCGCCACGCGCCTCTGCGCGGCGACGGGCGGCGCGTTCGATCCTACCGTCGGTCCGATCATGGATCGTCTGCGCACACGCGGCGTCACGTGGGCGGCGTTGTCCGAAGACGAAAAGGCGGACGCTTTTGCGCGAGGCGGGATGCAGCGGCTCGTGCTGGACGTGGCGAATCGCCGCGTGGCGGTGGAACCGGACGCGCAGGGGCGCGACACGCCGTTGGAACTCGACTTCGGTGGCATTGGCAAAGGATTCGCGCTCGACGTCTGCGCGAAGATTTTGCAGTCCGAACAATTTGAGATTGGTTCGTGTCTGCTCGACGCCGGCACGTCGACGCTCCTCGCGTGGGGCGATCGGCGCGAACCGGGCGAAGGGTGGCCGCTCGGCGTGGGGGGCGTGTGGAAGGCGCAGACGAAAATCGACACGGTTGTCCATCTAACGCAGGGCGCCGCGTTGTCGGGCAGCGGCTTCGAGATTCAAGGGCAGCACGTGGTGGACGTGCGGCGGCGCGGCGCGGCGGCGCAGTGGCGGCAGACGTGGTCGTGGCATCCGTCGTCGGCCGCGTTGGCCGACGGTCTGTCGACGGCGGCGCTCGCGCTCGAACCTGCGGAACTGACGGCCGCGTGCCGGGCGTTGGACGCGCGGGTGCTCGTGGCGCGCGCCACCGATTCGTTTTGGACGCGGTTGCGCGATCCGTTGCGCTGGTATCCTTGAAGGATGACAGTTGTTTTGATATCTTAACCGACAGAAGAAGGAGAATTGTTGATGACTATCCGCTCCTATTTGGAAAAATTTGCGCAGGAGACGCCGACGGCCGAGGCGTTCCGTTTTTGTCGCGCCAAGGAATGGCTGGTGCGGACGTATGCGGAATTCCGCGCGTCCGTCGTCGAGACGGCCCAGGCGTATGGCACGAAGTTCGGGCTGAAACCGCGCGTCGAAAATGTCGCCCAGATCCTGCCGAACGGGCCGGACTGGGTGGAAATCTATCTGGCCTGCAGCGGCGCGGGCGTGAGCGTGGTGCCGCTCGATCCGAAGCTCCATGACGAGGAAGTGGCCTACATCCTCCGGGATTCGGAAGCCGTCGTGGTGACGGTCGACAAGGCGCATCTGACGATGATGCGGGCGATCGTCCCCGACTTGCCGCACGTGCGGGCGGTTGTGATTGTCGACGGCGGACAGGCGGACTATCCGCCCATCGGAACCGTGCCGGTCTACGACTACGCCACGTTGCAGGTCGAGGGGCGGACAGCCCTTGCGGCGGGCGCGGCGAGCTGGTATGCGGCGAACGTCGCCCGCGACGAGGATGTCGCGTCGGTCATCTACACGTCGGGTACGACGGGCAAGCCCAAGGGCGCGATGCTTACGCAGGGGAATTTCGTGGCGGATGCTACGGGTGCGTTGGACGTGTTCGGCGAGAAAATCACGGCGGACGATTCGTTCCTCGTCGTACTGCCGCTCTTCCATGCGTTCTCGTTCTGCGCGAATCTCGTCGTGCCGGTTCTGCTCGGCGCGAGTATGCGTTTCGTGCGGTCGCTCTACACGATTGGCGAGGACGTACGGCTGCTCGAACCGTCGGTGCTCATGAGTGTGCCGTTGTTGGCGGAGAAGATCTATGACCGCATCGATGCGAAGTTGAAGAGTTCGCGCAAGGCCCGGTTCTTGATGAAAATCGGCTTGAAGGGCTTGGTGCTGAACGCGGTGAAGAAGAGTCTCGGCGGTCGTGTACGGTTCATCATCGTTGGCGGCGCTCCGTGTCCGCACCACGTGCTGAAAGGGTTTGCGTCCCTCGGTATCGTCATGCTGGAGGGGTATGGTCTGACGGAGTGCTCGCCCGTGGTGTCGATCGCCGGCCCGAAGTGTGCGCGGATTGGGACAATCGGACAGAAAATCTCGAACATCGACGTGCGGCTGGCCGATCCGAATGAACAGGGCGTCGGCGAGTTGCAGGTACGTGGGCCGATTACAATGAAGGGCTACTGGCACAACGACGCGGCGACGGCGGAGGCGTTCGATGCGGGCGGCTGGCTCAAGACGGGCGATTTGGCGTCGATCGCGGACGACGGGCTGATCACGATTCGTGGCCGCAAGAAAGCGTTGATCGTCAACCGCGAGGGGAAGAACATCTATCCGGAGGAAGTCGAGAACTGGATTGGCGCGGATCCCTTCGTGGCCGACTGCATCGTCATTGGCTATACGGTAGGCGGCGTCCCGGGGGAGAAGGTTGGGTGCATCGTCCACCCGAACGTCGACTGGCTCAAGGAACAGCATCCCGGAAAGGAATTCGCGTGGGACGAAATCGCGGCGTTGGCGCAGAAACACGTCCACGCGCGGTGCGCGGAGTTGGCAGATTACAAACGTGTGCGCAAGATTTCCGTCGTGCCGGATCCGCTCGTTCGCACGTCGATCCAGAAGGTCAAGCGCGTCGTCTACAAGAACGCCCTCGACGAATAGTCCGTCTGATCCCGGATGAACTTTGTGCTCGTTGTGGTTGCCGTTGACGTGGAACATCGGGGAATGGTAGAATGGCGGATATGGCGAAGACATTCAAAATCCCCTACGGTCTCAAGGACTTCAAGACCATCCGCGAGGAGGGCTACTACTACGTCGACAAGACGGCCTACATTCGCAAAATGGAAGAGCGCGACCGGTTCGTCTTCTTCGTGCGGCCCCGGCGCATGGGCAAGTCCCTCTTCGTCGAGACGCTGCGCTGCTACTACGACGTCAACGAGAAGGCGAATTTCAAGAAGCTCTTTGGCGGCCTCGACATCGGCGAGAACCCGACGGAGAACGCGAACAAGTATCTCGTGCTCGCGCTCGACTTCTCGGTCGTCGGCGGCACGCCGGGGGGAACGCTGGAGGAGAATTTTGATTCCTACATGGGCGTCTGTCTCGACCGCTTCTTCGTCCGCTACCCGCACTGCTATCCGCCCGAAGAACGGGCGGCGTTCGCCGCCCTCCCGACGGCGGCCCGGTTTGCCTACCTCACGCAGACCGCGAAAGAGCGCGGGGCGCAAATCTACCTGATCATCGACGAATACGACAACTTCACGAACGCGATGCTGCGTAGCGAGGCGAACGCGGACTACCGCGCCGTCACGCACGGGGCGGGCTTCTACCGCAGCTGGTTCAAACGATTCAAGGAAGGCTGCTCGCGGATCTTCATGACGGGCGTCTCGCCCGTGACGATGGACGACCTGACGAGCGGCTTCAACATCGCCGCCAACCTCACGCAGCTCCCCGCGTACAACGCGATGGCCGGGTTCTCCGAGGCCGAGGTCGTGAAGATGTATTCCGACTTCAAGGGGACGGGCGGCTTCACGGACGGCGACCCGGCCGAAATCGTGAAGT
>CAYZYQ010000049.1:0-21483 GCA_964482645.1 uncultured Lentisphaeraceae bacterium | reverse complement strand
GGGGGGCGTACAACTTTTTCTTCGCGTACGAACCGTGTTGACCCTTTTCCCCGAATCCGTTATAATTTGACGCACATTTTCTGGAGGTAATATGGCCGAAGAACTGCAGCAACTTCTGGAGAAAATCCAGCACGACGGCGTGGAAAAAGCAAACGCCGAATCCACCGCGATTCTTGCACGGGCAAAAGCCGATGCGGACGCGATTCTCAAGGAGGCCGCCGGCAAGGCCGACGCACTCCGCATTCAGGCCGAGGCCGACGCGCAGGCGTTCGTTGAACGTGCACGGAAGACGGTGCAGCAGGCCGCGCGTGATACAATTCTCGACGTGAAGGACGCTCTGACGAAGTGTCTGGACGATCTGCTGACGAAGGATGTGCAAGCCGCGCTGGCCGATCCGCAGCACGTCGCGTTGCTCGCGTTGCAGGCCATCCAGTCGCTCGGCACGGCTGACGCCGAAGTTGCCGCCGCACCCGACCTCGCCCGCGCGGTGCAGGCCCAGCTGGCCGCCGCCGCCGTACATGGCGTGAAGGTCGTCGTGGATGAAACGACGGGCGCCGGCTTTTCAATTCGCCTCGACGGCGGTCGCGTCGAACACGACTTTTCGGAGGCGACCCTCGCCGCCGCGCTGGCGCGTCGTCTCCGTCCCGAACTTGCCGCTTTGGTGAAGTAATGGCCGCCGACTACCTCATCGCGTCGCTTCAGCCGTTGGCGTTCGACGGCCCCGCGCCGTACACGTGGGATCGGTTTTTGTCGATCTGCCGCGATCAGTTGTCCGACGGGCAGGTGGCGGCGATTGTCTGGTTGGCCGCGCCGGCGGACGCCCCCGCGCCGCCGAGCGCCGTGTTGGCCGCGTGGCGCGATCTCGATGGCCAGTTGCGCAACGCGGTGGCCACTGAGCGGGCGCGGGTACTCGACCGGGACGCTTCGGCATACCGCCGCTCCGTCGCGGGTTGTTCGCTCTACTGGGCCGGCCGCGTGGCGGCGGCGTTCCAGGAGAAAGACCCCGCCCGTCGCGACGAGTTGCTCGACCGCATCCGCTGGGACGCGGCGGGCGAGTTGACGCCTCCGACGGCGCCGCTGTCTGCCGAGGCCGCATTCACCTACGCGATTCGGTTGCGGATTGTTCTACGCCGCCAGGCCATCGCGCCCGCCGCCGGCAACGCCGCGCTCGACCGTCTCTCGGCGGCGTCGCGTCTGGCGTTCTAGCGATACGACTTTTAGAACCACATTCACATGGAGGATTGACATGACGACAACAGGAAAGATCGTCGGCGTCAACGGAAACATGATCACCGTCGCGTTCGACGGCGCGGTCGCCCAGAACGAAGTGGGGTACGCCGTCCTCGGCAGCCAGAAGTTGATGGCGGAAATCGTCCGCGTCCGCAAGGGCGTGTGCGACATGCAGGTCTTCGACGCGACGGCGGATCTTACGGTGGGCGACGCAGTGGAGTTCACGGGCGAATTGCTCGCCGCCGAACTCGGGCCGGGTCTCCTTACTCAGGTGTACGACGGACTTGAAAACCCGCTGGCGGATCTCGCGGACGCGGCGGCGAAGATTTCAAAGGACGCGAGTTACTTCCTCCAGCGCGGCATGTATCTGCCGGGGCTGCCCCGCGACAAGAAGTGGGCGTGGCATCCGACGGCGAAACCTGGCGACCGCGTGACGGCCGGCGAAGCGCTCGGCTGGGTGCCCGAAGGAATTTTCGACAGTCAGATCATGCCCGGCCACAAAATCATGGCACCGTTCGCGCTGCGAGGCGTTTACACGGTCAAGGACGTCGCCCCGGCGGGCGACTACACGGTTGTCGAGGACATTGCCACGCTGACGGATGCGAACGGGCGGGACGTCAAGGTGCAGATGATGCAGCGCTGGCCTGTCAAAGTGCCGATCAAGTGTTTCGTCGAACGTCTCGCCCCCACGGAAACGCTGGAGACGACCGTGCGCACGATCGACACGTTCTTCCCCGTGGCCGTCGGCGGCACGTACTGCATTCCCGGACCCTTCGGCGCGGGCAAGACGGTCTTGCAGCAGACGACGGCGCGGTACGCGAAAATCGACATCGTGATTTCCGCCGCCTGTGGCGAACGCGCGGGCGAAGTGGTGGAGATGTTGAAGGAGTTTCCCGTGTTGGACGACCCGCGCACGGGGCGTAAGCTGATGGATCGCACGGTCATCATCTGCAACACGTCCTCGATGCCCGTCGCCTCGCGCGAAGCGTCCGTCTACACGGCCGTGACAATCGCCGAGTACTACCGGCAGATGGGGCTGAACGTGCTCGTCCTTGCCGATTCCACGTCGCGCTGGGCGCAGGCGATGCGTGAACTTTCCGGGCGTCTGGAGGAGATTCCCGGCGAAGAGGCGTTCCCCGCCTATCTCGAATCGCGCATCGCGGCGTTCTACGAACGCGCGGGGCGCGTGAAGTTGAAGGATGGAACGGTCGGTTCCGTCACGATCGGCGGCACGGTGTCGCCCGCCGGCGGCAATTTCGACGAGCCGGTCACGCAAGCCACGCTGAAAGTGGTGGGCGGCTTCCACGGCCTTTCGCGCGCCCGGTCGGACGCCCGCCGCTACCCCGCGATCGACCCGCTGGAATCGTGGAGCCACTACACGTCCGTAATCGAGCCGGCCGCGCGTGTCGAGAAAGCCCGCGCCCTCCTGCGCAAAGGCAGCGAAGTCGGCCAGATGATGAAGGTCGTCGGCGAAGAAGGCACGTCCCTTGCGGACTTCACGGACTACCTCAAAGCGGAGTTCCTGGATGCCGTCTACCTCCAGCAGAATGCCTTTTCCGATTCCGACGCCAGTACGCCGGTGGAGCGGCAGAAGGCCATGTTCGCGGTCGTCGAGAAAGTTCTCTTCTCCGACTACAAGATGACGGAGAAGGAGGCGACGCGCCGGTTCTTCATGGACTTGCAGCAGGCGTTCATCGACTGGAACGACGCGAAAATGGGAAGTGCGGCGTTTACGGAACGCCAGGAAACATTGAACCGGAAAATCGACGAGGCTCGGGCGTAGGCGTCCGGCGAGGAGGAACAGATGTTCAATTCAACCGTCTACCATAAAATCGATTCCATTTCGGGTTCGGTCGCCACGCTGCGTGCCGACGGCGTGAAGTACAATGAAATCGCCGAAGTCCAGTCACGCGCCGGCACGTCGCTCGCCCAGGTCATCAAACTGGACGGAGCAAACGTGACGTTACAGATTTTCGCGGGCGCGCGCGGCGTCGACACGTCGGCGTCCGTGCGCTTCCTCGGCGAGACGATGAAGGTGCCGTTCTCCGACGCCCTGCTGGGTCGCGCGTTTACGGGGTCCGGCCAGCCGCGCGACGGCGGACCGGCGATCACGGAGAATCTGATTCCGATTGGGCAACCTTCCGTGAACCCGGCGAAACGCATCATGCCGAACCGCATGGTGCGCACGAACATCCCGATGATCGACCTCTTCAACTCGCTCGTCGTCTCCCAGAAGTTGCCGATCTTCGCTCGCGCGGGCGAACCCTACAACGAACTCCTCGCCCGCATTGCGTTGCAGGCGAACTCGGACGTGATCATCATCGGCGGCATGGGGTTGAAGTACGACGAGTATTTGAAGTTCCGTGACACGCTCGACCAGAGTGGCGCTTTGTCCAAGACGGTCATGTTCGTCCACACGGCGGCCGACCCGACGGTGGAATGTATGCTCGTGCCGGACGTCGCTCTCGCCGTGGCGGAGAAGTTCGCACTGCAAGGCAAGGACGTGCTCTGCCTCCTGACGGACATGACGTCCTTCGCCGACGCGATGAAGGAAATCGCCATCACGATGGAGCAGATTCCCTCGAACCGCGGCTACCCCGGCGACCTCTACTCCCAGCTGGCGTCCCGCTACGAAAAGGCTGTGGACTTCGATGCCGCCGGTTCGATCACGATTCTCGCCGTCACGACGATGCCGGGCGACGACGTCACGCATCCGGTGCCGGACAACACGGGCTACATCACCGAAGGACAGTTCTATCTCCGCAACGGCCGCATCGAGCCGTTCGGTTCGCTCTCGCGTCTTAAACAGCAGGTGAACAAGGGAACGGCGGACGCGCCGGCGGGCGCGGGGAAGGACTGGTATCGCGCCCACAATACGACGCGGTCCGACCACCGTACGATCATGGACGCCATGATCAAGCTCTACGCCTCCTACAAGGAAACGGTCGAAAAGCAGTCCATGGGTTTCCGCATGAGCGCATGGGATCAGAAGCTGCTCAAGTATGGCGCGATGTTCGAGAAGGAAATGATGGACTTGTCCGTCAACGTCGACCTCATCGACGCGCTTGACCAGGGGTGGAAGATTCTCGCCGCGTGTTTCAACAAGGACGAAGTTGGCATTCCGTCCAAATACACGGACGTCTTCTGGCCGAAGGACGCTTGACGCGCGTCGCCCCGTCGGCGCGTCGGAACGCCGCGGGCTGAAACAAAAATGAAAAGGCCGCCGCGAATCGTTCGCGACGGCCTTTCCGTTTCCTGCGAAACGCGCGGGGCAACTACTGCAGCAGCGCGGCCACGGCGGCGCCGACCATCGGTGCGTCGTCCGGACAGACGGTGAGCGCGTAGGCGATGTTGCGCGGGCCGAGCATGGCCTCCAGCTCCTTCTTGACGATTTCGGGGAAGGAGACGACGCGCGTCTTGTAGTACGTCGAACCGTCGATGCACACGTTGACGGGCGCATACGGATCGGTGCCGCCGCCGGTCTTGATGATGAACGCGGCGAGGTGGACGGCCGTGAGAATCGCCGCACGTTCGAAGACGGGCGTGGCGAGACGACGCGCCGTGATGCGATCCTGTTCGGACGTGAAGATCTTGACGAGCGGATTCGGCTTGCCGTTGTCGTACAGGGCGCAGAAGTTGTCGAGGTCGTAGCTCTCCAACGTGCCGAGCTGCATGATGGCGAGACACGCGTCTTCGCTGAAGAAGCCCGCGCGGGCCGCCGCCTTGAAGATTTCAAGACCGATCGCGCCGAGGTAGGCGCCGGCGATCATCTTCTCGAAACGCTGGGCGCCGCAGTTCGCGGACTTCTTGTCCATGGCTTCGTCGAACGCCGACTGCGCGATTTTCGAGAACCCGCCCGATTCGGTGTTGATGGCCATCGAGCCGGCCGGCGCGTCCTTGAGCTTGCCAATGCGGTCGTTGCGTTCGATGTACGCCACGTTCGTGCCCGTGCCGAGGATGAAACCCAGATAGGCGCTGTAGCGCACGTTCGATTCGACGGCCTTGCCCGCGAGGAGCGTGGCGACGGTGTCGTTGACGACGGTCATGCGCGAGGGCTTGACGGCGAGGCGCTTGACAGTCTCCGCGCCAACCCACTGGCCGACGATTTCCGGCGCCTTGATTTCCTTCGTCCAGTTGATGAGCTTCGCGTCGCCGTTGGCCGACGCCTCGGCCGGATAGGAGAAGCAGAAGCCGACGGCCGTGTTGCCGTTCGTGAACTGGGAACAACGCGAGATGTGGCCGGTGAGGACGGCGTAGAACTCCTCTTGCGGCACGTACGTCTTCGCGCCCGGCATTCCGCCCTTTTCAAGATGCTCGATCTTCGGCTTGTCGCCGCCCGACGGGAACGTCACCGTGCCGGCGCGGAAGTTCGTGCCGCCGGCGTCAAGCACCGTCACGGGCGTATCGCGCTGGATTTCGCCGTAGGGGGACGTGTAGGTGGGGATCATCTTGAGCGACGACGGTTCGCCCGCGAGGCCCGCTTCCATTTCCTTCAAGAACGCGGCGACGAGCGCCGACCGGTCGAGCGCGCGCGTGACAAAGCCGTTGGCCTCAAGGAATTCCTCGGGGGTCTGTTCAGGTTTCTGCATAGCAACAAGTCCTTTCAAATGAATACAACAAGAAAAGAATAGCAGAAACGGCGGATTCGGACAAGTGCAAACAACGCGCCGCGCGGCGAAGGGGACAAATCGGGCGGCTTGTGTTATAATCCTTCGCGTGGAACACGTTCAGAACAAGAAGTCGATTTTGCACACGTTGAAAACGCGCGGTGCAACCGTGCGGCATTATCTGGATGAGGGCGTTTGGACGGAGGATGTGGACGCGCAGCCGATGTTTCGCCGCTGGCGCGTCAACGCTCTCCGCTTCCTTTTGAAAACGCTGGGCGGTTTCGCGGGCCATCGGTGCGGTCTCCACGCCGCCGGGCTGACCTACTTCTCCATGCTGGCGCTCGTGCCGGTGCTCTGCTTGCTGCTCCTGCTGGCTCGGACGTGCGGCGTGGGCGAGTTCGCGCGCGACCGCGTCAACGCCTCGATCGATTCGTTCATCACGACGGTTGAGAAGGGGCAGGAGAACACGCCGAAGTTCCTCATCGAAGGGGTGTCGCCCGAAATCCAACAGCAGAAACGCGCCGCCGCAAAAGACTTCGCCTTGCAGGCGCGTGGCCTGGCGAACGAACTGTTCGATAAAGTTGAGCAGTTCAACGTCGGGACGCTGGGGCTTGTCGGTCTGTTGATGCTCGTGTGGACGGTCGTTTCAACGTTTGGCATGGTAGAGGTGTCGCTCAACGAACTCTGGGAAATCCCGCGCGCGCGTCCCCTTTGGAAGAAGTTCTTTCTCTACGTATTCGTCGCCATCGTCCTCCCCCTGCTCGTCGCGCTGGCCATGTCCATGCCCATCCTCCAGACGGTGAAACGGGTCCTCGACGTAACGTTGGGCGCGACGGTCTACACCAAGTGGGCGGGCGATGCGCTGATTGCCCTTTTGGATTCCGCCCTTTTTTCGTTCGCGTTCACGTACTTCTTCTCGTCGCTGGCGTTTGCGTTCGTGTTGTGGTTCATTCCGAACCGCCGCGTCCCGTTCCGTTCGGCGTTCAAGGCCGGCGTGGCGACGGCGCTGTTGCAAGGCGCCTGGCTGAACGTGTGCGCTGTGGCGCAGGTTGGCATTGCGAGTTCGAGCGCCCTCTACGGGTCGTTCGCCTTGTTGCCAATCCTGCTGGCGTGGATTTACATGAGTTGGCAAATCGTCCTTCTTGGAGGAAGTATGTCCTATGCGTTTGAGTGCGTTCATCGTCGTGTGCGCGATCTCCCTTGCGAGTAATGCGGAGTTGCGCTTTTCGGAACCCGTCTGGCGACCGGATCTCGGCCTTTCCGTGCCGACGTTCGCGGCGGCCGTGGCCGAGCCGCTCGATCCGCCACGCGCCGAATCCTACCTTGTGACGGCGGACGGTGAACGACATCTGGAAGACCGTTTCGACGTCAACGACCTCTGGTACTGTCTCACCCTCCGCGCCCGCTGGTCGGACGCCGATGGCCGCCGCCTCCATCTGGCGCGGCTGGGATTGCGCGCGACGGACGACGCGCTGGGCACGTTGTCGACGCGCGCGGCGTTCTACGGGCGCATGGCGCATGCGGCGCTCGATCCCAAGGACGTCGCCGCCCGCGACCGCGCCGCCGCCGATGCCTCGCCCGTCCCCCTCGGCCGCGCCGTGAAACCCCGGCGCGCGCAACGGCGCGATTTGCTCGATTTGACGGCCTACACGACGACGAACGACCAGACGCTCGTTTTCGCATTCCGTCCGCGTACGCCTGAACGGAAGGAGACGCCGGATTGGTACTTGGCCGTCCTCGTGGCGGCGCCCGGCGACGACATGGCCGAAGTGCGCGCGCGGTTCGACGCCGACTTCCTCGACCGCATCTCCGTGCCGGCGGTCCGCGCCCGGCCGCGCCCCATCGAGCCGACACTGCCGCCGCCCGGTCTCGCGGAGGCGGATCTCCTGCGTCGCGACATCGCGCGTTCCGTGGCGAACTACGACGGCTGGGCGTTTACGACGGCGGCGGATGTGGCCGTGATCGACAACCTCGACCCTGGCATCCGCGCCACGGTCGTCACGGCGCTGACGAATCGGCTGCCGCGTCTGCGGCAGGAATACGCGCGGCGGGCGCCGACGCCCCTCGCGGCGACGAACCAGTTGGCCGTCGTGCGCGTCTTCGCGAACCGCGCGGACTACCTCGCCTACGTCGGCGTGGAGCAGAAGTGGACGGCGGCAATCTGGAGCCCCGTGCGTCGCGAACTTGTCCTCTGCCAGAACGAAGGCGGGACGGACGAACTGCTGCGAACGGCGTGGCACGAGGCGTTCCACCAGTACCTCGCCTACGCGGGTTCGATGATCGCCGCGTCGCCGTGGTTCAACGAAGGCCATGCGGAACTCTTCTCGCATTCGCATTTTGACGCCCGCACGGGCGAACTCGTGTTCGACCGTCCGCCGGAGAACGTCGCGTACGTCCAGAACTACGCGGCGGAACTTGCGGAGATGCTGCCCGCCATCTTCGACATGGACTACCGCGAATTTTATGCGGGGACGCAGGACGACGTGGCGGCGAAATACCGCGTGGCCTGGGCGTTGGCGTACTTCCTTGAAATCGGGGCGCCGAAGGTGCGGTTCCGTCCGTTCGAGAACGTGCGTGCGGATTATATGGCCGCGCTGGTCGACACCAAGTCCATGCGCCAAGCAACGGCGACCGTGTTCGACGAGCGGATGCGCGAGACGTTCATCGCCGCCTGGTTGGCGTTCTGGCTGCGTCCGTGACAAAAAAAAAACCGACCGGGCCAACGCCCGACCGGTTTACGCGCCGCCCGCAGGGGGCGGTTTTTCGGCGTGTCGTTACTTGACGATCAACACGCTGTTCTTCGTGCCATGGTCGTTCAGAACTTCATCGACGTTCTCGGGGTCCGAGCACCAGATGCCGTCCACCACGAACTTGTACTCGTAGCGTCCGGGGGCGAGTTTCAAGGTTGCCGTGTAGACGCCCTCGCCCTTCTTGTCGGCCATCTGCTTGCCTTCGGGATCCCACTGGTTGAAGCAGCCGGCAACGTACACCGTCTTGCCCGCGTCCGCGCGCAAGGTGAAGGTGACGGATTTCTCGACCGGCTTCTTGGCGGCCTTCTTCGGCGCGGCGCACTTCTTCGTGCAGGCGGCCTTGGGGGCAGCGACGGTCTTGACGGCGGCTTTTTTCGTGATCTTCATTTTCCTGTATCCTTCTTTCTGCCCCCCGAAAACCAACAGAGCCTTCGGGAAACAAAACGGCGCATAGTTTATCTGTTGCGGAGTTGGAAGTCAAGGGGGCAAATTGTAAAATTTTGGCACCCTCTCAAAGGTCTCGGCATCGTTGGACATGGAAAAGACGTCGGCGTCTCGTTCTGGTTCTTTTCGAACTCCTCGATATACCGAACGCTCGACCCTATTCCGCACATGGGTGATTAAATCTTTCATTACGGCGACGGTGAAGATGGTGTTCCGCAAAATTTCTGTCACCGATGTGTCATAGGCGATGGGATTATGGGAGATCGGGCGCGAAAGTACACGAATGATCTTGTACACCGTGATGCTCACGAACGCCTGTTGGCGAACTTGTGATTTTTATTGATTTTCTCCCCGCACCCCCTTGCAAATTGCGCCGGTTTTTGAGATAATAACCATTCGTTCGACCACGAAAGTAGAGTAAAAGCAATGAAAGTACGTAGTTCTGTTCGTCGCATTTGCGAGAACTGCCGCATCATTCGCCGTAAAGGCGTGGTGCGCGTCATCTGCACAAACCCGCGCCACAAGCAGCGTCAGGGCTAAGTAAAAAGGGAAGAAAACAACCATGCCGAGATTGATGGGTGTGGATATTCCGGGCAAGAAGCATACGCGGTATGCGCTCCGGTACATCCACGGAATTGGGCCGAAGCGCGCCGATGACGTGCTGGCGGCGTGCAATATCGAGCCGAGCAAAAAGGCCGACGATCTGACGCAGGATGAAATCCATGCGATCACCACGTACATTCAGGACCACTACCGGGTCGAAGGCGATCTGCGCCGCGAGGTTTCGCAGAACATCCGCCGTCTGATCGCGATTGGATCCTATCGTGGTCTCCGTCACAAGAAGGGCCTGCCGGTCCGCGGCCAGCGCACGAAGACGAACGCGAAGACCCGCAAGGGCAACCGCAAGGCTTCGTCCGCCGCGCTTCGCGCCGCTCCTGCCAAGAAGTAATTTGAGGACATAGAGCCAATGAGCGAAGAAAAGAAACCCGTAGAAGCGGCGCCGGCTCCGGCCGCAGCGGCCGCCCCCGCAGCGGAGGGCGAGACCCCCGCCAAGAAGGTCCGCCAGGGCAAGTCGATTCCGGCTGGCATCGCCTTCATCCGTTCCACGTTCAACAACACGCAGGTGTCGATTGCCGATGCCCGCGGCGGCGTCATCGCCTGGAGTTCGGCTGGCAAGGCCGGGTTCAAGGGATCCCGCAAGTCGACGGCGTTTGCGGCCACGATGGTTGCGCAGGACGCCGCCCGCACTGCCTACGCCAAGGGCATGCACGAATGCGAAGTGCGTGTGCAGGGCGCCGGCCAGGGCCGTGAATCTGCGGTCCGTGCCATTCAGGCGGCGGGTATCAAGGTCACGATGATTACGGATTGCACGCCGATTCCGCACAATGGCTGCCGTCCCCGTAAGCGCAGGAGAGTCTAATCATGGGTCGTTATACTGGTCCCCGTTCTAAAATTTCCCGCCGTTTCGGCGAACCGATCTTCGGACCGGACAAGGTCCTCGATCGTCGTCCGAACCGTCCGGGTCAGCACGGCGCGAAGCGCGTGCGTAAACTCTCCGAGTACGGCGAGCAGCTGCGTGAGAAGCAGAAGGCCCGCTTCATCTACGGCATGATGGAAAAGCAGTTCCGGCTCTTCTTCAAGCGCGCGAAAGCCCAGCAGGGCATCACGGGCGAGAATCTGCTGCGTCTCTGCGAGACCCGTCTGGACAACGTCGTCTACCGCATGGGCATTGCGCCTACGCGCGCGGCGGCCCGCCAGCTCGTCACCCACCGCCATGTCACGGTGAACGGCAAGATCTGCAACATTCCGTCTTACATCGTCCGCGTGGGCGAGACCATCGGTCTCACCGAGAAGACGCAGAAGATGGTTGCCGTCGAGAGCTCCCTCGAGCACAGCAAAGTCAACGTGGCCTGGCTGCAGTTTGATCGCGCCACGATGACGGGTTCGCTGACGAGCCTGCCGACGCGTGAAGAGATTCCCGAGAACATCGACGTCCAGTCGATCGTGGAACTCTACTCGCGTTAATGTCGTCGGGCCGTCGGGCCCGTTCGCGGTCTCATTCACTCAAGTGAGGTTTCTATGCCGATCTGTTTGAGTCTTTTTGAAATGCCCAAGTCCGTCCAGAAGGACGGGAACAGCACGGGGACGTACGCCCGCTTCGTGGCCGAGCCGTTTGAAATCGGCTATGCGCGCACGATTGGCAACTCGCTCCGCCGCATTCTGCTCTCGTCCATCGAAGGATGCGCGATCTGCTCGGTCAAAATCGCGGGTGTGAACCACGAGTTCTCCACGATTCCGGGCGTCGCCGAGGACGTGACGGACATTGTTCTGAACCTGAAGCGCGTGCTGCTGAAGACGTTTACGCGCGAGAATTCGACCCTTCATCTGAAGAAGGTGGGCCCCTGCACGGTCACGGCCGGCGATTTCGCTGCCGACAATTCCGTGGAGGTGCTGAATCCCGGTCTTGAGATAGCGACGCTGGAAGACGGCGCCGTGCTCGACATGGACTGCGAGATTCGCACGGGGCGCGGTTTCTGTCTGGCCGAGGCCAACAAAACGCCTGACCAGGAAATCGGCCGCATCGCCATCGATTCGATCTTCTCGCCCGTCACGCGTGTGAACTTCCTCGTGGAGAACACGCGCGTCGGCCAGCGGACCGACTACGAAAAACTCGTCCTTGACATTTGGACGGACGGGCGTACGACGCCGGACGATGCGTTGAAAATCGCGGCGGCCGTGTTGCGCCGCCACCTCGATGTGTTCGTGGATTACTCGAACGAGGAATCGCTTGAGTTCGACGACACGGAGAAGAAGGATGCCGACGAGCGCGAGCGTCTGCGCAGGTTGCTGAACATGTCCGTCAACGAGATCGAACTTTCGGTCCGTGCCGCGAACTGCCTTAACAACGCCAACATCGCCACGGTCGGCGAACTGGCGCTGAAGACGGAAGCGGATATGCTCAAGTACCGCAACTTCGGCAAGAAGTCGCTGAACGAAATCAAGGACAAGCTGAAAGAACTCGGCCTCTGCCTTGGCTACAAGTTCGACGCCGACTTGCTCGAATCGAAGAAATAATTCCAGGAGTCATTTGAAATGCGTCATCAGAGAGTAATGAAGAAGTTCGGCCGGGACACGGCGCATCGCCAGGCCCTCATGAAGAGCCTTGTGACGAACTTGATTCTCGCCGAATCGATCAAGACCACGCTCCCGAAGGCCAAGCAGGCCCGCAAGGACGCGGAAAAGATCGTCACCCTCGCCCGCAAGGGCACACTGGCCGCCCGCCGCCTCGCGGCGTCCCGCCTCCAGCAGCCGAAGGCCGTCAAGAAGTTGTTCGACAAGATCGTTCCGGCGATGGAAGGCCGTCCGGGCGGTTACACCCGCATCCTCAAGCTCGGCACGCGCCGGGGCGATGCGGCGGAAGTCTGTCTCCTCCAGTGGGTGAGCGTCCCCGAGGTCGTCGAGGCCACGGCGGATGCGCCTGTCGAAGGGGCGGCTGCCGACGAAAAGGCTTCGGAAGAAGCCAAGTAAGGCCGTCTGTCCTGCCACCTCCGGGTGCGCGGGTCGATGCCAACAGAAGACGGGCGTTTCCGCAAGGGTCGCCCGTCTTTTCTTTACCACCTACGCGGTGTGGATGCCAAATCCGCCCGCACCAAACGCCGAGACGGATATGGATTTCAAAGAACTTGCCGCCGCTTTTCACCCGTGCACGGAGTGCGCCGCGCACCGTGCCTCCCAGCGCGTTCACCTCCCCAGTACGGCCCATGTGGCCGTGACGCTCCGCCGTCTCCTCGCCCTCCTTTTTCCTGGCTGTTACGGTCTTCGCCCCGTTCCCGCCTCGAACTGCCGTCAGCACGTGGAAAGTCAGTTCGAGGCGATCGGCCGTGATATCGCCGACCAGATTTTTCAGCTCAAGCTCTATTTCCAGGACGCCGCCGAACCCCACCTCGATCTCGATGCCACGCGGCGGGAGGCGGAGTCCCTCGCCGAATCGTTTATGGCCCGTTTGCCCGCCATCCGTCAGATGCTCCAGACGGACGTTACGGCCGCCTACGAGGGCGATCCCGCCGCGAGCAGCACAATGGAAGTCGTGTTGGCCTATCCCGGACTTCAGGCCATCGCCGTCCATCGTCTCGCCCATGCATTCTACGAATTGAAAATCCCCGTCCTGCCGCGTGTGATGAGCGAAATCGCCCATTCCCGCACGGGCATCGACATCCATCCGGGCGCGACGATCGGCGAACGCTTCTTCATCGACCACGGCACGGGCGTGGTGATCGGCGAAACGACCGTCATCGGCAAGAACGTCAAGCTCTACCAGGGCGTCACGCTCGGCGCGTTGTCGTTCCCGAAGGACGAGGCCACGGGCATGTTGATGAAGGGCCACAAGCGTCATCCGAACGTGGAGGACAATGTCGTCATCTACGCGGGCGCCACGATTCTGGGGGGCGACACGACGATTGGCCACGATTCCGAAATCGGCGGCAACGTCTGGTTGATGGATTCGATTCCGCCGTTCTCCCGCGTCTACAACCAAACCCCGTTCCCGCGTGTCAAGACGCGCGTTGGCTGACGTGGATTCGCACATCGCAGAGGAGGTCTCCCATGAAAAAGGCGCTTGTTTGTTCGTCGCTTCTCGTCGTGCTTGGCCTGTCGCTTCACGCGCGCAACGATTTGTGGCTCGGTCGCGGTGGGACGTGGAACGCCCATGTTCCCGTGACGGTGGCGAATCCGTCGGACGCCGAATGGAAGGGGCGCACGGTCGCGATTCCCGTTGGCACGGCGGCGGGACAGGTCTCGCTCGTCGGGGCGCGGATCGAGGAATTGCGGCTCGTCGATGCGCGGGGTGTTCAGTTGGAATATGGTGTCTGGAGCGCGGACAAGGGGCGGCTGCTGACGACGGGTGCGGTGCCTGAAAACGCGCTGTTCACGATTCCGGTTTGCGCGGCTGCGCGCGGAAAGGCCGACTACAAGATCTACTTCGACAATCCGCAGGCATGGGGGCTTGCGGATTTCTGGAAACAGCGGCCGTTCGGCCTCGTCAACGGCGGGTTCGAGCGCATCGACGCGAACGGCGTTCCGTCCGGCTGGCGCATCTACGGCACGAACGCGCAGCATCGTCTGTCCGTCGTCTCGGGCGGCGTGTCGGGACGGTGCATCTACGCGGAGGCGGACGACGGCGCGAAGAACAACTGGTTCTGCTATGCGCAGGACGGTATTCCCGTCTCGCCCGGCGCGAAGGTGACGCTCCGTGTGAAGATTCGCGGCGAGCGCGTCCAGGGCAACGCGGGCTGGTATGTCCACGCGGGCAACAACAAAAAAGAAGACATCCTCAACAGCGTGTTTCGTGGATTCGACGGTACGTTCGGATGGAAGACGCTGGAAACGTGCGTGACGATTCCGGCCGACTGCGAACGCATGACGGTTGGAAGCGTTCTGTGGGGTTCGGGTCGCGCGTGGTACGACGACCTAGAGGTCAAGGTCGAGGAGGCGCAGGCCACCAAGCCCGTCGTGTCCGTTGGTGAGACGGTGCGCCCTGTCCGTCACGCGATTGGGGTGGCGGCGGACTGGCCGGACGCCGGTTGGGCCTATCGTGTCCCCGTGCGGATTCTGAACGATGCCGAAACGGCCGTGACATCCGTTTTGGCGGCGTTCCCGTTGCAGGAGGCACTTCGCGCCACGCGCTTTCCGGAATATGAATTCCAGATCAACGGACAGAAGGTGGAATCGTGTGCGCTGGGCGGACAGTTGCTGTTCAAGTGTTCTCTCCCCGCGAAGAGTGTGACGACGGGGTATCTCTACGTGCGGCAGGGACAGAAACCGGTTGCCGCGCCGCAGTCGGTGGCGTTGAAGTCTGCGCTGGGAAGCGACATTCCTTCGGATCAGGTGCTCGTTGAACAGTGTACGGTGTCGGACGAAGCGGCGTTCGCCGCCATTTTGTCCAGTTCGGCCAATCTCGTCCGCAATGGCAGTTTCGAGGACGGGGCGACGGGCTGGTCGTCGAACGCGGTGAAGGGGGCGACGATGCGGATTGCGGAACATGGGCGGTTTGGCGGGAAGTCCGCGTTGCTGACGGTTCCGAAAGGCGTTCAGCCGAACTGGGACGGCTGGCGGCAGACGGTTGTCATCCAGCCGAATCGCGCGTACCTCTACGGCGCGTTCGTCGCAACCGATGGCGTGGACGCCGACGTGAACGTTCACGCCCACCTGCTCGACGTCCAGGGCCGCGCCGTGCAGATGGTCGGCGCGTCGGGCGGCATCGGTGGCACGGCGCCGTGGACGCCGTTGTTCGGGATGTTCCACACGGGCGAGGACGTGAAATCGATCAGTCTCCAGTTGACGATGAACGGAGCCGGCACGATTGCGCACGACGGTGTTCTGCTCGCGGAATTCCGTTCGGCGGCGGTGGGGGAACCGGAGTTCGCGCCTTCATGCGCGTCCGCGGCCGCGTTGAGCGTGGGACAGGTGGATCCCGTGGTGAAGGTCTTCCGCGAAACGATCGTGCCGGACGGCGCGGGGCGTCCGTTTGCCGTCGCGCTTGCGCGGAACGAGACGGAATCGTTGCAGTTGGCCGTTCGCGCCGCGCGGACGATTGACGACTTGGAGGCCGTTGTTGAAAGTCCGGCGGGGGTGTCGGTGTCCGTCGGCCGCGTGGGCTACGTGCCGGTGGATTGGCCGACGGCCTACTACAATTGCACGACGCCCGAGTGGGAACTTCGTTATCCGCGCTCGGCCGGGCAGTCCGATGGGTGGAGCGGCTGGTGGCCGGATCCGATCGAACCTGTCGCACACGGGGCGTTGGCGGCCAACCAGACGCAAACGTACTGGATCAACGTGACGACGACGATCGCGACGAAACCCGGCCGTCATCGCGGGACGATTGCATGGAAGGCGGACGGTAAGGTCGTGCGGACGGATTCGTTCGACATCGAGGTCTGGGGTTTTGCGTTGCCGGAACGGCCCGCGTTTTCCGCCATTTACGACTTGCGCCTGGGCCGGGCGTGGGAAGGGCTGGGCGCGACGGACGACGCCCGCCGCGAAAAACTCTGGGCGTTCATGGCGCGTTACAAAATCTGTCCCGATACGCTTGGTGGCCGCGTGAAGTTTGCGAAGGACGGGAACGGTCGTGTGACGGCTGATTTCACGGCGTACGACCGGCTCGCCGCGCGCTACTTCGACCACTACAAGTTCCCGTCCTCGTACACGCCGTATGACTTCTACTGTTTCGGGTGGGCCATGCCGCCGGCGAAGTTCCTGGGCGAAGACCCGTACGCGGGCGCGTGGCCGTACAAGGGCGCGGACTGGACGAAGCTGCGCCCCGCCTACAAGGACACCTACCAGCAGGCGTTGAAACTTTACTGGGATCATGTGAAAGCGAAGGGCTGGGCGGACAAGATCACGCTCTACATTTCCGATGAGCCGCACTTCCACCGCACGAACGTCGTGGCGCAGATGAAAGCGTTGTGCGACATGATCCACGCGGTCGACCCGTCCATTCGCATCTATTCCAGCACGTGGCGGCATTGTCCCGACTGGAATAACTCGCTCGACACGTGGGGCGTTGGCCACTACGGTTGCTTCCCCGTCGCCGAATTGAAGGCGCGTCGCGCCGCCGGTCAGCGTTTCTGGTGGACGACAGACGGGCAGATGTGTCTCGATACGCCGTATTGCGCCGTCGAACGTCTGTTGCCGCTCTATGCGGACAAATACGGCGCGGACGCCTACGAATTCTGGGGCTGCACGTGGTTGACGTACGATCCGTGGAAGTACGGTTGGCATTCGTACATCCGGCAGTCGGACACGCCCGGCCTGACGTACTGGGTACGCTATCCGGCGGGCGACGGCTATCTGATCTATCCGCCGAAAGACGGCGGTTGCGAGCCGTGCGCGTCCATCCGATTGGAAGCCGCGCGCGACGGCGTGGAAGACTACGCCTATCTCCAGTTGCTGGCCGAACGCGCGAAGACGGATTCCGCTGCCGCCGCGCTGCTGGCGGAATGGCGCGCGTACGTGTCGATTCCAAACGCCGGCGGACGCTATTCCACGCGCATTCTCCCGGAACCGGAGAAAGTCGGCGAACTCCGCCGCCGCGTGGGCGCGTGGTTGAACCAACGTTCCGCCGTTGCAGTTCCGTAATTTTCGGATTGCGCAGATGAAGGCGAATTGATAAACTTTTTAAGTTTACGGAAAGAAGCAGAACATGATTGACATCAAGAAACTCAGAGAAGATTTCGATGGTACGGCCGCCCAGCTTGCCCGGCGTGGCGTGGAAAAGGAAACCGTCGCGAAAGCCCGCGACCTCGACGCCCAGCGGCGTGAACTGCTCGCCGAGACCGAATCGCTCAAAGCCAAGCGCAACGCCGCCTCCAAGGAAATCGGCATCAAGGCGAAAGCGGGCGAGGATATGTCCGCCCTCAAAGCCGAGATGCGCGCGATTGGCGATCGGGTTGCCGAAATCGACAAGGAACTCGCCCAAATCGAGGTCGACCTCCGCGAGACGATGCTCATGATTCCGAACATCCCCGCGCCCGAGATTCCCACGGGGCCGGATTCTTCGACGAATAAGGTTGTCCGTTTCGTGGGCGAGTGGAAAGATCCCGCCTATACGATTCCCGATCACATGCAGATTGGCGAGCGCCTTGGCATTTTCGATTTCCCGCGTGGCGTGAAGCTCACGGGTACGGGCTTCCCCGTCATTCTCGGCCAGGGCGCGAAACTCCAGCGCGCGTTGATCCAGTACATGTTGGATCTCCACTGCCAGAAGCAGGGTTATACGGAAATGCTGCCGCCCTTCATGGTCAACCGCGCGTCGATGACGGGCACGGGCCAGCTGCCGAAGTTCGCCGAAGATCTCTACCACTCCGACGCGGACGACTTCTGGATGATTCCCACGGCCGAAGTGCCCGTGACGAATTTCTACCGCGATGACATTTTCGACGGCGCCAAACTGCCGAAGATCACATCCGAGACGCCCGTCAAGCTGACGGCCTACACGCCGTGCTTCCGCCGCGAGGCCGGATCGGCCGGCAAGATGACGCGCGGGATGTTGCGCGTCCATCAGTTCGACAAGGTGGAGATGGTGAACTTCGTCCATCCGTCCGTGTCGTTCCAGCAGCTTGAGACGCTCGTCCACGAGGCGGAAGAGGTGCTGACGGGTCTGGGCCTTCACTTCCGTGTCATCATGCTTAGTTCGGGCGACATGGGTTTTTCAGCCGCCAAGTGCTACGATCTTGAACTCTGGGCGCCGGGCGAACAGCAGTGGCTCGAAGTTTCGTCCTGCTCGTGCTTTACGGACTTCCAGGCGCGGCGTCTGAACTGCCGCTTCAAGGATGCGGATGGCAAGACGAAACTCGTCCACACGCTCAACGGCTCGGGCGTGGCCCTGCCGCGCCTGATGGTCGCCTTGCTGGAACAGCATCTCCAGGCGGACGGTTCGGTGAACATTCCCGAAGCCCTCCGGCCCTACTTCGGCGCGGACAAGATGCTCCCCGTCAAGTAAGCATGGCACGGACGGGAAGCAGTATCTACTGGCCGGTCTTCGTCGGCGTGGCGGCGCTTGCGACGGCCGCCACGTGGCGTCTCGCGCCGTCGCTTGGCGCGAAACTGTCCGACTCCGCCCGTTTCCAGATTCGCCGACTTGTGGGCGTGTTCATGGGGCGGACGCCAGAGACGGGCGCTGGACGCTCGGCTTTTCTCGTTTCGCCCGATGAGATGGCGGACATCGTGGCCGTCAACAAGGCGTTCGCGGAAGAGAAGACGGCCGCCGAAGTCAAGGCGCTGGATCGAACGGCGCGGCCGTCCCTGCGACGTGTCGCCGCGCCGATTACGGAAGCGATTGCATCCAAACGCGCGTCGGAAAAAGCCGCCGAATCGGCTGCCGACGCTGTCTGGTCGCCCGATGCCGTCGCTCCCGCGCCGTCCGTTGCCACCGCCACCACCGTTTCTGTGCCGTCTCCAACACCCACCGCCGCCGTTTCGGATGGTGGCGTGAACGATCCGCTCGCGCCGGACGATGTGCCGCCCGCGCGGCTTGGGATTGCGCAGACGACGCCGATGGACGGTGACTGGTGCGTCCTCAAGCAGGTCACGCAGATTGAGAAATTGGATGGAACGCCGCTTGGTACGGTCAAGGGCGGGCGCATGTTTCTGGTCGAACGCCGGTTCAATTCGGACGACGGTTTGATGTTGATCGGCAATTTCACGCCCAAGCCGTTGTCCGAACCCGTGCAACTGGCGGCGCGGAACGTGGTTGCGTTTACGGGGCGGCCGGAGAAGTTGTCCGCGAACCAGCGGAACAGTCTGCGCAAATACTACGAACTGCGCGGTCAGGCGGAGGAACGTCGGGCTGAACTTGCGTTGGCGGATGCGCGGAAAAGCCCGTATCTCGCGGCGGCGGCCGCCGCGTTGAAAGAGTTGCGCGAGAAGTCGGAAGCGGCCGAGAAGAACGCGCGGAATGCGGAGGCGAAACGGCAGGCCACCTACGATCTTGCCACGCTCCGCGCCAAAGTCCAGGAACTCAACAAGAAACACCGGGACTGGAAAGCGCAACACGCCGCCCAGCAGGTCGATCCCGATCAGGACGCGCTTTACCGCGAACTCGTGAACGCCCGGCGTCCTTACGCCGTCGCGATTCCCGGTCTCGTGTGTGAGTGACCATTTCCCTGGGATTCTGACATTCGGCTAACAATCGCTTGCTATACTATCAACCAGCTGCGGCCGTGCGTTCCATCCACCTCCCTCCCTTACCCCATCCCGCACGGTCGCAGTTTTTCTTTTTCTTTCGGCTCTTGTGCATAATCCGAAAACAAGAACGCCTGAAACAGCACCCCTATTCTGAAAATCCGGGGTAGCTTATCCCGTAAATCCGGAAGTAACTTATCCCAGACATCCGGGGTAAATTATCCCAGGCATCCGTTAGGGCAATAAATAAAGGGGGGATAAATTTTTGGGAGGGCGAAAAAAGCGGGAGACTTTTCGATATGTCCACGCGGTGATTTCGTCCGTAACGGGATTGTGAGATTACGATGCGGACGAATTCATTTCAGTCATAAATACGGCATATTTCTGTGTTTCCAGTCGTAAAATCGCGTGTAAATCAATCTCCGTTGCTTCGTGAGATTACGTTGCGGACGAACTGCCATTGATGTCTGTAAGATGGAAAACCTTCGACCGGTCCAACCTCCAACCGGCGCGACCGCCAAGCCCCAACCATCCCAACCGCCAAGCCCCAAAACGCCTTCATCTCGTCATCCTGCCACATGAAAATTTCGTCCGCAACATAATCCTACAAACATGGAACGGATGGATTCTCCATATGAAACGCAAAAACAACCGTAAAACTACTAAAACCGGATATGTGTGTAAAACTAACCTACTGAAACTGGCCATGAATTGACAGCTTAGCATTCTGAAATGAATTCGTCCGCAACATAATCCTACAAACATGGAACGGATGGATTCTCCATATGAAACGCGAAAAACAACCGTAAACCTACTGAAACCGGATATGTGTGTAAAGCTAACCTACTGAAACGGGTCATGAATTGACAGCTAGCATTCTGAAATGAATTCGTCCGCAACATAATCGAATCTTCGCAGTCAGCTCAACCCGTCCGCACGGATTGACGGGTAAGTGCATCATTGACTTCGACTGCGTTTTTGAGGAAACACTCGTGCGTAACAAGCCATCCTTGTCCCGGAAAGTCCGGGACAAGGGTACTTCGAGTGGTTTTGCCAGGCACTCTACGCCGGACGGCCTTGCAGGGCGCACGCGTCGATTCGCGCCACGAGCGCCGTCGGCCCATGTCCGGACACTTCCGCCACAACGTCCCGCCAGACGGCCCGCGCCCGCGCGATCGCCGCCGCATACGCCTCTATACCCGTCCCACCATGAACGTCCGCCATGTCTGCCCCGTCATGGCGATTTACTCCGCTCATTCCGTCATGCACACCCACCGTGTCCGCCCCGTCACGACTATTTATGCCTGTCCCGCGACGACCATCCACACCGTCCGTTCCGTCACGACCATCCACGTCCCCCGTCCCATCATGAACATCCAACGCACCCTCGGATTGATTTCGTCCGTAACGTAATCCTAGACTGTCTTCCGTCTCCATCGTCCCATCTACAGGCATCCAATTTGTGCGTTTATTTCCGCAGTTTCCAGTCATTTTGTCCAAGTCACCATTTCGTCCGCAACATAATCTCACACGTCCGTCCCCTGCCACGTCCGCGACGGGGTGGTCCGTCGCGCCCTGTCCGGCGCCCGTCGGAATCGCGTCGGGGTTGCCCGCGTTCGATGGTTCGACGGCGGCGGCATCCACGCCGGAGGATGCCATGGACGACGGTTCGACGGCGGAAGCATCCACGGACGGCTGGTCAGCGGCGGCGGCGTCTTCAGACGGCGGCTCGACGACGACGGCGGCGGGGACGGGGTCGTCGAGGCCGGCGATCC
>CAYZYQ010000048.1:0-21629 GCA_964482645.1 uncultured Lentisphaeraceae bacterium | reverse complement strand
ACGACGGGCGTCCGAAATGGGAAGAGGAGTGGGCGACGTCCAACCAAATTCCCTACCGCGTGAAAATCACGTTCCGCATGAAGCCGCCGGAGAAGGGCGACGAGCCATTGCCGATTTTGCGCGTGGTGGAAATGCCCGTCTGGAAGTATTCGCAAAATCCGTTCGCGCCAGATGCGCGTGACGATGGAAAGGGCAAGAAAGAAAAGCCCGCAGGAGGGCCGCCATGACGCGGGGCGTGAACAACAACCGCCGCGCGGGGTCGGCGCTGATCATGGTCATCTGGACGATCGCCGTCCTGTCCATTCTCGTCATGAGTTTCGCCGTGGAGGCGAAACTCCAGTCGGCGGCGAACGTCTACGTGCGCGAGCGTGTGCACATGGATCATCTCATCGACGTTGGGCGCGTGTTGGGCGAGATGGTCATCGCCAACCATCAGGACGTGGTTGCGTACTCGGAGAACGAGAATGTCGAAGAGCTGTTGGAGGACGACCGCTGGCTGTTGGAGAAGCGGCAGTTGAAGCAGAGCGGCGCGACGGTGACGATCGGCCCGATCGCCGTGGACGAACAGAACCCCGACGACGGTACGGTGACGGTGCAGATCGAGTCCGTGGGCGGCGGCGACGGCGGCGGGCCGAAGATCAACATCAACTCGCTCTATCCGCAGGGCAATCCGCACTACGCTGAACTCTGGGAGAATATCCTCTACTGGGTCGGCGTTCCGGAGGACGATCAAGACTATTTCGTCAACAGCTGGGTGGATTGGCGCGACGACGACGACGTGATGGTCGGCCCCTACAACGACCAGAAGGATTCCGGCGGCGAAAAGGCGTACTACGAGGACTTGTGGGAGGATGCGGACGGCAAGGCGAACGGCGAAGACAAGCAGCATCCGCGCAACGGGCCGATTCCGGACTTGAAGGAACTGGCGTCCGTCGGCGCGTTTCGCGAACACCCCGCCGTGCTGACGGGGGGCTGGTACTATCCGCTGGAAGACGTGAAGGAAGACAGCAACATCTTCATCACGAACAAGCTGGAAACGGTACTCGACGTGTTTGGCGGCGACAAGATCAACGTCAATCTCGCCTCGCTTGACGTGTTGATGTGCATCCCCGGCATCCGCGATGCCGACGATCCGGAAGACGGCGACACGACGATCGCGCAGGCGATTATCGACTGGCGCAACGGTCTCGACATGGACGGCAACGCGGTCGACGTCGAAAATGAGGAGAACGGAACGTTGATCAAGGACTGGACGAAGCTCAACGAAATCACGCAGGGCGAAATCGGGAAAGTCGCACAGGAGTATCTGAGTTTCACAGGCGGGTCGGGCGACGGTGCGCTCTACCGCATCACGATCACGGCGACGGCCATGGGCATGTCGCACGTGGTGAAGGCGAAGATGACAATCAAGGAATCGGCGCCGGTCTATCTGGAATGGCAGGAAAATCCCTAACGCAGGGTGAAAGGAAGCAGACAATGAAAATTTCGGGTTCGATTGGAATGGTGGGCGTCCTCGTCGTGCTGGCGGCGGTCGGCGGCGGGACGTTCGTGTTTCGGAATCTCCAGGAAACGCGCCGGCAGGAACTTCAGCAGAAGACCCAGGAGGCCAAGCTGAAGACGAAAGAGGAGGCGCGTCGGGAGGCGGAAGTGAACGCCAAGGCGAAGGAGGCGGAGGCGCGTACGGCGGAGGCGAAGCGCAAGACGGCCGAGGCCGAGAAGGCGGCGGCCGAGAAGAATCTGGCGGCGAAGCGGGAAAGCGTGGCGGCGGAGAAGGCCCGCAAGGACGCGGCGGCGGCCGAGAGCGTGAAAGCGACGAAGATGAAGGCGGCCGCCGAAGCGGAGGCCGCGAAAGCGAAGGCCGCGCAGACGAAGGCCGAGGCGGAAAAGGCGGCGGCGGATGCCAAGGCCAAAGTCGAGGCGCTGGCGCGTGACAAGGCCGCCGAGGAACGTCGGAAAGCGGAAGCCGAATTGGCGCGGGTGGCGCTGGCCAAAGAAGTCGCCGACGCCGTGCTCGCGAAAAGCGAGAACGAGCGGAAGACGGCCGAGGCGAATGCGGCCGCCGAGCACGACCGCAAATTGCGGATGTACCGCCGGGCGGAGACGAGCCGCGCGGAGATGGTGGAACTTCAGAAAGCGGAACGTCTGTTGGCGTTGGAGGAGGCGGGCGGGACGATTGTCGCCGTCGACGGGACGGACGATGAACCGGGCGCGTCGACGGAACCGACGACGGACGGCACCGCCGCGCCGACGCAGCAGGTCGTGTCCGTGACGTGGCCGGACGCGGCGGATGAGCGTTCGCCGGCGACGCGGCACATGATGGAGGCGGATCGGGCGCACGTCGCACGGCTCGCCGCCGACCGCCGTCGCCGTGCGCGTGAGCACGTTGTCAATTTTGAGGCGATGATTGAACGGGCCGAACGCGAAGGGCGTACGGTCGACGTGGCCTACTATCGGCGAACGCTCGTGTCGCTCGTGCCGGACTATCCGCTTGTCTGCGCCGAACTGATCGAAGAGGCGCGGCGCGACAATCGGCCGAAAGACGCCGATCATTTCTGTACGGCGTTGATGGCGTTCACGCCGGAGTGGGCGCGTGTGGGCGTGATGCTCGAACTTCTTGCGCGGGACGAGGCCTACTACAGCAAGATGCTGGCCGGGCGCGTGACGAAGGACGAATTTGTCAAGGCGTTCCGCAAGCTCTACGACCGGGCGCGGCGCGGCAAGGGCGATCAGGACGAGCGCGACGCGGAGATGGCGCACGTCTGCTCCGTACTCGCGACGTACGTTCCCGACTACGAACGCAGTCCCGAATGGAAGTGAGGGCGACACATGAAAAAGTATTTTGACGATCATCGCGACGAAATCCTGAAGGACTATTTCGACCTGTTGCGGTTCGAGACGGTCGGTGCGGATCCGCTGCATTTGCGTGACTGCGTGAACTGCGCCCTGTGGATCAAGAAATGGCTGGCGCCGCTGGGCTTTACGGCAACCCTGCAACAGGCGGAGGGTCTGCTCGGTACGCCGCCCGTTCTGTTCGCGGAACGGCCCGGCGCGGAACACGCCGCGACGGTTCTCTTCTACGGGCATTACGATGTCCAGCCCGCCGACCCGTGCGAGGCGTGGGAGACGCCGCCGTTCGAGCCGACGCTGAAAGCGGATGGCCGCGTCTACTGTCGCGGCGCCCAGGACGACAAGGGGCAGTGGTTCGGATTTTTGACGGGCTTGAAGAAACTGATTCAGGACGGCGTGGCGTTGCCGACGATTAAAATCGTGCTGGAAGGGCAGGAAGAAAGCGGATCGACCGCGTTGGCGAAACTGGCGCCGGCGCACGCGGATTGGTTGCGCGCGGATGTGCTGCTCGTGAGCGACACGAGCGCGGCGGCGGATCTGCGGCCCGCCATTGTGGCGGGTCTGCGCGGCGTGAGCCACTTCACCGTGCGGCTAGAGGCGGCGAACCACGATCTCCACTCGGGCGAGTTCGGCGGCATTGCACCGAATCCGGCGCAGGGCATGGCCGAATTGCTGGCGAGCCTCCACAATCCCGACGGGTCGATTGCCGTGCGTGGGTTCTGCGACGCGGTGGAGCCGCCGACGGACGCCGAACGCGCCGCCGCCGAGGCGGCCGCGATGAGCGACGCGCGGTACGAGGCCGAGATAGGGTGTCCGCCCGTCGGCGGCGAACAGGGGTTGACGCCCACGGAACGCAACTCGTTCCGTCCGACGATTGAAGTCAACGGCATTCACACGGGCTACGGCGGGCCGGGGTCGAAGACGGTCATTCCTGCGTCCGCGCTTGCGAAACTTTCGATGCGCCTCATACCGGGCCAGCGGCCGGACGACGCGATGGCCTGTGTGGAACGTCATTTGCGTCAGCACACGCCGCGCGGGATGAAACTCTTTGTCGAGGATCTGACGGGCGAGGCGGCGGGATTCCGTCTGCCGCTCGCGTCGCCGGTCTTCCGTCTTGCGGCGGCGGTGTTGGAAGAAATGGACGCGCGTGGCCCTGTGTTCCAGTGGGACGGCGCGTCCATTCCCGTCGTTTCCGTGCTCAAGGATTGCAGCGGCGCGGCGCCGTTGCTCGTCGGCTGGGGACAGGCGGGCGACCGCATCCATTCGCCGAACGAGTCGTACGGACTTGACCAGTTCCTGTGCGCGGCCACGTGGGCCACGAAAATTCTGTGCGCGTTCGTCTGACACGGATTCGGGCGTTTTATTTTTCCACTTGCAAACTCGTTTTTGGTACAATCGGACTATGAAAATTCTCGGTATCATTCCTTCCCGTTATGGATCCAGTCGCTTCCCCGGCAAGCCGTTGGCGTTGATTTGCGGCAAACCCCTTGTCGCATGGGTTGTCGCGGCGGCGAAGAAGGCCGCGTCGCTGGACGATGTGGTCGTGGCGACGGACGACGCCCGTATTGCGGCGGCCGTGGAGGCGCATGGCGGACGCGCCGTGATGACGCCGAGCGATCTGCCGTCCGGCACGGATCGCATCGCCTGTGCGGCGGGCGATTTTGCGGACGACGACATTCTCGTGAACATCCAGGGCGACGAGCCGTTGATCGCCCCCGCGCTCATCGACGCGCTCGTGGCGCGTCTGCGGGAGCCGGGCGGCCGCTGGGACATGGCGACGGCCGTCACGCCCATCCGCAACGAACGCGACCTGACGGCGCGGACGGTTGTGAAAGTCGTCCTCGACCGCGACGACGGGGCACTTTATTTTTCGCGCGCGACGATTCCCGCCAACCGTGACGCGGCGGAGGATTGGACGACCGGCCTCTACGTCCGACACCTGGGCGTCTATGCCTATCGGGGTGGCTTTTTGAAACGTTATATCGCCGAAAAACCGTGTGAACTTGAAAAAACGGAGAAGTTGGAGCAACTGCGGGCGCTTTGGATGGGGGCGCGGATCGCGTGTGTCCGGACGGACGACACGGGGGTGGGGGTGGACACGCCCGAAGACGCCGTGCGAATTGAGGGCTTGATGAAAGCCCGTGGTTTGGTATAATGACCGCCTATCAAGGAAACAGACATTCGACATGAAGGTAAAACAAATTGATGTTGACCGGGGCGTCGCCTTTGGCGGCGGCTCGTTGACGTTCATCGCCGGGCCGTGCGTGATCGAGAGCCGGAAGATGGCGCTCGATTTGGCCGCTCGGCTTGTGGAAGTGGCCAACGAGTTGTCCGTCAACTATGTTTTCAAGGCGAGTTTCGACAAGGCGAACCGCACGAGCGTCGATTCCTATCGCGGTCCCGGCATTGACGCGGGGCTGGACATTCTGTCGGAGATTCGCGAAACGTTTGAAGTCCCCGTGCTCACGGACGTTCATGAGCCGTGGCAGTGCGCTCGCGTGGCGGAGGTCTGCGACGTGCTGCAGATTCCGGCGTTTCTGGCGCGGCAGACGGATCTCGTGGTGGCGGCGGGCGAGACGGGCGCCGTGGTGAACGTCAAGAAGGGCCAGTTCATGGCGCCGGAGGACATGGTGAACGTGGTGAAGAAAATCGAATCCACGGGCAACCGCCGCATCGTCCTGTGCGAGCGTGGTGCGAGTTTCGGCTACCGTAACTTGGTGGCGGATATGCGTTCGCTTCTGATCATGCGCGATCTCGGCTATCCCGTCGTTTTCGACGCGACGCATTCCGTCCAGCGTCCCGGCGGCCTCGGCACGGGGTCTGGCGGCGACGGGCAGTACGCTCCCGCGCTGGCGCGCGCCGCCGTGGCGACGGGCGTGGACGGCGTGTTCATGGAAACGCACGTGAACCCGGCCAAGGCGTTGTCGGACGGGCCGAACGCCATTCCTTTCAAGCACGTGAAAAAACTTTGGAAGCAGTTGTTGGAAATCCATGCCATCGTCCATTAAACAGATTGTCCTCGCTCTTGTCGTCGCGTGTCTGCTGCCGTTCGGCGGTCGGGGCGCGTTTTCGAGTGCGAAATGGCTGGCCGAGCGTGGCGACGATTCGGACATGTTGCGTCTGCGCACGGCCTACGCCGACTGCGTCAAGAAAATCGAATCGCCGGCGAAGGACGTCCTGCTGCCGTTGGAGACGTTTGCGGACGGCACGGTGAAGTCGCGCCTGACGGCGGCGCAGGCCTACACGTTCATGGATTCGCCGTTCGTCTGGGCCGAAAACATTCGGGTCGAGCAGTTCAACAAGGACGGTACGCTCCATGCGAGCCTTGTGGCGGAGAACTGCGTGGTCGACCGCAACACGAAAACGGGTTGGGTGGAAGGCCGCGCCGAAATGACGTACGGCGATTCGTCCATTCGCGGGCGCGGGATCTACTTCTCCCTGCCGCGCGAGTTCATCAAGATTTTTTCTGAATCTGAAATTACGACAACCCATAAGGACATCAATCCGGGGAGCCTGATCAAGTGAAGTCCGTTTGTCTGATAATCCTGTCGCTCGTCGTGCTGCTGTCGTCTTCGCTGGAGGCGGCCACCGACATTTCGGAATGGCGGAATCCGGACGACGTCATGCTCCGCAAGCCGACGAAGAAGAAAAAACGCAAAGGTTCCGCGCTCCACCAGCTTTTCGGCGGCGACGATGCGGCAGCTGAAAAGAAGGCCGCAGACGAGGCGGTGCGGAAGGCGGCCGCGCAGAAAGCCGAAGCCGAGCGTCTGGCCGCCGAACAGAAAGCGGACGAGGAACGGTTGGCGAAAGCCGAAGCGGCTCGTGTGGCGGCGGAGAAGAAGGCCGCAGACGAGGCGGCACGGAAAGCGGCGGAACAGAAAGCCGCCGCCGAGGCCCAGGCGCGTCGAGAGGCCGAACGCCGGGCGGCGGCCGAGAAGGCGGCGCGAGAGGCCCAGGCTGCGACGGCGCAAGCGCAGGAGGCGCGGCGGAAAGCGGATGCGCAAGCGGCCGCCCAGATGCGCGAACTTGAAGCGCGGATTGCGGCTGAGAAGCGTGCGCGTGAGGAGGCCGAGGCGGCGAAGAACGCGGCGGTGGCGGCGAAAAAGGCCGCCGAGCAAAAAGCGGCGGAAGCGGTGGCGGACAAGGCCGAGGCCGAAGCGGCGGGTACGGAAGCCGTGCAAAAACTGCAGCGCGAACGCGAGGCGCGTCAGCGGGCCGAGGCGTCGGCGCGGGCGGCCCAGGCGCGGGCGGACGCGGAACGCAAGATGGCCGACAAGGCGGTGGCGGACAAGGCCGCGCTGGAGAAGCGGTTGGATTATTTGAAGAACCCGGATCCCGACGAGCGGACGGCGCCGAAGAAGCTGGTGCCGACGGGTGACGCGAAGGACGTGACGGAAACGGCGTCCGCGCAACCGGCGGCGGAGCGTCCGCCCGCGAAGGCAGACGGCAAGGCCGCCGCGTCGGCGGAGCGTCCTGCCGTCATTACGGCCGAACGGACGGACTACGACCGCAAGGAAGGGGTCATCCTCTTCGACCGCAACGTGTACGTGGATGACGCGCAGTACCAGATGCACGCCGACCGTCTCTTCGTCTTCCTTGACGGCACGAACGATTTGAAGCGGCTCGTGGCGATTGGGCACGTGGCGATCACGAACATTGACAAGTCGGCCGCCTGTGCGAAAGCCGTGTTCACGAAGAAGACGTCGAAGATCGTGATGTATGGTGATGAAAGTGCGAAAGCCTTTTTGCAGGAGCGTTCCAAGAAGGGCGACAACGTGGTGCAGGGCGACCGGATTACGTTTTGGCTGAATTCGGAACAGGTTGAAATCGAGGGACCCGCCGTCTCCATGCCGGGCGGGATGCTCAAGGGCGGTTCGGGCAAGGATCTCTTGGATCAGATGAAAGGCCAGTAGGGTTTACGATGGACGATCCAGTGATGAAAGCAATGGCCGAAATGGCCGCCGAAAAAGCGGGGAACGCGCCGCCGCCGGCTGCTTCGTCGGCATCCGCCCCCGCGCCTGACCTCGTTGCGCACGGGTTGGTCAAGTCCTACGGCGACCGCACGGTCGTGAACGGGATGTCCATGGACGTCCGGTGCGGCGAGATCGTCGGGTTGCTGGGGCCCAACGGCGCGGGCAAGACGACGACGTTCTACATGGTCGTGGGGCTGGTGAAGCCCGATGCGGGGTCGGTTGTCTTTCGCGGGAAGGATTTGACGAAGATGCCCGTGTTCATGCGCGCGCGGCACGGTCTGGGCTACTTGGCGCAGGAGGCGTCGATTTTCCGGAAGCTGAGCGTGTGGAACAACGTCATGGCGATTCTGGAGACGCTGCGGATGTCGCGGCGGGATCGGAAGGCCCGTTGCGAGGAGCTGCTGGCGTCGCTTGACTTGATGAAAGTCGCCAAACAACCGGCCTACACGCTGTCGGGCGGTGAACGGCGCAAGCTCGAAATCGCCCGTGCGCTTGTGCGGCGGCCGTCGATTCTCATGTTGGATGAACCGTTCGCGGGCGTGGACCCGTTGGCCGTCCACGACATTCAGGAGATCGTCCGAGGACTGAAGAAGCAGGGGCTGGGCATCATTATCACAGATCACAACGTGCGCGAAACGCTCAACGTTGTGGATCGGGCCTATCTTGTCTACAATGGCCGGTTGCTCTGCGAAGGTACGAGCGAGCATCTGGTCAACGACGACGAGGCGCGACGCCTCTATCTCGGCGAGGATTTTCGCATGTAGCCGCCGGGTGGCGGATACGCGGCAAATGAGTTTCAACAAAGTAAACCAAAATAAGGAGGATCAGATATGTCCATTGAAGTGACGATGCGCCATAGCGACGTGAAGATCGAGTCGTTGAAGGAATACGCCCAGAAGCGCATGGAGAAGCTCCAAGTCGCCTTTCCGAAGGTGACGAAGGTTTCGATCGTGATCGACGTCGATGTGAAGAAGCACATGTACATGGCCGAAGTCGTGGCCAACCGCCTGGGCGAAATCGCCGTGGGCGCGAAGGAGTTCAGCGAAAGCGGCAAGAGCGTGATTGACGGCGCGGCCGCGCGTGCTGAACGCCAGTTGCTGAAGATGCGCGTGAAAGCGCGCAAGGGCAACGTCCGCGCCGCGCGCGCCGATTCGCCGCGCAACTGAGCGGGATCCGACGATGAGCGCTGAATCCCTCAAGAAAGTCGGCGGCGACACGCCCTTCACCCTCCGCGATTTCGTGGCGGCGGGGCGTGAGCGTCTGCGTCTTGAGGTTGTCGTCGGCGGAGCCGGTCTCGACCACGAAGTCCTGGAACCGATGTCGAATCGTCCGGGGCTGGCCCTGACCGGCTACTACGGTTTCTTCGCCTGGCGGCGGATTCAGGTCATCGGTAAGGCGGAGTGGGGGTATCTGGAAAGTCTGGAACCCGCCCTCCGTCTGGCACGGGTCAAGGAGTTGTTCAATCGCGGGGCGTACTGCCTCGTGTTCGCCTGCAGCATGAACGTGCCGGACGACATGGCGGCGCTCGCCGAAGCGTCGGGCGTGGTCGTGTTGCGGACGTCGCTGTTGACGCGCGAGTACTTCCATCAAAGCACGTTCGTGCTGGAGAACCTGCGCGCGCCGACGGTCAAGCTCTATGCGACGACGGTCGAAGTGGCGGGTCTGGGCGTTATGATGGAAGGTGCGCCTGGCCTCGGCAAGAGCGAAACGGCGCTGGGGCTCATCAAGCACGGCAACGCGCTGGTCGCGGACGACCTGACGTACGTGCGCAAGGACGTGACGGCGAACATGCTGTTTGCGTCCGCGTGCGAGGCCACGCGCAACTACATGGAAATACGCGGTCTGGGAATCATCCACGTGCCCAGCGTGTTCGGCGTGACGGCGGTGCGAGCGGAGAAGAAGCTCGACCTCGTGATCACGTTCAAGAGCATGCACGAGACCGAGGGTGAACTTGATCGCGCCGGCGAAGATCGCTTGACGCGCAAAATCTTGGGTGTGGACATTCCGCATCTGGTGATTCCCGTTTCGGCGGGTCGCGATCTTGTCAATCTGGTGGAGACGGCCGCGCAGCAGTACAAGCTGCTCGCTGCCGGACACGACGCCGTGAGGGATCTGGACGCGCGGTTGCGCGCGCGGGCGGTTTCGGCGCGGCAAAGCTGAAAGGACGGGATTATGTCTGATGGAAAGATTGTGAGAGAGATTGTCCTGCTCAACAAGTACGGGCTCCACGTGCGCCCGGCGGGCCTGTTCGCGAAAATCGCCTCGCGTTACAACGCGGACGTCGAGGTCGAGAAGGACGGCAACGTGGTCAGCGGGAAGTCCATCATGGCGCTCATGACCCTTGAAGCGCTCTGCGGGAGCAAACTGACCGTGTCGGCTTCCGGTCCGCAGGCCAAGGAAGTCCTTGACGAATTGGAAGGGCTTGTCGCGCGCAAGTTCGACATCCCGGACGAACAGTGAGCGAACAGAGTGACACGACGCGGGCGCCGGCGGCGATGAAGACCATCGCCGGCATCGCCACGTCCCGGGGCTTCGTCTCGGGGCGCGTGTTCCTCTACCGTTCCGAAAATTTCATTTCCGTTCCCGAATACGAAATCCCGCCCGAGCGCGTCCTCGCCGAACTCGCCCGCTACCATGCCGCCCGCGAAGAGACGCGCCGGCAGTTGGAGGCGCTTGTGGCGAAACTGCGCGGGCAGTCGGACGGAGCGGAATCCGGCATCTTCGAGAATCATCTGCTGTTGCTCGACGACGTGACGCTTGTCGCGGGCGTCGAGCGGCGCATTCGCGACGAACGGCTCAACGCCGAAGCGGCGGTGCGCCGGACGGTTGGCGAGTTCCGCGACGTTTTCAAGAAGATGAAGGACGCCTACCTCCGCGAACGTGTGCGGGATGTCGACGACATGGAGAAGCGTGTGCTGGCCGCCCTGCTCAAACGGGAGACGGCGGCGTTCGCGCAGATTTCGTCGCCCGTCGTGCTCGTCGCGGACGATTTGACGCCGTCCGAGACGGTGACGTTCCCGCGTGACAAGATTCTGGGGATTGCCACGGATCGCGGATCGGCTTCGTCGCACGTCGCGTTGCTGGCACGTGCGATGGGCATCCCCGCCGTCGTCGGCCTGGGGGATGTCACGGCGCGGGTGCAGCCGGGCGATCTTGTGTTGCTCGATGGTACGAACGGCGCGGTGACGCTCCATCCGGATGCCGAGACGTGTCAGTCCTTTGCCCGTCTTGTGCGCCGCGAACGTGAACTGCGCGATCTACTGGCCGAAGCGGCGTCCGACACGGGAACGTTGAAGGACGGGACGCCCGTTGGATTGGAGGCGAACGTCCAGCCGGGCGTGCCGCTGAGTTGTCTGTCGACGTTCGGCGTTCAGGGTATCGGGCTTTACCGGAGCGAATACCTGTGGCTCGAATCCGATCACGAACCGACGGAGGAAGAGCAGTTCGCCGTCTACGCGGAGGCGGCCCGCGCCGTGGCCTCGATGGGCGCGAAGGCCCGCGTCACGTTCCGCGTTCTCGATTTGGGCGGTGACAAGTTGATGCGGGGTCAGAAAGCGGAGGAGGCCAATCCGTTCCTCGGCAATCGCTCTCTGCGCTGGCTGCTTTCCCATCGCGACGTTTTCCGGACGCAGTTGCGCGCGATTCTCCGCGCGAGTGCGGTGGGTCCGGCCGCCGTGATGTACCCGATGGTGGCCGTGGTCGAGGAACTGCGCGACGCGAATGCGGAACTCGCCCAGGCGATGGCGTCGTTGCAGGCGGATGGCATTCCTTTCGATGCGCACATTCCGCGCGGGTGCATGGTCGAAGTGCCGGCCGCCGCTCTGAACGCCGCGCAGTTGGCGCGGGAAGTCGATTTCATTTCCATTGGCACGAACGACCTCATCCAGTACACGATGGCGGCCGACCGTGGCAACGCGCGCGTCTCCTACCTCTATCAGCCGGCGAATCCGGCCGTGTTGCGGTTGGTGGACATGACCGTTCGCGCCGCCCGGCGGGCGGGCGTGAGTGTGTCGGTTTGCGGCGAAACGGCGTCCGATCCCGTGATGGGCGTTTTGTGGGTGGCGTTGGGCGTTTCGTCGCTTTCGATGAGCGCGAGTTACGTCCCCGTGCTGCGGAAGGTGCTGCGCGCGCTGACGCGAGCCGATTTGGATGCGCTGGCGGATCGCGTTCGCGCGTCGCTGGACGATCAGTCCGCCGCCGGCATCTATTCGTCCTGCCGCGAATTTCTTATGGGCAAGGTTCCTCAGTTGGAGGAAATTCAGTCATTTTTCACCGCGACAACTTGAAAGGGCAAGGCATGGCTTTGAAGATTCTGGGCACGGGCGGTTATCTGCCGCCGAAGATTGTGACGAACGACGATTTGTCGAAGACGTTGGACACGTCGGACGAGTGGATTTTCTCGCATACGGGCATTCACGCACGTCATTTGGCGGAGGATGACGATTGCACGTCGACGATGGCCGCCAAGGCGGCGCGGATTGCGTTGGAGACGGCCGGCGTGAAGCCGGAGGAGATCGGGCTGATCGTCGTTGCGACGTCGACGCCGGACTACAACACGTTCCCCTCGACGGCGTGTGTCGTCCAGGCCGCGTTGGGTTGTACGGCGGCGGGCGCCTACGATTTGCAGGCCGCCTGTGCGGGATTCGTCTACTCGCTTGAACAGGCGCGGTGTTGGGCGAAAGTCAATCCGGGGCGGAAGGCGCTCGTGATCGGTTCGGAAACGCTCTCGCGCGTCGTCAACTGGAACGACCGGTCGAGCTGCATCCTTTTCGGCGACGGTGCGGGCGCGGTGGTGATTGGTGACGTGCCGGGCGAGGACGGGCCGGATGCCTACTCCATTCTCGGCGCGGACGGTACGGGCGCCCACTTCATCGCCCGCGAGGGCGGGACGCGTCTGCCGCATCAGGTCGGCAACGTGCCGATTCCCTATTTGGAATTGCAGGGGCACGACGTCTTCAAGTTCGCCGTCGGGTCGCTGTCGCGCGTCACGAACCAGCTCTGCGAGAAGTTCGGCGTCACGCCGGATTCGCTCGACCGCGTGTTTGCGCACCAGGCGAACGGCCGTATCATCGAGGCCGTGGCGCGGCGCATGAAACTGCCGCTGGAAAAATTCTACCTCAATCTCGAACGGACGGGCAACACGTCCGCCGCCTCGATTCCGCTGGCGTTGGACGAAGCCGTCCGCGCGGGCGAACTGTCGGACGGCATGAAACTCGTCCTCTGCGGGTTCGGCGCGGGACTGACCTACGCGGGCACGTACTTGACGTGGCCGTACCTGTGATTTGGAAGAACGATTGAAAGGCAACAAGGAGAAAACATGAAGAAGAAAGTAGTCATCACCGGCATTGGGATGGTCACGCCGTGCGGTAACGGCACGGATGAAACGTGGGCCAACGTCAAAGCCGGCAAGAGTGGCATCACTCGAATCACGAAGTTCGATCCCTCCCGCTGCACTTGCCAGATCGCCGGCGAAGTGAAAGGCTTCGATGAATACGCCGAGGCCAAGGGCTATCTGGACCGCAAGGCATCGCGTCATTTGGCGCTTTTCTGCAAGTACGCCGTCGCCGCCGCCAAGGAAGCGTGGGCGGACGCCGGCTACACGGATACGAACAAGCCCGACATGGATCGCGTGGCCACGCTGATCGGCAACGGCATTGGCGGCATGGACGTCAATATGGTCGGCTTCAAGACGCTGTTCGACAAGGGACCGGAACGTCTGCTCCCGTCGTTCATTCCGTCGCTCATCCCGAACGAGGCCGCCGGCAACGTGTCCATGGCGCTTGGCGCCAAGGGGCCGGCCCAGGTGATCGTGACGGCCTGTGCGTCCTCCACGGACGCCCTCGGCTTTGCGCTCGACCTGTTGCGCGCGGGCCGCGCCGACGTCGTGGTGGCGGGCGGCACGGAGGCGACGATCGACGAGTATTGCACGGGCGGCTTCATGAAGATGCGCGCGCTCTGCACGCAGTTCAACGACAATCCTGAAAAGGGTTCGCGTCCGTTCAACGCCGACCGTTGCGGCTTCGTCATGGCGGAAGGTTCCGCGATGCTGATTCTTGAAACGGAAGAACACGCCAAGGCCCGCGGCGCGAAGGTCTACTGCGAATTCGCCGGCTACGGCGCCACATCCGATGCCTACCACATCACGGCGCCCGATCCGACGGGCGACGGCGCGGTGAAGGCCATCCAGATCGCGCTCGCGGATGCGGACGTGACGGATTTGACGACGGTCGACTACATCAACGCGCACGGCACGTCCACCCACCTGAACGACCAGATGGAAACGAAAGCGTTCAAGCGCGTGTGGGGCGACGGTGCGAAGGACATCAATGTGTCCTCCACGAAGTCGATGACGGGCCACCTGCTGGGCGGCACGGGTGCGCTTGAGGCCGCGTTCTGCGCGTTGGCCACGAAGGAAGGGTTCATCCCGCCGACGATCAACTACGAAAAGCCGGATCTCGACGTCGACGTGGAGAAGGGCGAAGTTCCGCTCGATCTGAACTACACGCCGAATCAGGGCGTGACGCGCGATGTCCGCGTGGCGGTTTCGACGTCGCTCGGCTTCGGCGGCCACAACGGCGTACTAGTCTTCAAGAAATACTGAGGCGGGGGCGAAGAAGAAGGTATGGCTTATCCCACATTCAAGAACGAATATCACCGGCCCGGCATCGAACTGCTGCCGCATCGTGCGCCGTTCCTGTTCGTCGACGAGGTCATCTCCGCCGACGAGACAGGCGCGTTGGCCTCGTACACGTTTACGACTGAGAAGAACGATTTCTTCAAAGGCCACTTCCCGCAGCATCCGGTCGTGCCGGGCGTCGTGTTGGTTGAGACGATGGCCCAGGCCGCTGGCGCCGCGCTCGTGGCGCGGAAGGTGTTCGGCGAGGGCGTTCCGCTCTTCTTCCTCGGCCATGTGGACGATGTGAAGTTCAAGCGGCAGGTACGGCCGGGCGATACGTTCGTCACGGTCGTCGAGAACACGAAGGTTCGTCCCCCGTTGGGCATCTTCACGCTCAAAGGCTACGTGGGCGATGAACTGGCGGCGACGGCCACCGTCAAGTGTATGCTGGGAGAGCCGAAGGCGAAGTAATGTCTGCTGAAGACGCCCAGTGGAAGGAACGTCCGTACGACAAGGCCCAGGCGGAGTCGCTGCGGGCGTTTCTCCCTTTTGCGTCTGATGCGCCGGAACACGCTGACATCGTGTCGCGTCTGCTTGCCGCTCGCGGAATCGGTGCGCAGACGGTCGAGGCTTTCCTCCAACCGACGATCGAGCCGTTGATTTGTGCGGCCGACCATTTTCCGGGCATGGCCGAGGCGGTCGACGTCATCGTGCCGTTCATTCGCGACGGACGTAAAATCGTCGTCTTCGGCGACTACGACGCGGATGGCGTCTGTGCGTCCGCCTTGCTCGTCCGCGCCCTCCGCAAATTGGGTGCGACGGCCGAGGCGTTCATTCCCGAACGGTTCACGGAAGGGTATGGCATGACGGCGGCGGCGTTGACGCGCCTGTTCGCCGAACACCCGGATGTCCAGCTTGTCGTAACGGTCGATAACGGCATTGCTTCCCACGCCGAGGTCCGCGCCCTCAAGGCGCGGGGCGTTGCTGTCGTGGTGACGGATCACCATTTGCCGGGCGAGACGTTGCCCGAACCCGACGCACTAGTCGATCCGCGCGTGGCCGCCGCACCGGGTGGCGACACCCTCTGCGGCGCGGGCGTGGCGTTCTTTCTGGTGTCGGGTCTCGCGCGCGCGTTGGCGTGTTGCGAAAAAATCAGCGGACCTCTGCTCGTGTTGGCGGCCGTCGCAACGGTGGCGGATCTTGTGCCGCTCACGGGGTTGAACCGTGCGCTCGTCGTGCAGGGGTTGAAGTTGTTTTCGTTTTGCGCGCCCGTGGGATTGCGCGAACTTTTCACGCGGGCGTCGCGTCGGTCGGATAGGCCGTCGGCGCGTGATTTCTCCTTTCTGCTCGCGCCCCGCATTAATGCGGCGGGGCGGATGGCCACGGCGAAAACGGCCTACGAATTGCTGATGGTCGAAGACCGCGAAGTGGCGCGGGAGTTGGCCCGGCAGGTGGACACTTTCAATGTCGATCGGCGCGGACAGGAAACGGCCGTCGTCGAGGAGGCGGAGCACCAGATCACGGAGCCGACCGACGCGATCGTCGTCTGCGGCGAAGGCTGGCACGCGGGCGTACTGGGCATCGTCGCCTCCCGTCTGGTGGATCGGTATCGCGTGCCGGTGGCCGTGGCGACGGCAGGGGACGACGCATTGGCGCGTGGCAGCGTTCGTGCGCCCGAAGGCTATGACGTCCACGCCGCGTTGACCGCCGCCCAGGCTGCGTTGGCGCGGTTTGGCGGACACGTCTCAGCGGGCGGTTTCACGGTGCGGGACGGCGCGTTCGAGCAGTTCCGCGCGTGTTTCACCGAAGCCTGCCGTCGGCAACGGGAGACCGCGTGCGATGCGGCGACGGTGTGGTTCGACGGTTGGGTGGAGCCCTCGTGCCTGACGTTGCCGTTCTATCAGACGTTGCAGATGTTCGAGCCGTGTGGGGAGGGGAATCCCGAACCGCTCTTCGGTTTGAAAAACGTGGCGTTCGCCAACATTCGCATCATGGGCGCGGACGGTCGCCATGCGTCGTTCGCGTTCGTCGATGAGACGCTTCCCCGTGCCGTTTGGTGGAACTGCGGCGATCAGGTGGAGGCGTTGCGCAAACACGCCGGGGCGCGGTATGACGTGTTGTTCACGCTCCTGCCGTCGTCGTTCGGCGGCGCGGAACACGTCGAATTGCGCGTGGCGGCCGTGCGTCCGACGGCCTATGCGAAAGACGCCCATTGAAAATCAGGTTTTGATCATGAAAAAGAATACGATTCCGTTGTTCATCGTGATGAGCGCCCCGTCGGGTTGCGGGAAGTCCACGCTCGTCGATCTGCTGTTGCAGGAGTACCCCGACCTGTCCTATTCGATTTCCTGTACGACGCGTGCGCCGCGCGGGAACGAGGAGGACGGCATCGACTACCATTTCCTTTCGGCCGAGCGCTTCAAGGAACTGATTGCGGAGGACGCCTTTCTGGAATACGCGGAAGTCCACGGCAACTACTACGGAACGTTGAAGCAGCCGATTCTGGAAGTTCTGGCCGAAGGCAATTCGATGATTCTGGACATCGACGTCGCGGGCGCGGCGAAGGTGCGGCATTACGTGAAGCACCATCTGCCGCCCACCGATCCGTTGCGGCGGGGGTTTGTGGACGTCTTCATCAACCCGCCTTCCTTGGAGGCGTTGCGGGAGCGGCTGGAAGGGCGGGGAACGGATGCGCCGGACGTCATCGAACGCCGGTTGGCCAACGCCGAGGGTGAAATGGCGCGGGCCGGCGAGTATATGTACCAGGTCACGAACGACGACTTGTCCCTCGCCTACAAGCGTCTTTGCGATCTCATCGACGCCCGTTCCGGCCGGATGTAGCCGGAACGGACGCCGCTCGTCGGCGGGCGTTCAGCCCACCATCCAGTCCGACCGGATGGGCTGACCCAACGCGCCGAAGCAGTTGGCGGGGCGGACGGCGAAGCGGAACGCGCGGCCGCGCGCGACGGGTTCGTGTCCGTTGCCGCGTGGCAGTTCATCTGCCGCGAACACGCACGTCGCCGTCGGCGCGTCCTTTTTCGCGCCCCGGTAGAAGCCGGGCGAATAGACGCGCTTGACCATCCACGTTTTCTCGAAGTCGCATTCCTTGGCCTCGACCGTGACCTCGTAGTCGAAGGGGCGCACGGCCTTGTCCGCTTGATCGGCGGCGGCGATGTTCGGGAAGGAGACGGTGACTTGGGCGACGTCCTTGCCGAGGCGAGACTTGCCCTTGCCGCGTGTTACGGTGACGGCGGCGCCGGGCGCGAACTGCGGGACGGCCGCGTGCGGGGCGCGGTTCGCGAAAGGAAACGCCGTCCGGTTCACACCGTCCGCGAGCAGGGGAATGACCCAGTCCGCGCCGAGAGGGAGATCGTTGAGCGCGTCGCGCCGTTCAAGGACGATGCGGTCGTCGTAGACGGTCATGAAGAGGGCGTTTTGTCCGTCCGCGCAAGGTAGGGCGGGCATCTGTTCGCGACCGCTGTCCGGTGCGGCGAAGACGCGGGAGTTTTCGCGTCCGCCGAAGGGGATGAGGTAGCGCAGTGACGCCGTGCCGACGCTCGTGAACGCGCCCTGCCAGATTGTGCGTTCGTCGCGCAGGGGCGTGTGGGAGTGGCCGGAGAAGGCAACGCAGTTCGGGAACTTCGCCAGTGCGGCGGTTGTGTAGCCGGGATCCTGCCCCCACGTCCACGGGGCGCTGCACGTGCCTTGCGGGTGGAGGTGCTGTGTGTAGAAAAAGGGTTTTGCGCCGAGGAGTTCGTGCTTGTGCGCCTGGAGAAAATCGTTGACCGCCGTCTTCGAGTAGCAACCGCCGCTGGTTCCGGGGGCGGGATGGTGGCAGCCCACGAACTTGTAGCCCTTGACGTCCTTGATCCAGATGGGGGCGTAGTCTTCGTGGAAGACACGTTTCCACGTACCTGCGATGTCGTGGGCGATTGTGCGGGGCGACTTCGCATCGACGTTCGGATGGATCTTCCGCACGTAGGGGTACAGCCAGGCCTCAACGTCGTGGTTGCCATAGACGAACAGCTTTTCCACGTGCCGTCCGTCGGGGGCCTTGTCGCCGGGAAAGACCTCGTACCACGTTTTTGCCACGAGTTCCAGCTGGTCGACCGTGCCGTAGTCCGCCATGTCACCGGCGATCAGTACGCCGTCCGCGCCATGATCGCGGAACCACGTGAACGCGCGGCGGATGTTGGACGTTGAATCCGGGGTTGTGATATGGACGTCCGATACGATGCCGATTTTCAGGCGGGCCGTGCCGGGGGCGTTGGCGCCTTCCGCCGCGCCGCCGAATCCAGCTGCGGCCATAAACGCGCTGCCCAGTTTTACGAAACCTCTTCGCGATGTCGTCATGTCTGATCCTTCTTTCCTCATTGAGTTCATGCCACAAGAAAACCCCATCTTACACCATCCAGACGTTTTCCGCAACACCCTTTCGTCTTTTGCCCTTATTCTGGAAAATCCGAGATGAGGGCGTATGGTACAAACGTTTGGTATACTATTTGACGTTTGAACTCGGACAGAGGCGCTCTTCGTCTGATAAAGGCGGGCCTCAAAAGCGGAGATGGAAAGATGAAATCATTCGTACTGGCGTTCGTATCGGCCGTTGCGGCGGTCTGTGGCGCAAAAGTCGTGACCTGGTTGCAGCCTGATTCCGTGCTGGCCACCGACGGTGCGTATTCCGTCAAGGTGAACGGGCGGCCGGTGGACGTGATCGGAATCCCGAAGCCGTCGCATTGTCTGAAGGGCGACAACGCCCATCCCTACTATGCGGCGTTCTTCGACGCGGACGAGGAGGTCACGATTGAAGTGCGCGGCGCGATGCCTCTGCGGTGGGCGTGGATTCTGCCGAAGCGCATGGACGTCAAGCGCATGGTGAAGGACGACCACACGATCGTTTTCAAGGCGAAGCCGCCGTTCAACCTTGTCGTCGAGCCGCAGAAACGCCATCGCGCGCTCGTCCTCTCCGCCAACGTGCCGGAGACGGACGCGCCGAAGGCGGGCGACCCGAACGTGGTGTATTTCGGACCGGGATGCCACCGTTTCGACAAGCCGCTGAGCGTGACGGCGAACCAGACGCTCTACCTCGCCCCCGGCGCGGTGGTGGAGGGTGCCGTGCGGGTGCAGGGCGACAACGTCCGGGTCTGCGGACGCGGCATCGTCTCCGGCACGCCGTGGGCTTGGTGCAAGGGCCCCGCGGGCTGGATGTTCCATGTCAGCGGCAGGAACGTCTCGGTTAGGGACGTCGCCATCATGGGCGGCTGGACGTGGACGCTCGTGCTGGACCGCTGCGAGGACGCGCTTGTCGACAACGTGAAGATTCTCAACGGGCGCGTCCTCAACGACGACGGCATCGACGTGTGCCATTCACGCCGCGTGACGATCCGCAATTCGTTCGTCCGCTCACAAGACGACTGCGTGGCCGTGAAGTTCTGGTGCGAAGACCTCCTCGTCGAGAACTGCGCGTTCTGGACGGACGTCGCGAACATCATCCGCGTGGGTTACGAGTGCGACGGCCCGGCGTTTCCGTTCAGACGGCACGTCTACCGCGGCATCGACGTGCTGCACCAGGCGATCGAGAACGACAAGGCCCCGGACGACTACTGGACGGAGAACACGATCGCCATCCAGCCATCGAACGACGTCGTCTTCGAGGACATGCTCTTCGACGACTTCCGCTTCGATATGCCGCAGGTGCAGGATCTGTTCCTCTGCCTCCGCACGCCGATCTGCCGCTACGGCAAGACGCCGCATACGCAGGGCGGCCATGCGCGGAACATCACATTCCGCAACATCCACTTCCCGGCGAAGCGTCCGCTCGGCGCGTTCGGCATTTGGCTGCATTCCGTCGATCCAGACCACCGCGTCGAGGACATCTCTTTCGAGAACATCGACAATCTGCCCGTGCCCGTCGGTGTGCGCGGAGACGTGCGCAACATTCGCGGACTGGCCATTCCAGGCGGATGCGGGAAATAAAGACTTTTCGAAGTCCGAAAAAAAAACAACAGACGGCGTTGGCTTGACGGACGCAGTGGAATGTGCGAGAATGGCGGACATGGCGAAGACACTCAAAATCCCCTACGGCATCAAGGACTTCAAGCGTATCCGCAACGAAGGCTACTACTACGTCGACAAGACGGCCTTCATCCGGCGGATGGAGGAGCGCGACAGCTTCGTCTTCTTCGTGCGGCCGCGCCGCATGGGCAAGTCCCTCTTCGTCGAGACGTTGCGCTGCTACTACGACGTCAATGAGAAAGGGAACTTCCAGAAGTGGTTCGGCGGCCTCGACATCGGCGAGAACCCGACCGAGAACGCGAACAAATATCATGTGCTCGCGCTCGACTTTTCGCTCGTCGTCGGCAACGCCGAACAGACGCTGGAGCAGGCTTTCGACGAGTACATGGACGTCTGCCTCGACCTCTTTTTCGACCGCTACCCGGCATGTTATCCGCAGGAAAAAAAGCCGGCGTTCGCCGCGCTCTCGCCGGCCGCGAAGTTCGCCTTCCTCTCGCAGACCGCGAGGGCGCACGGGGCGGAAATCTACCTGATCATCGACGAGTACGACAACTTCACGAACGCGATGCTGCGCAGCGAGGCGAACGCGGACTACCGCGCCGTCACGCACGGGGCGGGGTTCTACCGCGGCTGGTTCAAGAAGTTCAAAGAGGGCTGCTCGCGGATCTTCATGACGGGCGTCTCGCCCGTCACGATGGACGACCTGACGAGCGGCTTCAACATCGCCGCCAACCTCACGCAGGACGAGGAGTTCAACGCGATGGCGGGCTTCTCCGAGGCCGAGGTCGTAAAAATGTACTCGGACTTCAAGGGGACGGGCCGCTTCACGGACGGCGACCCGGCGGCGATCGTGAAAGCGATCAAGCCGTGGTACGACGGCTACTGCTTCGCGACGGCGCGCATCGGGAGGGAGTGCGTGTTCAACAGCGACATGGCGCTCTACTACCTGAAGGCACTCGTCGCAAAGGGCGAGCCGCCGGAGAACATGGTGGACGCCAACATCAAGACGGACTACGAGAAGCTGAAAATCATCGCCGACATCCAGCGTCGGCAGTGCGGCGACGTCAGCGTCACCACCTCCCCCGAGGCGGCTGACGGTGCGAACTCCGTTGTCGAGGGCGTGCTGCCCGTCACGGAGCAGCTCGCGGCGACGGGCGAGATCTCGTTCGACCTCGTCG
>CAYZYQ010000047.1:0-21844 GCA_964482645.1 uncultured Lentisphaeraceae bacterium | reverse complement strand
GCCGTGCGCGGCGGACAGCGACTCGATTGCCTTGCCGAAGTTGTCGGCCGGCAGCCGCGCACCGTCGTAGGCGTACCCCGCGTCCGCCAGACGGTCGCTGACCTGGTCGGCAAACGAACGGTCAAACGACTCGACGTCCGTCGTCACCACGGCGCCGAGATTGAAGTGCAGGACGGGCCATGTCTCCCACGCCCAGTCCGTCCCCGCGATGGCAAGGCCGTCGAACAACTCGCGGCGACCCTGAAAGATGGCCTTCAGGGCGGTGATCATGAGCGACTTGCCGAACCGGCGCGGACGCGCGAGGAAGAACATGCTCGTCCCCACGTCCGTGACGAGACGGTGGAAGTACGCCGTCTTGTCCACGTAGATGCACCCCTTCCGTCGCAGGTCGGGGAAGTCGCTCGTCGTCGTCGCTATCGGTCTCATGGTGACATTATACCATATGGCATCGGCGGAAGGATTACATTTACTTTATCTCGAGATCCATTTGCTCTGACAAATGACCAAGAGGCAGAATATGCTATAATTCTTGTTCCACAGAAAACATTGGAGAACAACATGATCCGCGTCAATGAAAACTATCTGAAAATCCAGGCCTCCTACCTCTTCACCGAAATCGCCCACCGCGTGAAAGCCTACCAGGACGCGCATCCCGACGCCCAAATCATCCGTCTCGGCATCGGCGACGTCACCGAGCCGCTGGCCCCCGCCGTCCTTGAAGCCATGCACAAGGCCGTCGACGACGAAGGTCGCCGCGAGACGTTCCACGGCTACGGTCCCGAGCAGGGCTACGCCTTCCTCCGCGACGCCATCGCCGCGCACGACTACCAGGCCCGCGGCATCGACGTGGCGGCGGACGAGGTGTTCGTCTCCGACGGCGCCAAGTGCGACTGCGGCAACATCCAGGAACTTTTCGGGCCGGATGTGAAAATCGCCGTCGGCGATCCCGTCTATCCCGTCTATGTGGACACGAACGTCATGGCCGGCCGCACGGGAACAAACACGAATGGACGCTACGCGGGCCTCGTCTACCTCCCCTGCACGGCCGCCAACGGCTACGTACCCACGCCCGCCGACCTCACCGCGCCGGTTGACGCCGTCTACCTCTGCTATCCAAACAATCCCACGGGCGCCGTCGCCACGAAGGCGCAGCTTCAGGCGTGGGTGGACTGGGCGAATGCGAACAAGGCCCTTCTCCTCTTCGACGCCGCCTACGAGGCTTTCATCCGCACCCCCGGCATCCCCCACTCGATCTACGAATGTCCGGGCGCGCGCACGTGCGCGATCGAGTTCCGTTCCTACTCCAAGACCGCCGGTTTCACGGGCGTCCGTTGCGGCTACACCGTCGTGCCGAAAGGTCTGATGGCCTACACCGCCACCGGCGAAGCGGTCGAACTGCGTCCGTTCTGGACGCGCCGCCAAACGACGAAGTTCAACGGCTGCTCCTACGTCACGCAACGCGGCGCGGCGGCGATTTACACGGACGCCGGCCAGGCGCAGACGAAAGCGACAATCGACTTCTACCTTGAAAACGCCAAGCTGATGAAGGACGCGCTCGTCAAGCTGGGCTACAACGTCACGGGCGGCACGGATTCCCCGTACCTCTGGGTGGACGTCAAGGGTGATTCCTGGGCGTTCTTCGACAAGCTGCTCGCGGAGGCGCACATCGTCACGACGCCCGGTGCCGGCTTCGGCCAGGCGGGCGAGGGCTACATCCGCATTTCCGCGTTCAACAGCCGCGCCAACGTCCTGACGGCCATCGAACGCCTGACGCGCGTGCTGGGCTAACCGCCCGCCGCCGCGTCACAACGTTTCCAGAAGAGCCGCCGCGCGGGCATCCCCCGTTGCGGCGGCTTTCTGCAACAGGAACCGGTAGTACGTCTCCGCCCCCGATTCGTAGGCGGCGCTCATGCGCGGCCCGATGCACCATCCCGCCGCAAAGCCAACGGCCAGACTGACGAGCAACGCCCCGATGGACATCCGTCCGGCCCCTCGCCGCAACGGCGGCTCTGCCGTCCTGCACAACGCGCGATCCGACATTGTCCGCGCAAACCCAAAACCGCACAAGCCGCCCGCCAGCAAGCCGCCCACGTGCGCCGACAAATCAACGCCCGGCAAGAGACTGATCAGCAGGTTGAGCACGAGAAATTTTCCGTTCTGCATGAACACCGACTTGATCGTCGCCGGATCGTACCCGCACCGCCGGTAGACGAGCGGCAGAAAGACGGCGAATGCGCCGAAGAGACCGAAGACGCCCGCCGACGCGCCCACACCCACAATTGTCGGATGCATCAACCCCGACGCCACCGCGCCCGCCACGACGGACGCTCCGTAAACCAGCAGCGTCCGCCCCAACCCCAGCAAGCGCGTACACAACGGCCAGAATGCCCACAAGCAACTGAGATTCATCGCGAGATGGAGCGGCCCGCCATGCAGGAAAGCGTACGTCACGAGACGGCCGAAATCCCCTTGCCACACGGCCGCACCGCAGTTCCCGCCACACACGAACAGCGTCAACGTGTCCGGCCCGTTCCAGAGCGCATTCAACGCGGCCACCAGCCCCGGACGGACATCCGCATCGCAGACCATCGCCAGCCCCGCCGTCGCGCCGTAAACCAACGCGCAGAGGGCGGACAGCACGAACAGCACGCCCGCGCTCCGCCGCGCCCCGAGTTCCGAAAAGAACCGCCGCATCACGACCGCCGTGCTCACTTCGCGTTCTTCGCGTCGGCCGCCGCCGCGCGTTTGAACTGTGCGATACGCGCACGCAGGGCCTTAACCATTTCCAGTGGCTCGGACAAGCCTTGAACGGAGGCTTCGAGCGGACACAACCCGTCCCGCGACCGGTTGAGAATGCGCGGCACTTTCGTATCGCCCGAACAGGGAATCCCCTTCTCCTTCAAGAACGCTTCGGCCTCCGCGCTGATCAACACACCGTGAACACGCGCCGCGCCGCCCGCGACGGCAATCGCCGCCGCCGCGCGACCGATGACCTTGTCAATCACCCACGCGCCCGCCAGATCCTTCGGTCGCATATCGTAGAGCGCCAGAAGCGGCGACACGCCACCGCCCTGGTTCTGCGCCACAATGACGCCATGCTTCACCAACACGACGGCCGCTTTATTTTGGGAGAAAAGGACTCGCGCCTCTTCGAGGACGTCGGCCTCGCCCATGCGCCGGACTTCACGTTGACGTTCCAGACCTTCGACGACGAGCGCGGGCAGTGGACGCGCCGGACACAGGTGTTCACACGCGCCGCAGCCAATGCAACGATCGCGATCGACCACAGGCACCTTCGGCGCCGCCTTGTCCGCCGGATTCGCCGCGACGAGCGTAATCGCATTCACGGGGCAGTGGCGTTCACACGCCGTACAGGACACGCCCTCCGCCGCCGCGAGGCAGCGTTCCTTGTGCCACACCGCGAACCCGACGTGTACATTCGGCTTGTCGGCGGGGGCGAGCGGATGGATGGCGCCGGCGGGGCAGACCTGCCCGCACGTCGTGCATTCGGGGCGGCAATAGCCCTTCTCAAACCCCATTTCCGGCTGCCGCGCAAATCGCGCCCCACGCGCAGGACGCAACACGCCGTTCGGGCAGCGCGTCACACAGAGCTGGCAGCTCACGCACGTCCGGCGAAACCGATCGATGGAGACCGCGCCCGGCGGCAGGACGGGGCGTTCACGCGCGGGCGTCCCCGGGAAGGAGACTTCGGCGTATCCGCCGTCCGTCGTCTTCTCGTCGGCCACGGCACACGCAACGACCGTCGTCCCCAGTCCCGTCAGAAAAGTACGGCGTTTCACGCCGAAAGAATCGTGGACGCGCTTCATCGTCCGTTCCTCCTCAACTTGTCCACAAAACCGTCCACGCGGCGCATCCAACCGGGGATGTCGATCGACTGCGGACAGTGCGACACGCAACGCCCGCACGTCGTGCAGCGGTCGGCCCGCCGCAGTTCAGGCACGGCCTTCCAGTAGTCCAACAGAAAACGGCGCCGATGGTCCGGATAGTCCGGATCGGACGGATTGCCGGGCAGACGGCCACCAGCGGCGGCCTCGTTCCATGCGGCGAAAATCGCAGGGATGTCGAGACCGTACGGACACGGCATACAGTAGGCGCAGGCCGTACAGGGCACGGTATCGTCGGACAGAAACGCCTGAGCCGCGCGTTCGAGCATCGCGAACTCGTCGGCGGACAGCGGTTGCAGCGGCGACAACGTCTTCACGTTCTCTTCGATATGTTCAAGGTACGTCATGCCGCTCAGCACGGTGAGGACTTTCGGATGCGTCCCCGCGAAGCGGAACGCCCATTTCGCGGGCGTGGCCTGCGCGTCGAGCGCCGCCATGCGGTGCGTCATGCCGGCGTTCGCGCGCGCCAAACGGCCGCCGAGCAGCGGTTCCATCACCACAACGGGGATGTCCCGCTCCGCCAACAGGTTGTAAAGCGTCTCCGCGTTCACGTTACGGGGGTTGACCGCATGGGCGTGACGCCAGTCCACGTAGTTGAGCTGAATCTGTACGAAGTCCCAGTGGACTTTGTCGTGCATTGCCAACGCATGGCGGAAGACCGCCTCGCTGCCATGGAACGAGAAACCGAGATTCCGGATGCGGCCGGCCTCGCGCTCCTTCATCAAGAAGTCGAGCATTCCGTTGTCGATGAAGCGCGTGTTGAACACCTTCATCGCGTTCTCGCCCCCGCCACCGATGGAATGGAGCAGATAGAAGTCGATCACATCCGTCCGCAACAGCCGCCGCGACGTCTCGTACATCTTGACCGAGGCCGTATGGGTCTGCGTCTGGTCTGCGAAGTTCGAGAGCTTCGTCGCCACGCGCCACGTGCGGCGGGGATGCTTCGCCAAGGCGTCGCCCAGGACTTTTTCGGACTCGCCGCGACAGTAGGCGGGCGACGTGTCAAAGTAGTTCACGCCATGGGCGATGCAGTAGTCGATCTGCTTCTGGACGGCGACAAGATCGATCGGCGCGGTGGAGCCGCCACGAAACGTGTTCGCGTGGCTACCATCGACCGTCGGATAGCGCATCGCGCCATAGCCCAGCAAACTCGCTTTCTCACCATGGGCATCCGTCCGATAGGTCATCGGCGACGGCGCAGCCGGCGGATGAGCGAGCGCGGCAAAGAACGCGCGTCGGTTCATTTCTTTTTTCCTTCTTCGATTTCACGCGGCAGAAACCCCTCGGCACAGGCCAAGGAGACAAAAAACGTCGACAACACGGCTGCCGAACGCATCGGGCAGTCGCCGAACGCATGGACGATCAACGCCGTATTGCCCAGGAGAATCCAGAACGCACCGGCGGGAAAGCAGTAGATCACGCAAGGCTTGGGCGGTGCCTTGTCCGCCGTCATGAAACTCGCCGCTCGGTTGAGTTTGAACCACGCCCGCACGAGCGGTACGAGAAGGCAGACGAAAATCGCCACGAGGCAGATAAAGCCGACGGCCCCATGCTCACACAGGAATTGCAGGTAGTCGTTGTGTACGTTCGCGCCACCGTCGATCTGAATCTGTTTGAGTTCGTCTTCCGTCATGTACGACTGGGCGAAATGACGGTAGCCCCAGCCACCAACGCCAAACGCGGGATGGTCTTTGAAAATCTCGAACGCCACGCGCGTATGGTACTGGCTCTTCCCCGACACGCGATCCAGCACGGCCAAGGAATCGAGCGAATGGACTTCCGTACCCAGATCCGACGGCGCGAACACATAGACAGCCAACAGGAACGCAAGCGCCCCGCCGAATGCGAACGCGGCGCGTTTGACGCGGCGGACGCGATCATGGCGCGAAAAGAGCAGCCAGACTTCGTAGTAGACGAATGCGACGACAGCAAGGATGGAGGCCATCAGAATCGCCGCGCGGCTGAGCGTCGCCAACGCCGCAAAGAAATTCAGCACGACCGCGACGAGCGGATAGTGCGCGGAAATCCAGCGCACCAGCACACGGTCGCGCCCCGCCGTGGCGTCGGGCGGCGGACGATCCGCAACGGCAACGACGCGGTACTGCCAAAGGCCGACGGAAAAGGCGAACATCATCGTGAAGAACGAGCCGCCCATGTTGGGGTAGCCAAACGTGGAGAAAAAGGTGGAGAACTTCTCGTCGCCCCAAAACGGCGACGTCGCGCCTGTTGTTTGCTGGATGAACCCGAAGACGGCCAACGCGGCCGAATTCCAAACGAGCATTTCAAGGAGCATCCGCTTGCCGTGGCGCGACAGCGCATGGCGCACGGCGAGCGTCGCCGTAAGCGCCGGGACGAACCACTGGATGACACCGTAATGTTCCGACACGTTCACACAGAACGGCAGGAACGCGAGCGGCGGAGCGGCGTCCGCCCCCGCCTGAATCGCCGCCCGGTCGCAGAACGCGCACAACCCGCTGTTCACGAGCGGCACGAGCAGGACGAACAGGAAGACGAGCGCGAGATAGAACACGGGGTCGCGCCGCACATGCCACCAGCATCGCCGCCGCGCCGCAACCGCATCCTCGTAGGGACGACGCTGCGGAAAGAAAAGAAACCCCTCGAAAAGGAGCGCCAGCAACCACGGCATGACGGGCTTCAACGGCGCGGCCTGCGAACCGCCGAAAATCCAGGCGAACGCCGCCATCGTCAGAAACACGAGGTAGACCGGTAGATTCCGGATGAGAAAATCCACCATCACGCATCACCTTTCACCGCATCGAACGCGAACTTTTCTACAGACAATTTCATGGACGTGATTATACCAAAAAATCGCGCGTCAAATATAGAACGCGCTCTTTGCGTTTGAGATGTACGATGTCAAACGCTGACGTACGTTCGGAAATAATCGATCGTCCGAGCCAGCCCCTCGCGCAATGGCACACGCGGTTCCCACCCCAGCAATTCCCGCGCCAGGGAGATGTCGGGTTTGCGGCGTTTCGGATCATCTGGCGGCATCGGACGATAGACGAGGCGGGACGTCGATTCGGGAATCTGCCGCAACGTCTCTTCGGCCAACTGTCGAATCGTGTACTCACCAGGATTGCCCGTATTGATCACGGGCGCCCCCAGACCGCGTTCGGCGAAAAACGCATCCAACGTCGCACGGTCACAGACCATATAGCGGCGGAACGCCTCGATCAAGTCGTCGCAATACTGGAAGGAGCGCGTCTGGACGCCGTCGCCGAAAAGCGTCAAGTCCTCGTTCGCAAGGGCCTGCATGATGAAGTTGGAAATCACGCGGCCGTCCTGCGGATGCATATTCGGCCCGTACGTGTTGAAGATACGCACCATGCGCACGTCCACACCGTAGCAACGGCGGTAATCGGCACATAGGGTCTCCGCGCAGCGCTTGCCCTCGTCGTAGCAACTGCGGATGCCAATCGTGTTCACGTTGCCCCAATACGTTTCGACCTGCGGATGAACGAGCGGATCGCCGTAGATTTCGCTCGTAGACGTATGGAGGAGACGAGCGCCCGTCTTCAACGCCAAATCGAGCATGTTCAAGATACCGAGCACAGAACTCTTCGTCGTCTCCACGGGGTTCTTCTGGTAGTGAATCGGCGACGCAGGGCAGGCCAGGTTGTAGATTTCGTCAAACTGCCCCCCGAACGGCTGCGTGACGTCGTGAAGGACGAACGTAAAATGCGGATCGGACAGAAAGTCCGCCACATTGTTTTTCGTCCCCGTGAAGAGGTTGTCCAGCGCGGTCACTTCGTAACCATCGGCCAGCAACCGACGGCAGAGATGCGAACCCAGAAAACCCGCACCGCCCGTGACGAGCGCCTTTTTCGGAAGCGCCTTCATCACAACGCCCCCGTGGCCAACGCGCCGAACGTCGTGATCGGCGTCGTGTCGCGATAGTTGTCAACGATTTGGCGAATGTCTTTCACGAGCGCACTGATTTCGTCGTGCAACGCGGAATCAGTCGTCAACTTGCCGAGCGTACCCTCGCCCTTTTCCAACCGCGCCGAAACAGTCTTCAGATTCGCCACAAGCTGCGCCGCATTGTCCGACAGTTCCTTGTCGTCTGAAAGGCGCGTCAACAATCCGTTCGGATTCTGCATCCGGTCGGTCGTCGCCCGGAGATTCGCGAATGTCGCCTTGAGATCGGCGAGCGTGGCCGTGAAGTCGGCGCGCAACGTGCCGTTCGTGGCAAGCAACTCGCCGAGTACGCCGTCGCCCCGCGCCAAACGCTCGGAAACAGATGCCGCGTTCGCCATCGTCTTCTGCAAATCCGCGTAAACCGTATCATCCTTCGAGAGGAGTTTGCCGAGCGTCCCCTCGCCCTTCTCCAGACGTTCGGAAACGGACGCCGCATTCGCCATCGTCTTCCGCAGATCCGCGTAGACCGTCTCATCCTTCGACAGGAGTTTGCCGAGCGTCCCCTCGCCGCGCTCCAAACGTGCTACGAGCGTGTTGAGATTCGCCATCGTCTGTTCGAGGTTCGTCTTCACGGAATCTGGCAGAATGGTTGAAAGCCCACCGTCCGCACGACCAAGCCGACTGACCAGCCGCCCTGCATCGCGCAGGAAGTTGACGGGCGGTTCACCGTGGAAGAGCGTCGTTTCCAATGGCTTCACTGCGCCGGTTCCTTCTTCCAACAGAAGATAGTTGCCGCCCAACAGGGAGAGGGCTTCAACGGAAACTCGGCACGTGTCGCGCAGCACGACGTCGCGGTCGACGAAGAGCGTGACGAGAATGTTCGTCGTTCCCAAATCGATGCGCTCCACCGTACCGACCTTCATACCGCGATAAATCACGCTGTCGCGATCCTTCAGACCGCCCACGTCCGAAAACGCCACCTTCGTTTGCACTCGCGCACGTCCCAAGACCAGGTCGACCCCGGAGATGACGATCGTGAAGTAGGCGAGCAGAGCCAAAACGGCCACCATGAACACGCCGACAACAAACTCGGAAAACACGTCTTTATTTCTTTTCATATTCCGCCTTCATCTGCTTGAGCGTCGTTTCGGTAATGAACTGGGCGGCGAGAAATTCCCGCACGTCCGGATTCGCCGAATGAACGAAATCCTCGGGCGTGGCGCATTCCACCACACGGCCGTTCTTGAGCATCAGGATCCGCGACGCGAACAACATCGCCCCCTGAAGGTCGTGCGTGACGACGATGGATGTAATGGCCCGCGCCTTGTTCAAACGGGCAATCAGCCGGTTGATCGTAACCGACGTCACGGGATCCAGGCCCGATGTCGGCTCGTCGTAGAGGATGATGTCCGAATTGCGGACGATAGCCCGTGCCAAACCCGCGCGTTTCTGCATACCGCCCGAAATCTCCGCCGGATAGAGATCCGCCGCATCCGTCAGTTCCACGGCCGCCAACGCCTCCGCCACGCGACGGTCGATTTCCACATCGTCCAGTTTCGTCCGCTCCCGCAACGGCAACGCCACGTTCTCCGCCACCGTCATCCAGCCAAGCAGCGCGGCGCCTTGAAAGAGATAGCCGAACCGGCCGCGAACCCGCGCGAGCGCGGCACCCGTCGCGGACGAAATCTCCACGTCGTCCAGCCACACGCGCCCCGAAGTCGGCGTAAGCAAGCGCACCAAATGCTTCAACGTGACGGACTTGCCCGTGCCGGACGGCCCGACGATCGCCAGAATCTCGCCCTTCGCGACAGTAAAACTGACGCCCGAAAGCACTTCCCGCCCCTCGAACCGCTTGACGACGTTTTCAAACCGGATCATACGCTGAACTCAAGGTAGAACATGCGGGTCACCATGTAGCCCAGCATGAGGATGAAGAGGAAGGAGATGATCACACTGCGCTGCGTGGCCCGCCCCACGCCCACCGCGCCCAGTTTCGTGGCAAACCCCTCGTGGCAACTGACCGTGCCAATGACGAGACCGAAAATCACGGACTTGAGAAGGCCGACGAACAAATCTTTTGTACCGGCAATCGAAATCGCACTGGCCATGTACTGCTCGAACGGCACGTTCAACTGGGTGTAGCCCACAAGCCCCCCGCCGACAACGCCCAACACGCACGCATAGAACGCCAACAGCGGGGACATCACCAACAACGCGCCCAAACGCGGCGCGACGAGATAACGGACGGGGGAAATCGACATAATCTCCAACGCGGCCACTTCGTCATTCACCTTCATCGTACCCAATTCGGCGGCGAGCGCGGATCCCACACAGGCCGACAGACAGATGCCCGTCACGAAGGGGCCCATTTCGCGAATGAGCGACAACATCACCGCCGCGCCCAAGTAAACCTCCTGATTGAACTTGCGCAACGCAAGACCGACTTGCAAACCCAGAATCATCCCCGCGAACAACCCCACAACCGTAATAACCGGCAGCGTCCGGATGCCCGTGGTGTAGAGTTGTTGGACAAACGCCGCCCGCGCGTCGCGCCGTACGAGCGTTGCGGGGAGATAGCCAATCGCCTCCGCCATCAAACGCCCCGCTTGGCCGACGTGCGCAAACAACTCGACGACGCGCCGCCGCATTCCCTCGAACCGGGTTCGCGGGACATCCTCGTATAAAGGTTCTCGAATGATTGTCATTGGCGCATTATTATCCTAAAAATCGCGGGCAAAGTCAATTAGGCCAATCCCGCACGACTGGCCGCCAGAAAGTCTTGGAGGCGCATTAGAACCAGATCGAAAACTCGTTGGCGCCCTCGGGCAGCGGATCGTCCGCCGCGCTCTGGAAGTCGCAGGCGTCGACGACGAACGGCTTTTCCCCGGGCTTCGCAAACTCAAGCCGCCACGCGCCCCAGACCCCTTCCCGCGCCAACGGCGTCGCCTTGACGTCGAACCCGCGTCCGTTCACCGTATCGGGCGTGGCGATCTGATCTGCTGTCGCGCCCGCGCGTTTCGCCTTCGCAAGGAGAAGCGGCCCGCGCCAGACCATCGCCGCCGCCGTCGTCCTGAAACTCGCGCTGACGTCCTGGTTGACCGTCTTGTTGCCGTCCGTCGCATAACGCGCGCGAATCCAGCCCCACGGCTCGTCGGCCAGCGGATCCGGCGGCAGCGGACGCTCTACGATTCGGACTGGCATGTCAAACTTGACCGTATAGACGCGCGCATCGCCTTCATCGCGGAACGACGTCTCCATCTTCCGGCAGGCGTCCGGCTTGCGGAACGCAACCGGCGCGTCCGACTTCGACACGCGCACCGTCACGACGTCGCCAATCGGATAGTCGCCCGAAATCTCGAAACGAACGCCATCCATCTCAACCGTCGCGTCGGAGTAGAAGTTCACCTGGTAGACGCCCTTCCGGTCTTTCGTCACCGTCGTGGCGGCCACGTCCATGAACGTGCGCGGGACGTTGTTCACGCAGCAGTGATTGTAGGCACAGCCGCACTGCCACTGCGTCTGATGCCGCACGTGCGAACGCACGGCGAACGCGCCCCACTGTCCGCCACGATAGACGCCGGCGAGGAAGTTGTTGTAGTAGCAGACCTCCACCGTGTCGAGGAAACGGCTCTCGCCCGTAATCAGGAAGAGGTCGACGTTCAGACGAATCCAGTGGATCGCGTCGCACACTTCGCTCACGCCGTTGATCCGCCGCGCCGCTCCGTAGCACTGGTCGCAGTAGCCAATGCCGCCGAACGGATTGGCTTCGCTCTTCCACAGATTGTCGCGGATGGCGACGACCGTATCCAGCGAACGCCTGTCGCCGGTCACGCGGTAGTATTCAAGAAGGCCGTCCAGGCAGCTGAGCATTTCGTACGTCTTCGCCCAGAGCTGGGCGTTCGGATACCACGTCCAGAGATCCTTCCCGTTCTGCGCGTTGCGGAAGAAGTTCGGACACGCCCCGTCGTCCCGGTCCCAGTCCGCGACAATCTCCTTCGCCACGGCGAGGTACTTCGCATCGCCTGTCTCGGCGTAGAGTCCGAGAAGCGGCTTGAGAATGGACATCGACGGCAGCCCCACCTTCTCCGGCTGTCCCGTGACGAAGAACGGCAGGTTCAGACGACGCATCATGCCGATCAGCTGATCCATCTGGCGCACGACGGAATCGAGAATCGCCCGGTCGCCCGTTGTCCGGTAGGCGGCGAGCATCCCCCACATCGCGTACTTGCGGTTCCAGATGTTCCAGACCGTGTTCCAGCCGTAGGCCTTCGCGGCGGCCTTCTTCTGTTCCGGCGTCAGCACGCCGACGAGTTCCTTGTCCGCGTACGAGCCCAGATATCCGTCCGCATCCTGCAACGCCATCAGACGATGGCACTCGTCCTTCACGAACGCCAGCAGCGCGGGATCCTGCAGGTAGTCCGCCGTCCGCGCCGTGCCGAGCATCAACTTGCCCCAGAACTCGCCACGCCAGAGGCCGCCCGGCGCCTTGCCGTCGACCTTCCGCGCGTCGTCGTCGCGCCGCTCGAACGCGCTCCGCGCCTCGCCGAAGATTTCGCGCTGGGCGAAGTCGCTCCGCATCCGCGCCTGTGCGAAGTCGTCCAGCTTGCGCCCCGGCGCGGATTTGAGGCGCACGTCGCGCAGACGCGGTCCCGTCAGGGCGTCCGGCACGGCCGGCGGCACGGGCGCCGCAAATCCAATGCCCGCGAGCAGCAGGCTTCCCAACAGACAACTTCTCTTCATGTTCGTTTCCTTCTCCGCCCCGCGTGGGCAATCTCAAAACATCAGACGCCGCGATGGAAGACGCCCGTAATCGGCTTTCCGGAACGTCCGAAACTGTTGCGCGCGCGAACTTCGATCAGGTAGTCGCCCGTTTCGGGCAGACCTTCCGGACTGAACCAGAACTTCTGCCGCGCCGGCTCGTACCGCGCAAGACGATGGTAGGCGGGCGATTGGAAAAGAAACGTCTTCGCCTTTCCGCCGGCCTTCGGCACGACGCGGATTTCGTAGTCGTGCACGCGCAGACCCTTCGGCGGCACGGCGGACGGGAAATCGCAGTGAAGCGCAATCGCCCACTTGCCCTGGCGGTTCTCCGTGTTGCGCGTCTCCACGCGGACGTCCGCCCCGGCCGGAAATTCCGGAACGCCCTGCGTGGCGGCACGGGGCGCAGGAGCGTACGGACGCTCGGAGGCGCAGACGGGGAAGATCCAGGCGGACACGTCCTGTTCGCCGTCCTCCTCAAGGTCGACGCGCTCGACGACAACGCGGTCGGCGTAGACGGACACGAAATAGCCCTGGCCGCCGCGCAGTTCCTGACGCGCCGGCAGCATGGGCATGACCTTCGTCTCAGTGCCGTCGCGCCGCCCGCCGCCGTTTTCGTAGATCTTCTCGAAACACGCATACGACAGCGAGGGCGTGGCGATCGCGGTGAATTCGCCCTGCCAGATCAAGCGCTCGTCCGAGAACGGACGATGCGAATGCCCGGTGAACACGACGGCGTTGGGGAAATTGCGAAACGCCTTGAACGCGCTGCCGCCGTCCGCCCAGCCCTTGCCGTCCGGCGTCGTGCCCGTGGCGGGAAGATGCTGGAAGTAGAAGAACGGCTTTGAATGATTGAACGCCGCCGCGTTCTTCGCCATCCAGTCGGCGACCTGCCTGTCCGCCCCCCAGTGGGCGCACACGAATTCGCAGCCCTTCACCGTCCAGCGCTGAATCGGCGAATAGTCCTCGCCGAAGACCTCCTTCCAGACGGCCGCCATGCCGCCGGGCGCCTGGACGATGTTCGCGTCGCCGTTGCAGGCGTTGATTTTGCGCTCGGCGGCCATGTCGCCATAGTTCCAGCCCTCGAAGTCGTGGTTACCGGAGACGAAGAGACGCGCGACCGCGCGGCCGTCCGATGCGCGGCCGTTGGGGAACACCCGGTTCCAGGCGTCGGCCACGTGGCGCAGGGCGGTCACGTTACCCCAGTCCGTCAAGTCGCCCGGCACCATCACGGCGTCCGCGCCACGCACCTCGAAATAGCGCAGCGACTTCTCGAAAAGGCGCGTCGATGCGCGGGTTGTGACGTGGATGTCGCTCACGACGCCGAACTTCAGTTCCGGCCGACCGCCGAACAACGCCGCCGTGCGGCAACCCGCCACGGCGCCCAGCGCCGTGCCGATGAAACACCTGCGTGAAAGATTCATGTGCGTACTTCCTTTTCAGAATGTGTAGAGATCGCTCGGTTCATGCTGACGGAGCGCGGCAAGGATTGTCTGCGGACGGCCAACGTCGCAGAGCGCCGTGCGCATCGCCTCCTCTGCCAAATGCGGCGCATTGCACTCCTCGGACAGATGTGCGAGCAGCAGCGTCGTGAGACCGCGCGGCGCAACTTCGCGCACGAGATCGGCCGCGTCTGCGTTCGAGAGATGGCCACACCGCCCGGCGATACGCTGAATGAGCGACGGCGCACGCCCCGACGTCTGGAGCAACACGGAGTCGTGGTTCGATTCCAGCATCGCGCAGGTCGCGCGGGACAGCGCGTCTTTAACCGCAAGCGTTGGCATCCCACAGTCGGTACACAACACGAACCGCGACGTGCCGTCGTCAAACAGATAACCCACGGGATCGGCCGCGTCGTGCGGAATCGAAAACGACGTAATCGTGAACGCGCCGATTTCAAACGGTTCCGCCGTTTCAAACACGACCCAACCGTCCTGGACGCCCGTCACGGCCGCAATGGCCTCCGCCGTACCGCCGTTCGCGTAGAACGGAATCTGCGGATGCCGCTTGCGGAACGTGCCGACGCCCTTACAATGGTCGGAATGATTGTGCGTGAACAGGACGGCGGAGATGGCGTCCGGGTCGATATCACACGCCTTCATCCGCTTTTCCGTCTCGCGACAGCTCAAGCCGCAGTCGACCATTACGCACGTTTCGCCGCTTCGCAGACAGAGCGCATTGCCCTGCGAACCGCTTGCCAGAACCCTCAGACGCACAGCCGTCCCTTCCGGAAATCAACTCGCATGGATTTTGTCGTTGGCTTTCGCCACCTTCGCCCGCAGTTCCTCTTTGTGCGCGTGGTACTTCGCACGAAGTTCTGCGTCGGCCGTGCCGAGAATCTGAACGGCGAGGAGCGCGGCGTTCGCGGGGCCGGCCGAGCCAACGGCCACAGTCGCCACGGGAACGCCAGACGGCATTTGAACCGTCGCGTAGAGCGCATCAAGTCCGTTCAACGCGCCGCCCGCCACGGGAATGCCGATGACCGGCAACACGGTGCCGGCGGCAAGGACGCCGCCGAGATGCGCGGCGCCGCCGGCGGCGGCAATGATGACCTTGAGGCCGCGCGACTCGGCCGTCCGGGAATAGTCGAGCGCCACGTCGGGCGTCCGGTGTGCACTGATCACGCGCGTCTCGTAGGCCACGCCGAATGTGTCCAGCGTGTCACACGCCTTTTTCACGAGCGACCAGTCACTGTCGCTCCCCATCACGATACCAACCACAGGATTGTCCATTTTTCCGTACCTTTCTACTGCTGTTTGTTCTTACGCGCGTAGTGGAAGTAGAGCGCAAGATCCGTCGAGACGAGCGCCATGTCGATCGCGTAGACGAGGCAGAGCCAGTCGTTCGCAGGATTGGCGTCGAAGAGCCGTGCGCAAATACCGCCCACATAGCCGAGAATCACGATCGTCGCGAACATCGGGCTTTTGCCGTCCACGCGCTTGGCCCTGTAAGTGCGCAGGATGGCGAACGGCCACGAAAAGCCGAACGCGAACAGCATGAAGAATTCACAGAACTGCGAGATGTCAATCATTGTCGTTTATTTTCCTTTTGCCTAAACAAAATCCTCTACGCCGCTCAGGCGTTCGCGCCGTAGACCTTCTCGTCGTGCAGCAGCGTCGCCTTGAGATACTGCCGGTTCATCTGCGCGATGTTGCGCGTGGAGATGCCCTTCGGACAGACCGCCTCGCAGGCGCGGACGTTCGTGCAGGCGCCGAAGCCCTCCGCGTCCATCTGGCGCACCATCGCGAGCACGCGCCGCTCCGCCTCCACCCGCCCCTGCGGCAGGTTGGCGAGGTGCGCCACCTTCGCGGACGTGAAGAGCATTGCGGAGGCGTTCGGACACGCCGCCACGCACGCGCCGCAGCCAATGCAGGCCGCCGCATCGAACGCGCGGTCGGCATCCTCCTTCGACACGGGCGTCACCGCCGCGTCGGGCGCGGCGCCCGTGTTCACGCTCACGAACCCGCCCGACTGGATCACGCGGTCGAGCGCCCCCCGGTCGATCACGCAGTCGCGGACAATCGGGAACGCGGCCGAACGGAACGGCTCGATCGTGATCGTCTCGCCGTCCTTGAAGAGCCGCATGTGCAGCTGGCACGTCGTCGTGCCGTAGTCGCGCCCGTGCGGGACGCCGTTCACGACGAGCGAACACGTGCCGCAAATGCCCTCGCGGCAATCGTGATCGAACGCAAACGGCTCGCGCCCCGCCTTCATCAGATTCTCGTTCATGACGTCGAGCATTTCGAGAATCGACATGTCGGGCGAGACGTTCTCGACGATGTGCGATTCGAAATGGCCTTTCGACGCGGCGTCCTTCTGACGCCACATTTTCACCGTGACGGTCATTATTTGTAGCTCCTCGTGGCAAGATGGACGTTCTCGAACGACAGCGGCTCCTTGGAGAGTTCCGGCGGCGCATCGTCGCCTTTGTATTCCCAGGCGCCGACGTAGCAGAAGTTCGCGTCGTCGCGCTTCGCCTCGCCCTCCGCCGTCTGGCTCTCCTCGCGGAAATGCCCGCCGCACGATTCCTCGCGGTGCAGCGCGTCGCGTGTCAGGACTTCGGCAAACTCAAGGAAGTCGGCCACGCGCCCCGCGCTTTCGAGGTTCTGGTTGAACCCGCCCGCGTCGCCCAGCACGTTCACGTCCTCCCAGAATTCACGGCGCAGTTCGGGGATGCGCGCAAGCGCCTTTTCAAGCCCGGCCTTGCTGCGGGACATTCCCACGTGCTCCCACATGATCGCACCGAGTTCGCGGTGGAATTCGCGCACCGTGCGATGCCCCTTGATGGACAGAAGACGCCGCGTCCGTTCCTCCGCCTGGAGCCGGGCGTCCGCGAACGCCGGCGCGTCGGTCGACACCGCGCCGCCGAGAGGCGTGGACGCGAAGTACGCGCCAAGCGTGTAGGGAATGACGAAATAGCCGTCGGACAGCCCCTGCATGAGCGCAGACGCGCCGAGCCGGTTCGCGCCGTGATCGGAGAAGTTCGCCTCGCCGAGGACGAAGCAGCCGGGTATCGTGCTCATCAAGTTGTAGTCGACCCACAACCCGCCCATCGTGTAGTGGATGGCCGGGAAGATGCGCATGGGCGTCTCGTACGGATTCTCGCCCGTGATCTTCTCGTACATCTGGAAGAGGTTGCCGTACTTGGCGGAGACGCCCGACACGCCAAGACGCGCAATGGCGTCCGCGAAGTCGAGGTAGACCGCCTGTTTCGTGTCCCCCACGCCCAGCCCCGCGTCGCACACCTGCTTCGCGTTGCGGCTCGCGACGTCGCGCGGCACGAGGTTGCCGAAACTCGGGTACTTCTCCTCAAGGTAGTAGTAGCGCTCCGCTTCGGGGACGTCCTGCGGCCGCCGCGCGTCGCCCTTCTGGCGCGGCACCCAGATGCGCCCGTCGTTGCGCAGCGATTCGCTCATGAGCGTGAGCTTGGACTGCAGATCGCCGTGGCGCGGGATGCACGTGGGATGGATCTGCGTGTAGCACGGATTCGCGAAGAACGCCCCGCGCTTGTAGGCGCGGAAGGATGCCGTGACGTTCGAGCTTTGCGCGTTCGTGGAAAGGTAGTAGACGTTGCCGTAGCCGCCCGTGCAGAGCAGCACGGCGTCGGCGGCGTGGCAGTCCAGCGCACCCGTCACGAGATTGCGCGTGACGATGCCGCGCGCCTTGCCGTCCACGACCACGAGGTCGAGCATTTCGTGGCGCGGGAACATCTTCACCTTGCCCGCCGCCACCTGGCGCATCATCGCCTGGTAGGCGCCGAGCAGAAGCTGCTGTCCCGTCTGCCCACGCGCGTAGAACGTGCGCGACACCTGGGCGCCGCCGAACGAACGGTTGTCGAGCTGACCGCCGTATTCGCGGCCGAACGGAACGCCCTGCGCCACGCACTGGTCGATGATCTTGTTCGAGTTCTCGGCCAGACGGTACACGTTCGCCTCGCGGGCGCGGAAGTCGCCGCCCTTCACCGTGTCGTAGAAGAGACGATAGACGCTGTCGCCGTCGTTGCGGTAGTTCTTCGCCGCGTTGATGCCGCCCTGCGCGGCGATCGAATGCGCGCGGCGGGGCGAATCCTGAATGCAGAAACAGTCGACGTTGTAGCCGAGTTCGGCCAGCGTGGCCGCCGCGCTCGCGCCGGCAAGACCCGTCCCGACGACGATCACGGTGAACTTGCGCTTGTTCGCGGGATTGACGAGCCGGAGCTCGCGCAGATAGCGCGTCCACTTCTCCTCGATCGGGCCGGATGGGATTTTCGAATCGAGCTTCATCAGTTCGCCTTTCCCTTCTGCACGGAAGCGCCCACGACGGCCGCCGCCGCGTCCACCGCCGCCTGTTGCGCAAACGCCTTCTGCGCAGCATGTGCCTTTTGAATCTGCGCCCGCGCGGCGGGCGTGTGCGCGAGGGCGCACGTGGCCGCCGCCGTGCCGATGAAACCGCCGGCAAGCGCAAGCGCGACGAGCCGTCCGACGAGCGTGAACGCGGGCGTCCACTTCGGGTGGTCGAGGCCGAACGTGCGGAAGAGCGACGGCAGTGCGTGGAAGAGATGGAAGCCCACGGCCAGAAGCCCCAGCCCGTACAGCGCGGTACACCACCACGTGCCGAAGAACTCCACCGTCGTCAGCCACATGTCGCGGATGACTTCGCCCTGCGCGTCCGTGTAGAGGTAATGCGTCCCGTACTTGAAGACGACGAGGTGCGAAACCACGAAGAGAAGGACGACCGTCCCCGTCGCGTACATCGTCGTCGACGCGGGCGTCGCGTCGCCCAGGCTTGCGGAGACGGCATAGCGCGTCCGCCCCCGCGCCCGGCGGTTCTCAAGCTTGAGCCACGAGGCCACCGCCACGTGGTAGGCGAAAATCGCGAGGAGCGCCAGCTCGATGAACCAGATCAGCGGCTTGAGACCCGTCAGAAAGCGCGTGTAGGCGTTGTAGGCGGCCTGCGCGGCGGCGGGGTCGGGATTGAGCAGCTGGAGGTTGCCCAGCAGATGCCCCGCGAGAAAGCCGACGAGCAGAACGCCGGCCACACCCATCGACTGCTTGCGGCCGATGGACGATTTCAGATAGTCGAGAAACCACATGGCGCGTCCTACCGCTCGAAAGCCCGATGTGCGATGTCCGCGCGGTGGAACGCGCCCTCGAACGCGATTTTTCCGACGGCCGCGTAGGCCGTGTCGACGGCCTCGCGCAGCGTCGCGCCCAGCCCCGTCACGCTCAACACGCGGCCGCCCGACGTCGCGACCGCGCCGTCCGCAGTCCGTTTCGTGCCGCAGTGGAAGACGATCGCGTTCGACACGGCGGCCGCCGCGTCGAGACCGGAAATGACCTTGCCCTTTTCATACGAGCCGGGGTAGCCGCCGGAGGCGACGATGACCGTGGCCGCCGCGTCCGGCTTCACCACGACGTCGCCGTCCGCCAACCGCCCTTCGGCCACGTGGAGCAGCGTTTCCGCGAAAATCCCACCGAGACGCGGCAGCACGGCCTCCGTCTCCGGATCGCCAAAGCGGGCGTTGAATTCGACCACGTTGACGGCCGAACCGCTCAACGCCGTCTTCCCGCCGGGCGGCGTGACCATCAAGCCCGCGTAGAGGACGCCACGGTAGACGATGCCGCGCTTCTTCAATTCGCGGACGACGGGGAGGATGATGCGCTCCCGGATGTCCGGCAGCATTGCATCCGTGACGACGGGCGCGGGCGAGTAGGCGCCCATGCCGCCCGTGTTCGGCCCCTTGTCGCCGTCGAAGACGCGCTTGTGGTCCTGCGAACTGGGCAGGAGAACGGCGCGTTCGCCGTCGACGAGCGCGAGGATGGAACATTCCTCGCCGTGAAGAAACTCCTCGATCAGGACTTCCGCGCCGGCGGCGCCGAACCTGTTGTCCACGAGCATGGAATCGATGGCGGCCTCGGCGTCCTGAAGCGTCTCGGCCACGACCACGCCCTTGCCGGCGGCCAGGCCGTCGGCCTTGATGACGACGGGCAGGCCGAACGCCGGCAGCGCGGCCTTCGCGGCGGCGGCGTCCGTGAACGTCCGCGCCCGACCGGTCGGCACGCCCGCGGCCTGCATGACCTCCTTCGCGAAACGCTTCGAGCCTTCCATCCGGGCGCCGGCCTGAACGGGGCCGAACGCCTTCACGCCGACTTTCGCCAGTTCGTCGACAAGCCCCTTGCACAGCGGCGCCTCCGGACCGACGACGACGAGATCGGGATTGTTCGCCCGCGCCCATTCCGTCACCGCCGCGACGTCCTCCGCGCCAATGTCAAGATTCGTGGCGACGCCGGCCGTGCCGGCATTGCCCGGCGCACAGAAAATTTCATGCTTCGCCTCGTCCTGCGCAAGACGCCAGACGATCGCGTGTTCGCGTCCGCCGCTGCCGACAACCAAAATCTTCATGTCACTTTTCCTTGCTTTCAATCTCAAACTCGCAACTGCCTTTGCCCAAACGCCACCATGCGCCGCGCAAGAATTTATTATATCATTTCACCCCTCCAAAAATCAAATCGGTACATTCTCGCGGGGCATCTTATACGAGACACCAAGCCAGCGCGTACAGGAGTCCGAAGACAAAATGGATTTTCCCTGACGCCCGTTCAAGTCCGCGCCACGGCGGCGACGCGGGATTTTCCCTGTACACCCGCGCGGCCGTCCGCAACGTGCGAATCGTCAGCGGCAACGTGAGGAACGGCAACACGAACGCAAGACCCGAAAACTCCCCGCAGCAGACGCAATAAACCAGAAAGATGCCCGACATGACATACGGAAGGACGTGGCAGACGCGATAGTAGTTCAGCGCCCGCCGCGGCCCTAGCCACGAGGCGAACGTGACAATCCCCGCCGCACGGTCGGTCGGGATGTCCCGCATGTCGTTCCCGTGCATGATCACACCAACGAGCGCGGCCACGGGCAGCGCGAAGACCATAAAAACGACCATCATCCCCACCGCCACCACCACCGGCATCGTGTGCGGCCATCCGTAGACGAATAGCCGTACAAAATAGAACACCCAAGACGGATCCAACAACGCCAACGCGACGAACATCTCCAACGGCCCCATGAGGAACGAAACGAATGGAACACCAAGTCCGTGGTACTTGAACGCAACACCCGTGGAATAGTTCGTCGCACCGAGAAATCCAATGAAACCCGCCACAAGCAGCGGCACGTTGACCGCCCAACCGCCGGAAACGACGAGGATTTCACGCGCATCCTCTGCGCGGTGGAAACAGAGCAGGACGCCAAGGACGGCGGCCGCGCCCGCGCATCCCAATGCGACGGCGAAGAGCGCACGCATGGAGACGAGGCCGTCATGCACTTGCGGCGTCGTGCGAATCGCGCCCGGCACGGCGTCCACGCCACTCCGCTCGTCGCCCCACGTGTTCAGCAGATTCACCGTCGCCTGAAAAAGAAGCCCAACGACGATGCCGCCCAGTCCATGCAACCAATGGGCATGGGACGCCCCGCCCACGCCCACCACGAACCCCGCCATGACGAGGAACGGCACGAGCGTGGCCGTGTAGCTCCACGGACGGAACAGCAGAAACCACGCCTTGATCATCTCTGCGCCCCCTCCACCGGCGGCAACGCCCTGCGGACGTCGGGACGCCCCGGTTCGACGACGAGACGGCACGCGCCGCGCAGTTTGATCCAGCCGAAATCGACGGGTTCGGCCGCCGGGAACAACCGTTCCCAGAGCGGACGGTCGGGACAGTCATACGGCGTGTAACGACGCGACGTACCGGACGTGAACGTGCCCTGGCGATAACGCTTGTAGAACGCCGCCGTCCCCAGCAACTTGAATCGCGCCGCGACGT